>JBNKWI010000003.1:0-109972 GCA_050299695.1 Paracoccaceae bacterium
TGATCGTCACCACCACCCCTTCCGTCGAGGGCCGGAGCATCGCCCGGTATCACGGCATCGTCGTGGGCGAGGCGATTCTCGGCGCGAACGTGTTCCGGGATCTCTTCGCCTCGATCACCGATATCGTCGGCGGCCGCTCGGGGGCCTACGAGCAGGAGCTGGGCAAGGCGCGCGACATCGCGCTTCGCGAGCTCGAGGAGCGGGCGGCGGCAAAGGGCGCCGATGCGGTGGTGGGCGTGGATCTCGATTACGAGGTCATCAACAACATGCTGATGGTCTCCGCCTCGGGCACCGCGGTGACCCTGGGCTAGCCGGTTCCATGATCGCGCCACGCCACAATCCGGAAGAAGACCTGGGCATTTTCTCGAACGGAGGTGTCCGGCTTGGCGCATCCGAACACGATCATTTCCCGTGGACAATGGTTCGAACTCTAGGCGCTCGGTCCGGATTTTCCATCGCCGGGCCATGGTTTGGCCCCAATCGCTTGGCATCCCGGGCGAGCCGAGCAATCGGGGAGTACCGGGGCCATGGGCAGCCTTTCGCAGAGACAGCAGAGCCATTTCACCGACCGGATCCGCAGGATCGAGCAGGGCGGGCCGAACACGTCGGGCACGATCTACGCCGGCATCGACGGGGCCGAGCACCGGCGCCGGCGGAAGAAGCGCGAGCGCGTCTCGGGCAAGGGGATGCTGGGCCGGCTCTTCATGCTGCCGTTCTCGCTGGCGCTGGGCGCCGGGCTGATGCTGGTAGGCCGGATTGCGGTCTTCCACGCGCTGGCCGATCCCGAGCTCATCCCGCCCGAGAGGCTGGAACTGTTCCGGCTGACCGCCGATATCGGCATCGCGACGGTGCTGGCGCTGTTGCTGGTGCCCCTGTTCAGCGTCGGGCACGGGCTGCGGCTGGTGCTGTTCATGGCGGGGTTCGTCGCCGTGATGCTGGGCGAATCCACGATCATCTCGAAAGCCCCCGGGCCGTTCACCTCGATGTTCTCGGAGGACTACGTGCAGACCGCCATCGCGACGGCGCCGAAAGATCCGTTCTCGCCGGAGGCCCTCGGCCTCTAGGCCAGCCCGAAATCCGAAATCATGCCGGGGCCGCCCACAGGGCGGCGCCCGGTTTCGTCATGTCTGGGAGTCAGAATTCATGTTGAGCATCAAGAACCTGCGCGTCGCTCTTGAAGACGAGGACAAGCCGATCCTGAAAGGGGTCGACCTCGAGGTCGAGGCCGGGAAGGTCCACGCGATCATGGGGCCGAACGGGTCGGGCAAGTCGACGCTGTCCTACGTGCTGTCGGGCCGCGACGGCTATGAGGTGACCGAGGGCGCCGCCACGCTCGAGGGCGAGGATCTGTTGGAGATGGAGCCCGAGGAGCGCGCGGCGGCGGGTCTGTTCCTGGCGTTCCAGTACCCGGTGGAGATCCCGGGCGTGGGCAACATGACCTTCCTCCGGACCGCGCTCAACGCGCAGCGCAAGGCGCGGGGCGAGGCCGAGATGTCGGCGGCGGACTTCCTGAAGCTGGTGCGCGAGAAGGCGAAGGCCCTGAAGATCGACGCCGACATGCTCAAGCGGCCGGTCAACGTGGGCTTCTCGGGCGGCGAGAAGAAGCGCAACGAGATCCTGCAGATGGCGCTCCTGGAGCCGAAGATGTGCATTCTCGACGAGACCGATTCCGGGCTCGACGTGGACGCGATGAAGCTGGTGGCCGAGGGCGTGAACGCGCTGCGCGACGCGGGCCGGGCGTTCCTGGTCATCACCCATTACCAGCGGCTTCTGGACCATATCCGGCCGGACGTGGTGCATATCATGGCGGACGGACGGATCATCAAGACCGGCGGGCCGGAGCTGGCGCTGGAAGTCGAGGAGAACGGCTATGCCGGGATCCTCGGGGAGGTGGCGTGATGGCGCTGGCGGAGAAGACGGGCGCGGATCCGCTCGAGGCGCGGCTCGGGCCCGTCGCCGACGAAGGGGCCTGGGCGAAGGCGGCGCGCGGCGAGGCGGCCGGGCGGCTGCGCGCGATGGGCCTGCCGGGGCGCCGCGACGAATACTGGCGCTTCACGAACCCGGCGGATCTGAACGCCGCGGAGGCGCCGGAAGCGGTCGTGTTCGAGACCGGCGAGGCGGTCACGTTCGACGCGATCGACCGGCTGAAGATCGTCTTTGTCGATGGGGTGTTCGATGAGGGCGCCTCGGACGACCTGGCGCTGGAGGGTGTCGAGATCGAGCGGCTGAGCACGGCCGCGTCGCGCGACATCCACTGGGCGCGGGATCTCTACGGCGTGCTGGAAGCGCGCGGGCAGGCGCCGGTCGCGCGGCCCTTCGCGGCCCTGAACAGCGCGATGGCGACGGATGGCGTGACGATCCGGGTGACGGCGGCGGCGCCGAAGCCGGTGGCGCTGATCTACCTGCATCGCGACACGCGGTCGGACGCGGTCTTGCACCATGTGGTGCGGGTCGAGGCCGGGGCGTCGCTGACGCTTCTGGAAAGCGGCCCGGCGGCGGCGCGGTTCAACAAGGTGATGGAAGTGGACGTGGCCGATGGCGGCGCGTTCCACCATGTCCGCGCGCAGGGTCGCGACCACGAGCGCCGGGCGATGACCTCGATCTTCGCGCGGCTGGGCGAGGGGTCGGTCTACAAGAGCTTCACGCTCACGGCGAACGGGGTGCTGACCCGGAACGAGCAGGTGATCGAGCTGACCGGCGACAATGGCGTTGCCCATGTAGCGGGCGCGGCGCTGGGCGACGGCAAGAGCTTTCACCACGACGACACGGTGTTCATCACCCATGACGCGGTGGGCTGCGAGAGCCGGCAGGTGTTCAAGAAGGTCTTGCGGAACGGCGCGACGGGGGTGTTCCAGGGCAAGATCCTGGTGAAGAAGGGGGCGCAGAAGACCGACGGCTACCAGATCAGCCAGTCGCTGCTTCTGGACGGGGACAGCCAGTTCCTCGCCAAGCCCGAGCTCGAGATCTACGCCGATGACGTGGCCTGTTCGCACGGCTCCACCTCGGGCGCCATTGACGAGGACGCGCTCTTTTACCTGCGCTCGCGCGGGGTGCCCGAAGCGGACGCGCAGGATCTCCTGACGCTGGCCTTCGTGGCCGAGGCGATCCAGGAGATCGAGGACGAGGCGATTGCCGCCGATATCCTTGCGCGGCTGGAGGGCTGGCTGGCGCGCCGCCGCTAAGGCCGGAACGATGAGTGTGGCCCTCGACATCCTGCGCACCTACCGGGCGCCGCACGACGTGGTCCGGCGCCGGGCCGCGCCGCCCGCGTCGGAGCCGCGTGCGTTGGCGGTGCTGATGGCGGGGTGCCTCCTGATGTTCGTCTCGCGCTGGCCCGACCTGTCGCGGCTGGCCTGGGAGGATCCGTCGATCCCGCTCGACGCGCGTCTTGGGGGCGCGCTGCTGGGCTGGCTGATCATCGCGCCGCTCGGGTTCTACCTGCTGGCGCTGCTCGGGCGTTTCGCAGTGCGGGCGATGGGGGTGCGGGCAGGCGGCTACGAGGCGCGGATCGCGCTTTTCTGGGCGCTCCTGGCATCGGGGCCCTTGTGGCTCCTCAACGGGCTGACGCTGGGCTTTTCCGGCCCCGGCCCGGCGGCGACGCTGACCGGAAGCCTTGCGGCGCTCGCCTTCATGGTGTTCTGGGGAGCGGGCCTCCTTTCGTGGGGCCGCAACGAAGGGCAGGAGGCCTGATGCCGACTTTCGCGCAGCTTTTGGCCATGATGGGCCGGTCGATCCAGGCGCCGCGCGAGGGAGCGGCGGAGATCCTGTCGCTCGGCGTGCCGCGCCAGGCCCTGGGGCTGATCCTGGCGCTGGTCGTCGTGCTTTTGGGGATCGTCACCGAGGCCAATCTCCTGGTGGCGCCGCTCGACGAGAACATGCCCGCCGCGCTGGTCACGCTGATCCACAACCCGGTGGCGATGGCGGCCATGCAGATGGCCGGGCTGGCGATAACCATCGCCGCGATCTTCTGGATCGGCCGCGCCTTCGGCGGCACCGGCGGGTTCGAGGAAACCGTGCTCCTGGTGAGCTGGCTGCAATTCATCGGGATCTGCCTGAGCCTCGCGCAACTGGTGCTCTACGTGCTGAACCCGGTTCTGGGCGAGATCTTCGGGCTGGCGACGGCGGTGCTGTCGATCTGGATGCTGACGCATTTCATCGCGGCGCTGCATGGCTTCCGCTCGGCGCTACCGGTCTTCGGGATGATGGTCGCGACGGCCTTCGCGCTGATCTTCCTGGCGGCCCTCCTGCTGCTCCTGGCCGGCGTCCAACCCCCTTCGGGAGAAGTCTGATGTACGATGTCGATGCGATCCGCCGGGACTTCCCGATCCTCGCGCGCGAGGTGAACGGCAAGCCGCTGGTCTATCTCGACAACGGCGCGTCGGCGCAGAAGCCAAGCGCCGTGATCGACGCGATAACGCAGGCCTATTCGCAGGAATACGCCAACGTTCACAGGGGCTTGCACTACCTTTCCAATCTCGCGACCGAGAAATACGAAGCGGTTCGGGGCAAGGTGGCTCGGTTCCTGAACGCGGGCTCGGAAGACGAGATCGTGATGACCACGGGCACCACGCAGGGGATCAATCTCGTCGCCTATTCCTGGGCGATGCCGCGGATGGAGGCGGGCGACGAGATCGTGCTGTCGGTGATGGAGCACCACGCCAATATCGTGCCCTGGCACTTCCTGCGCGAGCGGCAGGGGGTGGTGCTGAAATGGGTCGATGTGGACGCCAATGGCGATCTCGACCCGCAGGCGGTGATCGACGCGATAGGGCCCCGGACGAAGCTGGTCGCGGTGACGCATCTGTCGAACGTGCTGGGCACCAAGGTCGACGTCGCCGCGATTTCGGCTGGCGCGCGGGCCAAGGGGGTGCCGGTGCTGGTCGACGGATCGCAGGCGGCTGTGCATATGCCGGTCGACCTGCGGGCCATCGGCTGCGATTTCTACGCGATCACCGGGCACAAGCTCTACGGCCCGTCCGGCTCGGGTGCGATCTGGATCGCGAAGGAGCGGCTTGCCGAGATGCGCCCCTTCCTCGGTGGCGGCGACATGATCAAGGAGGTCCACAAGGACCGGGTGGACTATGCCGCGCCGCCGATGATGTTCGAGGCGGGAACGCCGGGGATCGTGCAGCAGATCGGCCTCGGGGTGGCGCTCGGCTACATGATGGATCTCGGGATGGAGGCCATCGCCGCCCATGAAGACCGGCTGCGCGACTATGCGCGCGAGCGGCTCGGCGGGCTGAACTGGCTGGCGGTGCAAGGGAACTCGGCCGACAAGGCGGCGATCTTCTCCTTCACCATGGCGGGCGCGCATGCCCATGACATCTCAACGATCCTCGACAAGAAGGGCGTCGCCGTGCGGGCGGGGCATCATTGCGCGGGGCCCTTGATGGACCATCTGGGCCTCACCGCCACCTGCCGCGCCTCGTTCGGGCTCTACAATACCGAGGCCGAGGTGGATGCGCTCGTGGACGCGCTGGAACTGGCCCGCGACCTTCTGGGCTGACCGCAGGCTCTTGAAATCCTTTCCCGATGCGGCTCTGATCGCGGCGGGGGAAGGGAGCGGAACATCGGACGGATTGCACGGGTCTTTGCCGGGGCGGCGGTCCTGGCCTGCGTCTCGGTGGCGGGCGCAATGGCGGCCGTGCGCGTCTCGGGCCCCGACCTGCCGCCGCTGCGGCCGTATTACCGTCCGGCCCGGCCCGAGGTGCTGACACCCGGCCCCGACACCGTCCGTCCCGCGCCCCGCGAGGCGCAGATCCCCCGGATGCGCTGGGAATACCGGCGCGGCGGGCTGCTCTGGACGCGGGTGACGCTCTCGGCGATCCGCGGCCACGGGCGGCCGCTTCTGGACGTGGTGCCCGAGGACATCGCCGACTGGTGCCCGGCCTATCCCGAGCAGGACGCGGAGGGCAGGGCGGCCTTCTGGGCGGCGCTGATCTCGACGCTGTCGCGCTACGAGAGCACCTGGAACCCCCGCGCGGTGGGCGGCGGCGGGCAGTGGCACGGGCTCCTGCAGATCCTGCCGAGCACGGCGGAGCTGCGGAACTGCCGGGCGGTCACCGCCGAGGACCTGCATCACGGCCCCTCGAACCTGAGCTGCGCCGTCCGGATCATGGCGGCCACGGTGCCGCGCGACCGGGCGGTCGCGGTACGGGGCGAGCGGCGCTGGCAGGGGGTCGCGGCGGATTGGGGGCCGATCCGCACCGACTGGATGCGCCGCGACATGCAGCGCTACACGAAGCGCCAGAGCTATTGCCGCCCGCTGAACAGCGTCCGCCCCCGCCCGCGGCCCAGCCTGTGATTGCGGGGCTTGCGGTGCGCCCCCGCCGAGGCTATGACCCCGGGCGAAGCACCCGTAGCTCAGCTGGATAGAGCGCTGCCCTCCGAAGGCAGAGGTCACAGGTTCGAATCCTGTCGGGTGCGCCATTTTTTCCACCATGAAGTCAAAGTCTTGGAAAGACATGCTCGTTTTGCCGAACGGCGAATACGAGAGCGGTCCGGCATCCGGAAGCAGGCCGGAATCCGCTTGAGGAAAATCTTGGCCCAGCCCGGACCGCCGGATTCGGCGAGGTTGCCTCAACAGTTCGAGCGCGGGCCAGCTCTGCTGCCGTTCTGGCGCTTCGAGACCTATTTCCTGCAGTCGCCGTCCCGAATCCCCCAAGTGCCTTCCCGGTTCGCGATGGCGTCGAGCCCGATCCGCGCGGCGGGATCGGTACAGGGACCGGAGCTGTCATAGACGCGACCGATGCCCGAGAGTCTTCCTCTCGGCCATCGCTCTTGCTGCCACCGTCATCTACCGGCTAAGAGTCCAGACCCTAGAACCCGTTCAGGATCCGAACCGTCTCCAAAACCGACATGAGCAAACCATGACTGGGCCGAGAACTTCCGACGAACACATCGCAGGGATGCCTTCCGTTCCGCCCGAAACCGAATCCGCCGAAACCGCGGCCGGCCTGGACACGTTCCTGCTCAGGGGAGGGCTTGTCGACGCCTATTTCGTTCGCCGCTCACGCATCCTGTTCGTGACGTTCGACAACCTTGCGTCCGTTGGCGAGTATCAGCCGCCGCAACCCTGGCTTCATGTGAGGATTATGAAGGCAGGCTTTTCCATTCTCGGCCTGATCGCGAGCCGGAAGGACTGGTATCGAAACGAAGACACGCCGCGCTTGCTGGAAAAGCTCAGGGACGCGGGTTTTTTCCGGGGGTTCGAGCGCGTTGTTTTCACGGGAGCATCCATGGGAGGGTATGCGGCTCTGACCTATTCGCGACTTGTTCCGGGTGCCGTCGTGTTGGCGTTCTCTCCACAGACGACATTGAGCCGCCGAATCGCCCCTTTCGAGAAGCGCTTTCGCTATGCGCAGCGGAAATGGAATTGGGACAGCCCCGATTTCCTGGACGCCGCCGACGGTTTGTCGGAGGCGCGTGAGGTCTGGCTCTTCTATGATCCGTTTGTCCCCGAGGACCGGGCTCATGCCTTGCGGATAGAAGGCGACTCGATAAGATATGTGAAATGCGGCCATTTCGGGCACAGATTGATCCGCCAGCTAAAGGCGTGCGGCGCGCTGGACGAAGTATTTCGGGACATTGGGACGGGCACGTTCGACCGGGCGGTCTTCCGAAAGCTCATTCGAGCCCGGCGCGACGTAAGGCTATGGCGCAAGGAACTCCTCAAGAATCTTGAACATACCGGGCACAGGCGTCTCGCCCGACATATGGCCGAATGGTTCCTGAACGATGATCCGAATGCACGTTTCGCCCAAAAGGCGCATTTGCAACTGGGCGATCGGCCGGAAGTGCCGCCGGCCGAGTCGATAATCGTCAAGGACGGCAAACCGAAGCGGCCGTTTCGTGGTGAGATCCTGCGGCTGCGCGGGGCGATCGTCGTGCCCGAACGCGACCATGACACCCGCCTTGCGTCAGGTGTGCTTCTGGCCGACCGAAGCTATTGCGAGTTGTCGCGGGCATGGATCCGCGCCGGCAAGGCGACGCCGGTCCCGTCGCTGTCGGATGACGAGCGGATAGAAGATCTGCCCGGGCGGCATCTTTTTGCGGGCCATATGCGGCGCCATTTTGGCCATTTCCTGGTCGAGTCCACCGCGCGCCTATGGGCTCTGTCCGAACTCGAGGGGAAGATTGATAGTGTCCTCTATCTGCCCTACCGGGGAGGCATCTTGCCGACGGAGCGGGCAATTTCAGCGATGGCCCCATTCTTCGAAAGACTTGGTGTCGCGATTCCTGTGCGGACCTACGACACGCCGGTTCGGGTCGAGGAACTTTATGTGCCGGAACTGGGCTTCGGCTGGTCGAACCGGTATGCCGGATCACCACTCTACAGGCGGTTCATGCGCGATCGGCTCGCCGGCGGAATCGCCGCAGAGGGCGGCGAGAAACTGTACATCAGCCGCGCGAAGCTACCCTCTCGGCTTGGGGCCGTTCTCGGCGAGACCTTCATCGAACAGAACCTGTCCCGTCAGGGCTACGAGATATTTCATCCCGAGAAGCACCCGCTCGACGTGCAGATCGCACGCTACAAGGCGGCCCGGAAAATCGTTGCGCTTGACGGCTCCGCGCTCCATCTCGCGGCATATCTGTTCCGGGAGGGCGGCCGCGTTGCGATCATCCTGCGCCGATCCAAGGCCAATTCGGCGGACTACGTGTTGCAGTACCGATCTTTCTGCAACGTCACGCCGGACGTTATTGATGTGATCCGCAAGGACTGGGTGTCGGGCGAGTCCACGCGCAGCGATTACCGGTCGGTGGGCGAGCTGGATTTCGCGTCCCTGTTCGGACAGTTGACAACTCTCGGCTATGTTGAGGCCGATTTTACACCCGACCTGCCGTCAGAAAACGAAATCGCCGCACTGGTGCAAGAATTCTCGGAACGCCGCAGCGAGGATTTCAGATTTATGGGTGACGAAACCTAGTGCGCGCGCCTGTCGAATACGCCTCCACCTGCCCGTTCGCCGTCCGGGACCGGTGCGAATGAGACCGACTCGAGTGCGGCCGGAAAGGGATGGAGCCTGAAGACGGACTCCGGGATTATCAGCCTTCGCAGGCTCGGGACGACGATGGAAGGCAGGTGATCGGGCGTCATACGCGGATCGTTCAGAACCAGGACCGTCGGCGCGAAATCCCGCAGGAGCTCTGCGAGGCCGCCAGCCTCGCCGGGGCCGTCGCCAGGCAGAGACAACGGCCCGTCCACCACCTCGAGCCGGTCTGAGCCCAGATTGTGCGCGGCAGCGATCTCGCGCCCGATACAGGCGAGATCGGAACGTTCCTCATGCGCGAGCGCGACAAGACCGGAATGCGTACGTACAGACAGAATCGGCAGAAAACAGATGCCCGCGCCAAGTTCCAGAAGTCGGTCCCGCCGACCGACGAGAAGCGGCCGGTAGCGGGCGTTGCGGCGGTCGAACTTGCCGGCCGCGACTTCGGCAAGCGCGGCGGGTCCGAAGATGCGCGGATCCGCAGGCAAGAGTACGTCGTGATTGGCGACCGTTTCGAAAGCTGCGTCCGTCGAACGGTCGATCGGTGTCGGCGCGTAGGGATCGCGCAGCCTGCCCGGATCCAAGCCGGCGACAGGCGGATTGCGGCGTTCGGACTTGGGTCTTGAGGCGGCCTTCTTTTCGACGTCGCTCATCAGCGCAGCGATCTTCGCGGGATCGCGCGGCTTGGGGGGCTTCGCGCTGACTTTGGTGAGCGGCACGCCCGACGCCTCGATGATTTCGGCCTTCAGCGCTTCATAGGCCTCGGTCTTCTTGAACGCTTCAAGCCTTGCCTCGATCCGGTCCAGCGCCGTGTGGTGGAGCCGGTTCAGAACGGGATCCTTCAGCAGCTCCGCGGCGATCCGGGCTCGTTCGGCCGCGTACCGCAGGATGTTGGTGTCCCTGACCTCGTTCCGGTCCTGAAGAGCCCAGTAGTCGGCGTTGTACTTGTCCTTCTTGAGGTTCACGTTGCCGCGCAGCTTCCGTATCGCATAGGCGTCGATCGACTTGACCGCGTAGTGGTTCATCTGCGCCCAGTCGTAGCCCACGGTCCGGCGGATCGAACGCCAGCCGCGGAACTTGAAATAGTCCTCCATCGGCATGCCAGAGCCGTTCAACCAGTGAACGGTGGCCGGAAAGTCGGTCTTCAGGACCTTGGTCTTCATCGTCGGGCGGTGGATGCCGAGCTTCCAGATCTCGGGATCGAACTTGAACAGGGTCTTGACCCCCCAACCCTTGTTCCAGAGCGGCGGCGCGGCATGGAGATACTGTTCGGTCACGGGCGCGCGGGACCAGTTCCGAACGCCACTGGAGCCGAAGATACGCCAGGTGATGACGATGCCATTCGCTTCCCCCGCGGCCGAGATCATGGAATCGATGCGCCCGTCGCCGTAGTTGATGCAGAGGAATTCGTCAGCATCAAAGACAAGAACCCAGTCGGAGCCAGTCACGACCGGCTCTTCCTGCGCGTGCTTGATCGCCGAGGGCTGAGGCTTCACGCCTTCGGGGATGGCATTTTTCCGATGGTGCCCCAGGCCGAGCTCTTCGAGCCGGATCAGCATTTCGTCCGTACCGTCGGTACAGTCGTTCGTGTAGACGAGAATGTCGGTGAACCCGACCGCGAGATGATGGGCGAACCACTCGATGAGATAGGGCGCCTCATCCTTCATCATGGACACGGCGGTGATGCGCCCGTGAGGGCTAATGTGCTTCTCGAAACCGATCCGCGCCGCCATCGTCACTCTTCGAGCGCGCGCGCCGGGTCGATGCCCACCTCTTCGCACATCCGCGCAGCGTAGCTGCCGGGCGGCGGCGCGTGCTTGCGCCACCAGCGGCGCGTTCCGTTGGTGTAGAAATGAACCGACAGCGTCTCACCGGTGAAGTGTCCCTCGACGCGACCGTAGGGGTCGAAGAACACGTCGTTGAGCTGGAACGGCACCGGATAGAGCCCGGCGCACGGCAAGGCCTTGTCGATGATCCCCGTCATTCGCGCGAAATGGGTGAAGGCCTGCGGCCCGAAGGCGGTGCGCTCCGTCGCGTAGATCTTCGCGGCGTGGGACAGATTGTCGGGCTGTTCGTCCATCTTCTTGCGCAGCCGCTTGCTCCACCATTCGGGATAGTCGGGCAGGTTGTCGTAGTAGTCCAGAAGCCGGTCCATCACCTCGCTCTCGCCCGGCAGACCGATGACGCCGCAGTTCAGCGCGCCGGACAGGCCGTGTTCGCCGAAGACATAGTCCATCTCGTCGGGGAAGGGCCGGTGGCAGAAGGCGTCGCAGTCGATCCAGATTGCGCCTGTCTTGCGGATCATCTTGTAGCGGAAGACGTTCGACAGAAACGACGCGCTCGTCTTTTCGACAAGGGCCATGTCGAGGTCCATGATCTCGGAGGCCGGTCGAAGTTCCACCCCCTCGGGCGCGTTCGCCACGTCGTCGGTGACATAGACCACCGTCGGATGGCCCTGGACGACATGGGACCTGAGGCAGAGCTGGTTCAGGTAATGCAGCTGCGGGCCGATCCAGAGTGAGGCTACAGGCCTGCGGTTAGCTTCGGTCATGTTCTTGCCTGTCGCGGGGCCCATCCTGGGGCTTCTTGGGGCGCATGGATACTGCAAATACGGTGACCACGGAACCGAAAACTTCGGGCCGAGGGTGACAGGCGGCACGGCCCGCTGTAGCCTCGCCGAAAACCGGCCGAGGCAGAATGGGCATCAGCATCAACATCGCGACGCACTTGGCGCGCTGCGCGCCGCTGCTGTCCGGCAAGAGCCAAGGCATCATGCTCGGTCGGCAGAAGATGCATTTCCGCCCGGGCTGGAAGGGTCGGCTGGTAAGCAACCTCGCCAATATGGGCATCATCGTGAGAGAGGCCGATCTCTTTCAGGAAGACGGCTTTTGCGAGAGTTTCTTCAAGGCGATCGGCTGGCCCCCGCTGCAAAGCCTCGACTTCTCGGACATTGAGGGGGCGGAGTTCATCCACGACCTGTCCGAACCCGTGGGCGAGGATCTCCATGCCCGGTTCGAAGTGATCTATGACGGCGGCACGACCGAGCATGTGTTCGATATCGGGATGGCCTTCCGCAACGCCCATGCCATGCTGAGGCCGGGTGGCGTCTTCATGTCCTGCGTCGGGGCCGACGGCTGGTTCGGCCACGGCTTCTATCAGATCGGACCCGACGTCCCTTGGCGCTACTGGGGAGCCGCGCTGGGGTACGAGGTGCTGGGCGTCTGGACCTTTCCGCGCGCGAGCCATGAAGATCCGGTCGCGATCCCTGACCCGACCAATACCCCGCGTGGTGCGACGCGGTCTTTCGACAAACCGCAATTTCTCTTCTATGCCGTCAAGAAAACCGACCAGCCCGTCGCGCCCAAGCCCGTCATTCAGTCGCATTATGTCGATTACTGACCCCGGAGAGACCGCGTGCCCGAATTGAGTGTCGAAGATGAACTGGCGAAACTGAAGCGCCGCCAGGCCCGCAACCTCAGATATGCCCATGCGCAGGGTCTCATGCAGGGCATACTCTCGATGCTGAAACCGGGCGACGTCGTCGTCGATTGCGGTGCAAATGTAGGCGCCGTGACCGGGCCACTCGCCCGAACCGGCGCTCAGGTGCATGCCTTCGAACCTGATCCCTACGCCTTCGGCGAACTTTCGAAGTCATTGGGCGCCATGCCCAATGTCGTTCTGCACAACGCTGCGGTGGGGCTCGCGGAGGGGACCATCAAGCTCATGCGTGCAAGGAACTTCGACAGCAATCCGAAGGGTGCATCAGTCAAGAGCACGGTCGTTGCGGGCGGTCGCCGCATTGATGAGGGCGAGACCAACGCGATAACGGTTGACCTCGTCGATCTTCCCGCTGTCGTTCGTGATCTCGCGGCCAAGAACGGAGAGATCGCCTTCCTCAAGATGGACATTGAGGGCGCCGAACTGGAACTTCTGGAACGCATGCTGGCCGAAGATCTCTTCGACCGGATCCGCCTCACGGTCGCCGAAACGCATGAGAAGAAATTCAGCCACCTCGCCCCGCGCTTTGCGGCGCTGCGGCGCGCGATTGCTGCCAGATACCCGACGACCCGGGTCAACCTCGACTGGATATGAGCTCCGCGCCCGCGTCTCTGTCCGTGCCGACCTCGTTGACACGTTTGACGCCGGCCTGTGCCCGCAGCAGCTTTTTGGCCAGCCGGGCAAGGCCGACTTCCTTCAGCACGCGCCAGCGACGGTAGTGCACGGTGCAAATCGCGTTGCCCTCCGGAAGCGGTTGGCCCCGCAGTTTTCCGCCGAGGATGTAGTGCTGTTCGTCGGGCAGCAGATTGGTCCGGAGCCCGGCCTTTCGGATAGCAAGAGGCAGCGACATCTGGTCGAGATAGGGACGTTTCATCGGAATTTCGGGCGCCTTGTCGACGGTTTCGGCGATTTCCATCCAGGTCTCGGCAAAGCTTTTGCCTTCGGGCGAGCGGTGCCTCTCCGGAAAGGTCACGAAACCCGAACTGTAGTAGGGAACCTTCGGTGCGCCCTTGAGCTGCCGCGCCAGCATCACGCGCTCCTCCGGGACCTCCATCCCGCAAACGCCGTAGATGTCGTCCCAGATCGTCTGCGGCGCCCAGTTCATCGACGCGGCGAATGAGAGCGAAACCGAACCTTCGCTGACAATATTCTCCACCCGGTTCGGGCGAATGCAGAGAATGTCCGAATCCATGAATCCCGAGAAATCGGTATCGCGCGGCTCCAGCGTCGCCAGAATCTTGTTTCCGTGCGGATAGTCGGGGTCGAAACGACCCTGGCTGCGAAAGGTCCGAAGGTCGCAATCGAGCCTGTCGAGCACCGTAACGGCATTTTCATCGACCTCCGCGCGACGATGCTCGGGACAATAGCCCACCAGTTTCACGTCCGGGCCGAGATGCTGCCTGATCGACGCCGCGAGATAGCACGCGAGCGTTTGATAGGTGGGCGGTTCGACAATGAAGTACAGCGTCAGGCTCGCCACGTCGGGCAGGTCCCCGTTCTCGAGTACATTCACGCGCAATCGACCTGCGGCCGCCCGCGCCGTTCAGTCGCAGATACCGAGAATAGCGGAGTACGGTCAACAGCCTGCAACCTCGCGCGTGCCGGTCGGGCGCATTCGAGCGGTCTGCGCCAACCAGATCGAGACCGACCGGCTGGAGCAGGGGACAGCCTAAAACAGCTCTGGAAAGCCCGTCCGATTGCGGCGGGGGAGCAGGCAAAACCTGGGGGCGACGCTGCTACTTCCAGTCCCGGATTCCATGTTGTTGGCAAGATGCCCATTGAGTTCCCGGCAACGACTCTGTCGAAGGGAACTCCGGCGTGTTTTCAGGGGGGCTCGAGGAGTGGTGGGTGTCCGGCATCCCAGTCGATGCAGGATCGACTACCCGGGACATCGAAGGCTACGGCGCGCGCAGCGACGCGAGCATCCTGTCCAACATGGCGTCGCAGGCCGCGAGCTGATCGGCGGCGATGAACTCGTCCGCCGTGTGTCCCTGGTCCATGTGCCCGGGGCCGCAGACGAGCGTTGGCACGCCGGCGCGGTGGAAGTGCCCGGCTTCGGTCCCGAAGCCGACCTTCGTCAGCTCCGCCGCGTCGAGCCATGACGAAAGCGCGGCGACTGCGGGGTCCGCGGCGTCGAGGTCCAGTCCGGGATAGGCGTTGATGTGGGTGACCTCGATCCGCGCGGCGGGGCCGGCTTCCGCGGCGATCCGCGCGGCGGCCACCTCGATGCGGCGCTCGAGCGGGGCCAGCGGATCGGCGGCGAGGTGACGGATCTCGAAGTCGAGCGTGCAGGAATCCGGAACGATGTTGAGCGCCGTGCCGCCCGCCATCCTGCCGGCATGGACCGTCGAACAGGGGATCGCGTAGCCCTCGTCGCGCGCGCCCGTCGTCGCGAGCTCGGCCTGGAGCGCGCGCAGGTCCGACATGAGGTCCGCGCCGAGATGAAGGGCGTTGACGAAGCGGGGCGCCATGGCGGAATGGCCGGCCTCGCCGCGGCAGGTGGCGCGATAGGCTGCCTTGCCCTTGTGGCCGTGGGCGATGGCCATGCCTGTGGGTTCTCCCACGATGCAGAGCCGGGGCAGGCCGAGCAGGCGTTCGAGATGCGGGATCATCTGCGCGATCCCGCGGCAGCCCAGTTCCTCGTCATAGGAGATCGCGAGTTTCAGGGGCTCGGCCAGGGTCATGCCCGCGGCGCGGTCGGCGACGCGCAGCATGGCGGCCAGGAAGCCCTTCATGTCGGCGGTGCCGCGGCCGTAGAGCAGATCGCCCTCGCGCGTCAGCCGGAACGGATCGCGGTGCCAGCCCTGGCCCTCGACCGGCACCACGTCCGAATGCGCCGAGAGCATGACGCCGCCCGGCCCCCCGGGGCTCCGCACCGCGAAGAGCCCGGCCTTCCGGCCCGTTTCGTCGGGCAGGCGATGGACGGTGAAGCCGCGCGCCTCA
Source organism: Paracoccaceae bacterium (assembly GCA_050299695.1). GTDB lineage: Bacteria > Pseudomonadota > Alphaproteobacteria > Rhodobacterales > Rhodobacteraceae > Ovoidimarina. The sequence goes on from JBNKWI010000003.1 coordinate 15,432, forward strand.
AGGAAGGCCTCGACCCAGTCGACCAGCGGCAGGTTGCCGTCGGCGCTGACGGTCGGGAAGGCGACCAGGCGGGCGAGGATGTCCTCGGTGGTCATGGGGCCTCCTGCGGCACCGCGCCACCGCGGGCCGTCGGCGCGGCGCGTGGCGTGAGGCCGGGCGCAGTCCCGGGCGTGAGGTTTTCCCTGCAGTGGTCAATCAGGGCCCGAACGGTCAGCGTGGTCTTCATTCCGCCGGCCAGCAGGACCCCCATCCCGAGCGCCCGGAAATCGCCCGAAAGCGGCACGAAGCGCAGCGGCTTGCCGTCCGGCGCGCGTTCGGAGGCGTGGCGGATGTTGGCGATGGAATAGCCGAAGCCGTTGGCCACCAGCGACCGCATCACCTCCATGTCGCGGGTACGTTCGGCGATGACGGGCTGCACCCCGGCGGTCTCGAAGACCGACAGGAAGTAGGGTGCCGAGTGGGGCAGGTCGAGCAGCACCATGGGGTAGGGGGCCAACTCCGCGACCGACACGCTCGTCCGGTGGGCGAGATCGTGATCTTCCGGCAGCAGCGCATAGGGGGGCAGGTCGAGGAGTGGCACGAACTCGAGGTCGGGCGGGATGTCGAGGTCGTAGGTCAGCGCGATGTCCAGCTCCGCGCTCCGAAGACCGTCGAAGAGCGCGCCCTGATCGCGTTCGAACTGGCGGAACCGGACTTCGGGAAAGCGCGCGGTGAAGCTGCGGCGCAGGTGCGGCAGCACGATCTGCGCGAAGGTCAGCAGGCAGCCGACGTCGAGCGGACCCCGTACCCGGCCGGTGATCTCGTTCGCCAGTCGGTTCAGCTTCTCGGCCTCCGCCAGGACCGTCCTGGCCTGGACGATGAATTGCCGCCCGGCCTGGCTGAGCGTCAGGCCCTGCGCATGCTTGCGGGCGAAGAGTTGCAGGCCGAATTCCTGCTCCATCTGGGTGATTGCGGCCGAGATCGACGGGGAGGAGACGTTCACCTTCCCGGCAGCCCGGGCGATCGACCCCTCCTCGCCGACGGCGACGAAATATTCCAGCTGGCGCAAGGTGAAGCGCAAGGGCATGTCGAAGCCTTCCGGCGAGTCGGATAGGCTTGGGCTAAGATGGCGGGAGCGCCCGGTCAAGCGCGGCGCCGCGCTGCGTGGGGGTATGCAGCGCCCTATTCGTCGCCGGGAACGCCGTAGGAGGGCGCAATTCTCGGGTCGAGCGCGCGTTGCACATAAGCTTCGAGCTGCGGTTTGTAGACGTGCCACGCGCGGGCGATCGCCTCGATCGGGCAGTCTTCTGTCCAGTCGCAGCGCAGATCGGCCACGGGCCAGCTGACCTTGTCGACGATCAGCAGGCCCGCGGAATGCACCGGCCCCGCCTCGCCCCCGGCCTCCCGGCCCGCGCGCAGCGCGGCGATCAGCCGGTCGCCGATATGGCCCGCGGCGGCAAGGAACCCGTCGACGATGGCCTGCGGCACGCCGTCATTGGCCAGGAGGTTGCCGCCCGAGGCCACGTCGGGTGCCCGTGCCTCGGTCCAGATTCCCAGCGAATTGGGGCCCGAATGGATGGCGGTACGGCCCTGCGCATCCACCGCCAGCACCTGGCGGTATTCGATGAACCTGCCGCGTGTCTTCACCTCCTCGATCGCCGCGGCGGCGGAGAGGCCGCTCTCCATCAGGTCCAGGGTCAGCGGCCCCAGCGTCGGATCGGTCACGTTCTGGCTCGAAACCGCGCCGACACCCGCGCGCGCATAGGCGCAGCGCGCGGCAACGGCGGGCGAGGAGGAGGAGATAGCGAGGCCGAACATGCCGGTATCGGCGCAGCGTGCGACGAGGGAAAAGGTCATGCCGTCACTCCGGGATCACGGCGGTGCCGTCGATCTCGACCAGCCACTCCGGCCGGGCGAGCGCCTGCACGACGAGCCCGGTCGAGACCGGGTGCACGCCTTTGATGTATTCGCCCATGGTGCGGTAGACCGCCTCGCGATGCCGGACATCGGTGATGTAGACAACCACCTTGACCAGATGCTCCATCGAGCCGCCTGCCTCCTCGATCAGCTGCTTGATGTTCTGCATCACCTTGTGAGTCTGTTCGACCGGGTCGTGGCTGTCGATGTTCCGCGCGGTGTCCAGGTCCTGCGGGCACTGGCCGCGCAGCCAGACCGTCTTGCCGCCCCGGGTGACCACCGCCTGGCAGAGGTCGTTGTCGAGGTTCTGCTCGGGGTAGGTGGTGCGCGTGTTGAACTTACGGATACGGGTGTGGGCCATCGGTGTCTCCTGCCGCTCGGGCGTCTTCGGGTTGCTGCGGCTTCGGCGCCTCGTAGGCGAGGTAGCCGCGCTGCTTGGCGATATGATCGGCGATGTAGCGTGCGTCGTACCAGACCCCCCAGATGAAGGAGGAGCCCCGGCGCGTCTGCCACGGCAGGCCGAGGAAATAGACGCCGGGCTCCTCCGAGATCCCGCGCTGGTGGCGGGGCCGGCCGGCATCGTCGACCGCGCCGACCTTGAGCCAGCGATAGTCGGCCTCGAACCCGGTCGCCCAGATGATCGTGGAGATCCCCGACGCGGCGAGGTCCATCGACGGGAGCGGGTCGCGGAGACAGGCCGGATCGGCCGCGATCCGGCGCGCCTCGGGCTCTTCGGGGAGGTCCAGCCCGTTGCGCGCCACGAAGGCATCGGCCTCGTCGAGGAGCGACAGGTAATTGGCATCGCCGGCCGCGATATTGGCGGCAAGGTCGGGGGCGAAGGTCATCACGCCGTCTTCGAACCCCACGGCGCGGCCGACAAGCGTCATCCCCCGGTGGGCGAGGCGGCGGAAGTCGATCGTATGGCCCCCCTGCGCCCCGCTGACCGCGATGGTGGTGTGTTCGGCGCCCGGCATCGCCTCGGCGTCCCACTTGTTGAGCACGCCCAGCCACCAGACGAAGTCGCGTCCGCGATAGCTGCGGGGCGGCCGGTGATGCGGCCCGACCGAGAGACAGACCCGGCGTCCTGCGAGCATCAGCTCTTCGGCGATCTGCGTGCCGGAGGAGCCGGCGCCGACCACCAGCACGGCCCCTTCGGGAAGCCGGCCGGGGTTGCGGTAGGCCGTCGAGTGCAATTGCGTGATCCCCTCGGTCTCGGGCACCAGCGGCGGGATGACCGGGCGCTGGAACGGTCCGGTGGCGGCGACGATGTAGCTGGCGTCGATCGGCCCGTGGGAGGTCTCCACGCGGAACCCCGGCCGGCCCCGGTGGCGGCGCACCTCCGTCACCTCGACGCCGCATCGGATCGGGGCGCCGATCTTCCGGGCATAGTCCACGAAGTACTCCGCGACCTCCTCTTTCGGGGGGAACGCGTCCGGGCCGGTGCGGGGGAAGGCGAGGCCCGGAAAACGATCGTGCCAGGCGGGACCGTTGGCCACGAGCGAATCCCAGCGCTCCGAGCGCCAGCGCTCGGCTATGCGGTGCCGTTCCAGCACGAGATGCGGGATGCCCGCCTTGCCCAGGTGCTCGCTCATGGCGACGCCGGCCTGCCCCGCGCCGACGACGAGCACTTCGGTTGTTTCAGCGGACATTCGCGACCCTCCGGATTCAGTCCCGGGAAGTCTCGCCTGCACTTGGCTTCGGGCGAAAGCACAGAGTTCCTGATCCGGGGTTAGTTTGCGCCTAATATCGCGATGGGCGCCGGGTCGGCCTATCGAATCCGCGCGCCGCGCTCGGAGAACAGGCGCACGGACTCGGCGGCGAAGCGCAGTGCGACGGTTTCGCCCGTCCGGGGCGGCGATGTCCGGAATTCGGCGATGACCGGTTCGTCGGTCCGCAACCTGGCATGCACATAGGAGGTGGCGCCGAGGCGTTCGACCATGTCGACCGTTGCCTCGAGCGTGGGACCCGTCTGCGCGCCGAAATGTTCCGGACGGATGCCGAACTGCAGTTTCTGTCCCGGCTCCGGCCGGGTGTTGGTCGGGGAATCCAGCTCGACGCCGCCGACGCGAAGCCGTCCCTCCGCCGTGGCGCTTGCGGCGAGGAAGTTGATGCGCGGCGAGCCGATGAACCCGGCGACGAAGGCGTTGTCGGGGTCTTCGTAGACGGTCATCGGCGCGCCGACCTGTTCCACCTTGCCCGCCCGCATCACCACGATGCGATCCGCCATGGTGAGCGCCTCGGTCTGATCGTGCGTCACATAGATCATCGTGTTGCCGAGCACCCGGTGCAGCTTGGAAAGCTCCACCCGCATCTGCACGCGCAGCTCCGCGTCGAGGTTCGAGAGCGGCTCGTCGAACAGGAAGACCTTGGGATCGCGGACGATGGCGCGGCCGATGGCGACGCGCTGGCGCTGGCCGCCCGAGAGTTGGGCGGGACGCCGGTCCAGGTATGCTTCGAGCTGGAGGATCTGAGCGGCGCGCGCGACCTTCTCGGCGATTTCGGGCCTGGGGCGGCGGTTCATTCGCAGCCCGAAGCTGATGTTGTCGGCAACGGTCATGTGCGGGTAGAGCGCGTAGGACTGGAACACCATCGCGACGCCCCGGTCCGACGGCTCCTCGTCGGTCACGTCCGTTCCGTCGATGAGGATTTCGCCGTCGCTGACTTCCTCGAGCCCGGCGATCATGCGCAGGAGAGTCGACTTTCCGCAGCCCGAGGGACCGACGAACACGGCGAACTCGCCATCCTCGATGGCAAGCGAGACGTCGTGGATGACGGTGGTCGCCCCGAAGCTCTTGCTGACGTTTCTCAGGTCGATCCGCGCCATCCGTCAGCCTTTCACCGCGCCGATGGCGATGCCGGACACGATCCGCCGCTGGAACAGGACGTAGAGGACCACGATCGGTGCCGCCGCGATGACGATCCCGGCGGTGAACAGCGGGATCTGGTCGGAATATTGCCCCTTGAGCGCGGAGATGCCCACCATCAGCGTCCTGTTCCTTTGCATCGTCAACAGCGCGATCAGGATGTCGTTCCAGCAGTTGAGCGTGTTGATGATCGCGAGCGTCACCAGCGCCGGCATGCCAAGCGGCACCATCACGTGCCACCAGACCTGGAGGAGCGACGCGCCGTCGATCCTCGCTGCCTCGATCAGTTCGCGGGGCAGGCCGGAATAGAACGCGGTCATCATGTAGACCGAGAACGGCAGGAAGAATGCCGTGTAGGAGAGGATCAGGCCCAGATGCGTGTTGATGAGGTCGAGCGCGACCATGGTGCGCATGTAGGGCACGAGCACGACCTGCACGGGGATCATCAGCGAGGAGAGGATCACGACGAAAAGGAAGCGCCGGTACGGGAAGCGCAGCACGGCAAGGGCGAACCCGGCCAGCGAGGACACCACCATCAACAGGATCACCGCGCCCACCGTCGCGATGACCGAGTTCAGGAAATACTCATCGAGATGCGAGCGGGTCCAGGCCTGCACGAAGTTGTCCAGGGTCGGGTGCTGAACCAGGCCGAACCGGTCCTGCAGGTATTCGTGCCGGGTCTTGAAGGCGTTGTTGACCGCGAAAAAGATCGGGTAGAGGCAACTCAGCGCGAGCAGCCCCATCGGTACTGCCGCGACCCTCAGGGCCAGTCTCTGCCGCTTGCCTGCGCCTGCCACGGATCTCCCCCTACACGTTGGTGTTGCGCGACATCATGCGGATCTGCAGGAACGCGAGAACGCCGGTGATGCAGAACAGGATCATCGAGAGCGCGGCCGCGTAGGCGGGCATGTTGAGCCGCCCCTGCGCGATCCAGATCAGGTATTCCGGGACGGTGGTCGCGGTGCCGGGGCCGCCGGCGGTCAGCACGTAGATCAGGCCGAACATCGAGGTCAGCAGTCCGATCGTGGTGATGACGACCGAGAACTCGATGATCGGGCGAAGCTGCGGGATGATGACGTGCCACCAGATCTGCCACATCCTCGCGCCTTCGAGCCGCGCGGCCTCCACTGTGTCCCGGGAAACGGTCGAGAGGCCCGCGAGGAAGATCAGCACGCCCATGCCGAAGGTGGACCACGACTGGATGGCGAGTGTCACCGGCAGGGCGGTGGCGGATTGTCCGAGCCAGTCCACCGCCGGGAGCCCGAGAAGTTGGAGCATGGCGTTGAAGCTGCCGCGAAAGCCGAGAACGACGCTGAAGATCGAGCCGATGATGACGCTGGAAAGCACGGTGGGCAGGAAATAGACGGAACGGAAGAAGGTGCGCCCGGGGACGCCCTGGTCGATCAGGATCGCCAGGAGAAGCGGGATCGTCACGAAGGCCGGAACCGACAGGAGGATGACGACCGCGTTGGCGATCGAGGCGCGGAAGTTCGGATCATCGAGGGCGCGCAGGTAGTTGCCCGCACCGATGAAACTCCCCGGGTCGGTCGAGGTGGCGTCGGTCAGCGAGATCAGGAAGCCCCATCCGAGCGGAAAGATGCGGAACACGATGACGAGGAGCAGGGCAGGGGCCAAGAAGAGGAGGCCGGTTCGCGCTTCGGCGCGCCGGGCCTTGTGACGCCGCGACCGTGCGCGTCTGGAGGGGGGCGTGTTGCTGGCGCTGTTCATGTGCGGATCGAGGAGCCGAGCCCGAAGGATGGGAGCGCACAGTAGCGCGCTCCCACCGTCGAGAGAACTCGGTTATTGCGGCTTGGCTTGGGCCTGAACCTTGTCGAGCGCGGCCGCGGCCTCGTCGACCGTTGTCTCGCCGTTCAGCAGGATCTGGCTCTGGCGGTGCCATTCGTCGAGTTCGGCCGCCGAAGAATTGGCATGGGTCGTGGGCACGGCCCGGGTCGCCAGCCAGCCCATGATCTGCTTCAGGCCGGGGCTGTCGATGCCGGTGGTGTCGACGTCCGTGTTCGCCGGGACGACGCCGGAATCGTTGACCAGATGCGCCAGCACGTCGCCCGAGGCCAGGATCCGCACCGCGTCGATGGCGAGGTCGGGATTGGGCGAGTCCTTGTTCACGCCGTAGCCGACGCCGCCGTCGAGCGGCACGCCCGGAGCGCCTTCATGCTGGTCGGCCGCCACGGTCGGGGACGGCATCGGATAGACGCCGACATTCTCGACCCCCATGTCCTCTTCGAACACCTTCCAGTGCGCGACGTTGGAAAGGAGGCCCCAGACGTTGGCGCCCACGCCTTGGGAGAAGAGGGTGAACTCGTCCATGAACATGGTCTGCGAGTTGCCGCCTTCCTGGTACCAGCCGTCCTTGGCGGTATCGACCCAGGTCTGCAGGATCGCCTTGATCGGCGGATCGGACCAGTGCAGCTTGCCGGCCAGCCAGTCGGCCTGCTGCTGCGCGGTCAGCGACTGGTTCGCCATTTCCGACAGGAAGAACTCGGCCTCGTAGCCTTCCTTGTTGGCCATCATGAAGCACGCGGCCTCGCCCTTCGCCTTGATGGCGTCGCACATGCTGGTCACTTCGGCCCAGGTGGTCGGCGGCGCCTCGGGATCGAGCCCGGCATTCTCGTAGAGCCTCTTGTTGTAGTAGACCACGTGGCCCTGCAGCGTCGTCGGGATGAAGTACAGTTTGCCGTCGGAAGCCGTGAATGCCGAGGTGCCGACCAGCTTGGCGATCAGGTCGGGCAGCTTGTCATCGAGCGGGATCAGGCCGCCGACCAGGGCCTTGGCCTGCGCCCCGCCATTGGCCCAGATCACGTCCGGGCCGGTCTTCGACGCCAGCGCCGTGCCCAGAAGGGTGTAGTACTCGCCGTCCGGCTGCGACAGGAAAGTCAGCGTCGCGCCCGGGTGGGCGGCCTCGAACGCGGCCTTGGCCGAGTCGTAGTAGGTCGCGTGCGACGGCGAGTCGACATTGACGTCCCACACGACGATTTCCTGCGCGAGTGCGGGAGAGGCGGTCAGCAGAGCGGTAATTGCTGCCGCCAGCTTCAACTGATGCATGGTCTGTTCCTCCTGTTCATGGTGCTGTGGGTTCTTCCCACTCCCGACCGGGCTGACGGGTTTCGGCAGGTGGCGCTCGAATGGGCGCCGCAACTCATTCGCTGTCGCCGGGGATCCGCTCATCCGCGTTCCTCCGCGGCGGCGACCGGCGGTGCGGCTTGCCGGTCCATGCCGGGAAGCTCGAGGCGGTCGCGTGGCAGGATCTCCGGGCGGGCCCAATCGCGCCGCGCCGTTTCGGACAGCACCAGCCCATGGCCGGGGCGGTCGGGCGCATAGGCCCATCCGTCTCGGATCTCGATTGTCTGCTCGACGAGATGGTCGAAATTCTGGAACGAGTACTCCAGCCATTCGACCTCGGGCAGGGCGCAGGCCATGTGCACGCCGACTTCGAGGAAGGTGTTGCCCAGCGATACCGGCACGCCGAGTTCCGCGGCCAGCCACCCGATCCGCATGACATCGGTCACCTGCCCATGCACGTTGAGGATGTCGGTGGCGCCCTCCTGCATGAGCCGCCGCTTTCCGGAGGCGTCGAGATACTCGCCCGAATTGATCAGCGTCCACGGGGCGTTGTTGCGCAGGAGGCGCAGGCCCTCGTGGTCGAAGCGCAGGATCGGGTCCTCCACCCAGAGCAGGTCGTATCCCGCCTTGCGGATCGCTTCGAGCTTCACCAGGGCTTCCTTGGCGCCCCATGCCTCGTTGGCGTCCACCATCAGCTGCGCGCCGGGCCGCACGGTTTCGACCAGAAGCTTCAGGCGAGACAGGTCGCGCGCGAAGTCGGGGTGACCCACCTTGATCTTGAAGGCGCGATAGCCGAGCGCGTCGGCGCGTGCGAACAGGCGCACGAACTCCTCGTCGCTGAGATGATAATCCAGACCCGACGCATAGGCGCGCACGCGGCTCCGGCGGCTGCCCAGCAACCTGTGCAACGGCAGGCCGGCCTGCTTGGCGGCGAGGTCCCACAGGGCGACCTGGATCGCTTCCTCGAAGGGCAGCGTGAACTTGCGCTGGTTGCCGCCGCGCGGTCGGTCGACACGATGGATCAGGGCCAGGGGAGGCTGGCCGCGCAGGGACGGCCACACTTCGTCGACGAAGACCCGGGCGATCTCCTCCTGGCTCGGAAGCGGCTGAAACAGCGACTGCACGAATCCGAGCCCGACCTGACCGTCTTCGGCCACCAGCTCCAGCGCGGCCACGTTCACGCTGTCGGCACGGACCTGGCTGTCGCCGATGACTCTGTCGCGGGCGAACTGGAACCGGGTGATGTGGAAAGCGGCAATCTGCATTTGATAGATCAGTGTGACGCGTTTATATATCTTAGTGGAACGTTAATAGCTCAATAATCCAGGGGCGCACAAGTGGCGAGCAAGACTCCGAGGAAGGCGGCTCCGGAAACGGGCAAGGGCGACAGGCTGAGCGACGCCGCCTACGCGAAGGTTCTGGAGCTTCTGTTCGAGGGAAAACTCCCGGCGGGAGCGATTTTCTCCCAGCGGGAGCTGGTCGACGTGATCGGCGTTCCCGTTGCTCCGCTCCGGGACGCGTTGCGCGTCCTGGAGGCGGAGGGGCTGGTCACGATCCATTCCCGGACCGGCATCGAGATCATCAAGCCGGGGCTGGAGCTGATTCGCTCCACCTACCAGTTTCGCGGGATCATCGAGCGGTCGGCGGTGGCAGTCTACGCGGAGACCGCCGACGACGCCGAACTGGCGGAACTCGAGCGGCGCCACCGGGACGTGATCGCGCTGCTCGAGGATGGCGCGCTGACCGAGCAGGCGGGCGCCGAGGTCGAAGATCTCGAGACGCTGCTTCACAGCTCGATCGTCCGGAGCCTCTCGAACCCGCTGATCGAGACCGCCTACCGGCGCATCCACAACTATTTCCGGCTCATCCGGATGAACCGGAAGATCTCGACACCGTTGGTGCTGCGCTCCCTCAACGAGCATCTCGACGTCATACGGGCCTGCCAGGCGCGCGATCCGGAGGCGGCGATCGCCGCCTTGCAGGCGCATTTCGGCGCGGCGCTGCAACGCAGCCTGGGGATCTTCGGCTGACGCCGGGGCCTAAGGCGCCAGGCCGTAGAACCTGATGGCGGTGCCGCCGAAAAGGGCGGCGTTCTCATCCGCCGAAAGCCCGGCGGCGAGGTCACGGGCGGCGCCGAACCAGGTGGGGTAGTCCCCGGCGAGGTCGAGCACGGGCCAATCGCTGCCCCACATCAGCCGCTCGGGGCCGAAGCATTCGAGGACATGCTCGAAGGTCGGGCGCAGCGTCGCGGCGGACCATCCCGGACCGAATTCGTTCGCCAGGCCGGAGAGCTTGCAGAACACCTGGTCATGACGGGCCAGGGAGGCCAACCAGCGCCGCCAGTCGTCGCCGGGATCGGTCCCGTCGAACACCGGCTTCGCGCTGTGGTCGATGACGACGGGAAGATCCGGCAGCGTTTCCACGAGCGTCTTCAGGGCGTCGAGATGGCGCGGCGTGACCAGCGCGTCGAACCGCAACCCGGCATCCGCGACCGCGCGCAGGCCCCGCAGCACGTCGTCGCGCAGGATCCAGTCCGTCTCCTCGATGTCCTGAAGCATCGGGCGGATGCCACGAAAGGCGGGGTGCGACAGCCGGTCGATCTGCGGCGCCACGTCGGACGTCAGGTCGATCCAGCCGACGACGCCCCGGATGAAGGCGTGGTCTTCCGCGAGCGAAAGAAGGTAGAGGCTTTCGTCGACGGTCGGGGCGGCCTGAACGGCGACGGTGCCGGCGATACCGGCAGCCGCGAGATGCGCCGAGATGTCCGCGGGTCCGATGTCGCGGCGGATCGGCGCCACCGTGTCGTCCATCCAGAAGTAGTCGCCGCGGGCGATCTTCCAGAAATGCTGATGGGCGTCGATGCGCATGGCGTTTTTCCTTGCATCAGCATTTGGTCTTAAATTATAAAGAACTGTACTTCGGGGCCGAAGCGATGTCAATGACGCCGGCTCCGGGGACACGGGACATTCGGGGGACAGCGTGAAGACGAGCCGGATCGGAACCACGGATGTCCGGGTCACGAAGGTCTCCTTCGGCTGCTCCAGCATCGGCAACCTGTTTCGCGAGGTTTCGGGTCTCGAGGCGAAGGCGGTTCTCGAGGCCGCCTGGACGGCGGGCATCCGGTATTTCGACACCGCGCCGCATTACGGCCGCGGATTGGCCGAGGCGCGGCTGGGGGAATTCCTGCGCGGGCGGGACGGCGCGGTGGTTTCGACGAAGGTGGGGCGCGTCCTGTCGCCGGCGGCGGCTCCCATCGCCGAGGCCGACGGGTTCGTCGCGCCGGCGCAGAATGACGTTCGCTACGATTATTCCGGCGACGGCATCGAGGAGTGCATCGAGCAGAGCCTGGAGCGCCTGGGGCGCCGGGCTCTCGATATCGTCTACGTCCACGATATCGGCACGTACACCCATGGGGCCGATAACGACCGGCACATGAAGGATTTTCTGGGCTCGGGCTACGAGCGCCTGGCGGCCTTGAAGGCGCGCGGGCGGGTTGGCGCCATCGGGCTGGGCGTCAACGAGTGCCAAGTCTGCCTCGACGTGATGGATCACTGCGCGATCGACGCGATCCTGCTGGCTGGGCGCCTGACGCTTCTCGACCGGTCGGCCGAGGCGGAGCTGGTGCCGCGCTGCCGCGCGGCGGGGGTGAGCCTAGTGCTCGGCGGGGTGCTGAATTCGGGGATCCTGGCGACGGGTCCGGTCGAGGGCGCGCATTACGACTACGGTCCGGCGCCGCAGGAAATCCTGGATCGGGTGGCCATCCTGCAGGACGAGGCGGGGGCCGAGGGTCTGACGCTGGTTCAGGCTGCGATGCGTTTCGTGCGCGATCACCCGGCCGCCGCGTCGGTGCTTGTCGGCACGGCAATGCCGTCGATGCTGGAGGCCAATGTCAGGCTGCTTTCCGGGCGGCCCTAGCCCAGTTCGTGGTAGCGCAGGGAGGCGAGCAGGGTCGTTTTCGACGTTGCCAGATGGCGCCGCATCGCTTCGCGCGCCGTCTCGGCGTCCCGCTCTTCGAGCGCATCCAGGATGGCGAGATGCTCGGAGATCGCGGCCGCGTTCCGTTGCTCCTCCTCGGCCTTGTCCCACAGGAAGTGATAGTGGAAAATCAGTGAGATAACCTTCTGGAATTCCTGGATGAACCGGTTGCGCACGACCGAGTTGATCGTTTCGTGAAACGCCCCGTCCAGTTTCGAGAACGCGTGGAAGTCGCTCCCGATCCGGTCCAGCAGTTGCAGATGCGCCGTTCGCAGTTCGGCGAGGCGGGGCCAGATCGGATGGTCTACCGGCGCGTCGGCCGCGATGGCGATCGCGTTGAGCTCCAGGAGCGACCTGAAATCCGACAGCTCCACGGCGAAGTCCTTGGTGAAGCCTCTCAGCATCCAGCCGCCCCTCGGTCGGCGTGCGACCAGGCCGAATCGGCTGAGACCCGACAGGAACTCCTTGAGTTCGTGCTGCGACGTGTTGAAGGCCCGCGACAGCTCGGCGACCGAGAGGGAAGTGCCCGCCGGAACGTCGAAGCGGAGAACCCACTCGAAGAACCGCTCTTCGAGTTCTTCCGCGCTGATATGGCCCTCTTCGAGGGGCATGTCGTCTTCCTTCGCGGGTTTCCTGAGGAGCAACTTTTCCCGGCCTTCCCATGAAATGAGGCCCTCATCCCGCGCCTTGGCCAGGCACCGGCGAACGACGGTGCGACTCACCCCAGTCAGATCTCCCAGCGCCTCCTCGGACGGAAGGTCGGAGCCGACTGTCTGCGACGTCATGTGATCGAGAAGAAGGTTGTAGGCCTCGCGAAACCGCGTGTCCTTTCGCGCCATGTTTTCAGGTTCTCCCGCTCAGCATGAGGCCCGGTGCCGGACTTGTTCGACTATCATGATCGAAAGCAATTGACGCTAGACCCTTCTGGCCGTAATCGTACTTTATGATTTAAAACTGCTCAAGTGGGGAGGACGCTTTGGCAGGCCCGAGCAAGACAACCGGCGCCGCGAGCCTTGCAGGAAGGCTGACAGGCGGCGTTCAGCTCCAGAAGCTTTCGGCGCTGCTGACCCTGTTTCTGCTGGTTCTGGGCTTCGGCCTCGGCAGCCAGGCCTTCTTCTCGGTCAACAACGGGCTCACGGTCCTCCTTCAGACATCGGTCATCGGCCTCCTCGGGATCGGCATGACGCTGGTGATCCTCACCGGCGGCATCGACCTGTCGGTGGGGTCCGTGCTCGCGCTTTCGGGCGTGGTGTCGGCGCTGGCGGCGAAGGCCGGTGTGCCGGTGGTCCTTGCCATGGCTGGGGGCGTCCTGGTCGGCGCGGCCTGCGGCGCTTTCAACGGCTTCGTCATCACGCGCATGCGGATCCCGCCCTTCGTCGCGACACTCGGCATGATGCTCATCGCGCGGGGGATGGCCCTGCAGATTACCGGCGCCGCCCCGGTGTCCGGCCTGGGAAAATCGTTTGGAATCCTAGGCAACGGCGCGCTCTTCCGCATGACGGAACTGCAGGCGAACGGGTTCCCCCGCGTGATCTTCCCGGGGATTCCGTACCCCGCGATCCTGTTGCTGCTGATCGCGATCGCGGCGGCCTTCCTGCTGAAGCGCAGGCAACTCGGCCGCCACATCTACGCGACCGGGTCGCATGAGGAGGCGGCGCGCCTGTCCGGTGTGCGCGTCGACCGCACCAAACTCTATGCCTACATCATGTCGGGTGCACTGGCCGGCCTTTCCGGGAATGTGCTGATGTCCCGGTTGGTGACCGCGCAGCCCAGCGAAGGCGTGATGTACGAGCTCGACGCGATTGCGGCCGCGGTGATCGGTGGCGCGTCGCTCCAGGGCGGCGTCGGCACGATCTCCGGCACCATGATCGGCGCCTTCATCATCGGCATCCTGCGGAACGGCCTCAACATGGTCGGGGTTTCCGCCTTCATCCAGCAGATCGTGATCGGCCTCGTCGTCATCGGCGCGGTCTGGATCGACCAGATACGCAACCGGCGCTCGTGATGGGCATGGCGTATGAATGTCAACTCAGGAGGAAAGACATGAACAAAGCGAAACTCGGCCTTGCGGCTTCCATGATCGCGCTCGCCGCCGGTGCGGTGCAGGCGGGGGAGATCGCGGTCATCGTCAAGACCACGAACTCGAACTTCTGGCAGAACGTGAACAAGGGTGCCACGGCCGCCATCGGGGGGTCGGGGCACACGATGACCTTTGACGGACCGGCCGCCGAAAGCGCCATCGCCGATGAGGTGAACCTTGTTGAGAACGCGATCAACCGTGGCGTTGCCGGCATCGTTCTCGCGCCCTCCGATCCGGAAGCGCTGGCTCCGGCGGTGCAACGCGCCTACGAGTCGGGCATCCCGGTCGTTCTGATCGACGGCGGGCTCGCCGAGGGCAACGAGCAGTATTTCCAGGCCCTTCTCTCGACCGACAACTGCGCCGCTGGCGAGGAAGTCGCCAAGCGGATGATCGACAAGGCCGGTACGACCGGCAAGATCGGCGTCATGTCCTATGTCGCGGGCGTCGGCTCCGAGATCGGCCGGGTCGGCTGCTTCATCGACTACATCAAGGCGAACTCGGATCTCGAGATCGTCGGGCCCCTCTACTCGCAGAGCCAGATGGCGACGGCGCTGAACCAGACCACCGACATGCTGTCGGCCAATCCCGATCTGGTCGGGATCTTCGGCGCCAACGAGCCCACCGCCGTCGGCATGGGGCGGGCCATCGAGCAGGCCGGCCGCGTCGGCACCCTGGTTGCGCTCGGGTTCGACGGCAACGGCGACCTGCAGGAAATGGTGCGCAGCGGGACCCTGGATGCGACGGCCGTTCAGGGCTCGTTCGCGATGGGCGACCTGGGCGTCAAGACCGTGATCGACCTGATCGACGGCAAGAAGGTCGAGGACTTCATCAACACCGGCGTCGTGCTTGTCGACAAGGAGAACATCGACTCCGACGTGGCGCAGAACGTTCTGTACTGAGGCTCCCTGACGGGGCGGTGCCCCAAGCCGGAGGCCGTCTTCGGGCGGCCTCCGGACCCGTGCCAATAGCGAGGACCGGACATGACAAGCGCTCCCCTTGTCGAGATGATAGGGATCGAGAAGCATTTCGGCGGCGTCCACGCGGTCGACAACGTTTCGGTCGATCTCCGGCCCGGCGAAGTCGTGGGCCTGCTCGGGCACAACGGTGCCGGCAAATCCTGTCTGATGAAGATTCTCGCCGGGGCGATGATCCCGAATGGCGGCGAGATCCGCGTGAACGGGGTGCCGGTCGAGTTCTCGGAGCCGAACGACGCGCGCGCCGTGGGGATCGAAACGATCTACCAGACCCTCGCGCTCGCCGACCATCTCGATGCGCCGGCGAACCTGTTTCTCGGACGCGAGTTGAAGACGGCCCTCGGCAATCTCGACGAGGGCGCGATGCTGGCGGGCGCGCAGAAGGTGCTCGCGCGGCTCAATCCGAACTTCACGAACCTCCGCGACCCGGTCGCGAGCCTGTCGGGTGGCCAGCGGCAAGTCATCGCCATCGCGCGGGCGATCTATTTCGACACCAAGATCCTCATCATGGACGAGCCGACCGCCGCCCTCGGACCGTCGGAAACGGCGATGGTCGCCGACCTGATCGTGAAGCTGCGAGACGAGGGGATCGGCATCTTCCTCGTCAGCCACGACATGCACGACGTCTTCGACCTTTGCGACCGCGTGGTCGTCATGAACAAGGGCAAGGTGGTCGGAGCGCACGCGATCGACGAGGTTTCGAAGGACGACGTTCTGAGCCTTATCATCAAGGGCGAGCTCCCGGCCGACTGGTCGGCCCGAAACCTGGAGCCCGCACGATGACGGATCCTGGCAATTGCCTCATGGATTGTGTGGTCTGCGTCGAGCCGGGGGTGATGGCGGTCGAGCGCCGCGAGCGCCCGACCGAGGCGCCCGAGGGGTGGTGCCTCGTCGATATCGCGGCGGTCGGCATCTGCGGCACCGACTATCATATCTTCGAGGGCAAGCATCCGTTCCTGGAGTATCCGCGCGTCATTGGACACGAGCTGTCGGGCCATGTCGCGGAGGGCCCCGACGCGGGGCAACTGGTGGTCGTCAATCCATATCTGTCCTGCGGGACGTGCCGGGCTTGTCGCAGGGGCAAGCCCAATTGCTGCGCCCGGATCGGCGTGCTGGGCGTGCATCGCGACGGCGGCATGTGCGGGCGTATCGCCGTGCCGCGGGGCAACGTCTATCCCGCCACCGGCCTCAATGCCGAACAGGCGGCCATGGTGGAGTTCCTGGCGATCGGCGCCCATGCCGTCGCGCGCTCGGGCGTCGGGGCGGGCGACGTGGCCCTCGTGACGGGCGCGGGCCCGATCGGGATCGGGGCGGCGATCTTCGCGCGCCTTGCCGGCGCCGAGGTGCATCTGATGGATCTCAGCGACGCGCGCCTGGCGCTCGCGGGCGACCTGTTCGGGTTCGACAGGCTGCACGAGCCTTCGGACAATCTTCTGTCAGGCGCCCTGGAGGACGGTTTCGACATGGTGTTCGATGCGACGGGCAACGCGAAGGCGATAGAGGCGGGATTTCCACTTCTCGCCCATGGCGGGAGCACCGTGCTGCTGAGCGTCGTCAAGGACGACATCACCTTCACCGACAGCGAGTTTCACAAGCGCGAGGCGCGGATCATCGGCTCCCGCAACGCGCTGAAATCGGATTTCGAGCGCGTCATGGCCGCCATCCGCGACGGCGACATCCCGACCGGCGCGATCGCGTCCGAGCGCGTGTCACTGACCGATCTGCCCGCCCGCTTCGGCGACCTCGTCGCGAACCGCAACCATCTGGTCAAGGTGCTCGTCACGCCATGAACACGCAGTCCCCCACGACGATCCGGATGCACCCGCTCGACAATGTCTGCGTCGCGTTGCGCAAGATCGAACCCGGGGAGGTCGTGGGCGACGGCGTCGCCGTGGCCGATCGGGTTCCGTCTGGACACAAGATCGCGCTCAGGGCCATCCGCCCCGGCGAGGCCGTTCTCAAATACGGTCAGCTGATCGGCGTCGCGACGGCGCCGATCGCCCCGGGGGCGCATGTCCATGTCCATAATCTCGGCATGGGCGCCCACAGCCAGGACTATGCCTTCGGCGCCGATGCGCGGCCCCTGCCGGTGCCAAAGGCACAGGCGACGTTCCAGGGGTTCCATCGGCCGTCGGGCCGGATCGGGACGCGCAACTACCTCGGGATCGTGACCTCGGTGAACTGCTCGGGCTCAGTGGCACGCTTCATCGCCGACGAAATCGCCCGCCGCGCGATCCTCGACGACTTTCCGAACATCGACGGCGTGGTGCCGATCTCGCACGGCTCGGGCTGCGGAATGGCGGGGGAGGGGGAAGGCTACGAGACGCTGTTCCGGACGCTCGCCGGCTACGCCCGCAATCCGAACTTCGGCGCGATCCTGATGCTCGGCCTCGGCTGCGAGGTGATGCAGATCCCCGACATCGTCGACCGCGCCTCGCTGGCCGATAGCGACCGGTTCCGCTTCATGACGATCCAGGGCAGCGGCGGGACGGCGGCGGCGGTCGAGCGCGGCGTCGCGGTTCTGCGCGAGTTGGCCGAAGTGGCGAATGGCGACAGGCGCGCGGAGGCCCCGTTGTCGGGCCTGGTAGTGGGCATGCAGTGCGGCGGCTCCGACGGCTATTCCGGGATCACCGCGAACCCCGCGCTCGGCATCGCCTCCGATCTCGTCGTCGCCCATGGCGGCACGACGATCCTGTCCGAGACCTCCGAGATCTACGGGGCGGAACATCTTCTGACCCGCCGCGCGGCGGACGAGGCGACCGGGCGCAAGCTCGTGGACCTGGTCATGTGGTGGGAGGACTACACCGCCCGCAACGGCGCGCAGATGAACAACAACCCCTCGCCGGGAAACAAGCGCGGCGGCCTGACCACGATCCTCGAGAAAAGCCTGGGCGCCGTCGCCAAGGGCGGCAGCGCGCCGCTCTCGGGCGTCTACAGGTATGCCGAGCAGATCGACCGGACGGGATTTGTCTACATGGACAGTCCCGGCCTCGACCCCTGTTCGGTCACCGGCCAGGTCGCCTCGGGCGCGAACCTGATCGCGTTCACGACGGGGCGCGGGAGCGTGTCCGGATACCAGCCCACCCCGGCCATGAAGATCGCCTCGAACAGCGACCTGTGGTGGCGCATGGAGCCCGACATGGACGTCAATTGCGGGGATATCGTCGAAGGGGCGGCGCTCGAGGACAAGGGAAGCGAGATCTTCGAGATGATGCTCAGGGTCGCCTCCGGCGAGAAGACCAAGAGCGAAGCGCAGGGCTTCGGCTCCGTCGAATTTGTGCCTTGGCAGATCGGTGCCGTAATGTAACCGTCGGCTGCGCCTTTCCCGGACGGACCCGACATCGACATGACCGAGACACCGATACTGGCCGAGATCCTGCTGCCCACGAACGAGCTGCGCGACGATATTCCGTTCTTCACCAACATCTTGCGCATGCGGCTCGAGAATATCTTCCCGGCCGACAACCCCGCGGTGGCGAGCTTTTCCGGCCACGGGCTGCGGGTGCGGGTGCAAAAGGGCGCGGAGGTGCCGCCCGGGCAGATCCGCATCCTGACCGATGCGCCCGAGACCTTCGCAGGCGGACAGCGGCACCTGACGGCGCCGAACGGAACGCAGGTGCATGTGCTGCCGCTGACGCCCGCGGTCGAGCAGCCCGAGACCCGGCACGAATTCGTGGTGCGCCGCCTGAAGGACGAGGCGCCCTGGATTATCGGCCGGGCCGGGATGCACTACCGCGACCTGATCGAGAGCCGTCTGGGCGGGGCGATCATCGCCAGCCATATCCGCATTCCCGATGGCGGGCCGGTGCCGGACATGGTGCATTACCACACGGTCGGGTTCCAGCTGATCTTCTGCTATCGCGGCTGGGTCGACATCTATTACGAGGACCAGGGCGACGACATGATCCGGCTGCATGCGGGCGACTGCGTGACCCAGCCGCCCGGCATCCGTCACCGGGTCATGTACGCCTCGCCGGATATCGAGGTGATCGAGATCGGGGTGCCGGCCGAACACGTCACGACGATCGACCATGACTTCGTCCTGCCCAATGGCCGGGGCGATCCGGACCGGGAATGGGACGGGCAGACCTTCGTCCATCACGTCAAGGCCCGCGCGGCGTGGAAGCCGTTCCGGATTCCGGGCTTCGAGGCGCGGGACACCGGGGTCGCGACGGGCACCAAGGGGGTGGCCGGCATCGAGGTGGTGCGCCGGGGCGCGGGAACGCCGGTGGCCTCCCGCCACGACGCCGACATCCATTTCACCTTTGTCATGGAAGGCACGATGACCTTGAGCGCGGAGGGCCAGCCCGAGCGCAGCCTCGAAGCGGGCGACGCCTTTGTCATTCCGCCGGGCATGGCGGTGACCTATCGCGACGCTTCCGACGATATCGAGCTGCTGGAGGTCGCCCTGCGCGGCGATTTCACGACCCGATTGGCGGAGTGAGCCGGGGCCGGTCCTTCAGGTCACGCGGGACTTCGTCTGGTACTTCGGATCGGCCCAGAGCCGGTTGCCGATCACGTCCGCGATCGTGTCGATGGCGGCCAGGATGTCGGCCCGGTCCAGGTAGAGCGGCGTGAACCCGAACCGCATGATGTCGGGCGCGCGGAAATCGCCGATCACGCCGCGGTCGATCAGGGCCTGCATCGCCGCGTAGCCGTGCTCGAACCGGAACGAGACCTGGCTGCCTCTCTGCACGTGTTCGCGCGGACTGGCCAGGCGCAGCGCCGGGCATCGCGCCTCGACTTCGGCAATGAAGAGATCGGACAGCGCCAGGGAAGCCGCGCGCAGCTCTTCCATGTCGACCTCGTCCCAGATGTCCAGCGCGGCGTCGAGGATCGAGAGCTGCACGATGGGCGGTGTCCCGACGCGCAACCGTTCGGTCGACATCGCCGGGCGGTATCCGAGCTCCATCGCGAACGGCGCGACATGGCCCATCCACCCGGCCAGCGCGGGCTGCACCTTCTCGATCAGGTCGGGCCGGGCATAGATGAAGGCCGGCGCGCCGGGGCCGCCATTGAGATACTTGTAGGTGCAGCCGACGGCGAACTCCGCCCCGGATGCCGTCAGGTCGACGGGCACGGCGCCCGCGGAATGGGCAAGGTCCCAGATCATGATCGCGCCATGGGCCTGGGCCAAGCGTGTAATCGCCTGCATGTCGTGTTTTCGCCCGGTGCGATAGTCGACCTCGGTCAGCATCACCACGGCGACATCGTCGCCGATGGCGTCGGCGACATCCTCGGGGGCGGGGGTGCGCAGGACATAGTCCTTGCCGATCAGGTCGATCAGCCCCTGCGCCATATAGAGGTCGGACGGAAAGTTGCCGCTGTCCGACAGGATGACCCGGCGCTCCGGGCGCATCTTCAGGGCGGCGGCGAGCGCCTGGTAGACCTTGATGGACAGGGTGTCGCCCGTCGCGACGCTGCCCTCCGGGGCGCCGACGAGCCGGGCGATCCGGTTGCCGACCCGCTCCGGCAGGGACATCCATCCGGCGGAGTTCCAGGCGCGGATCAGCTCGCCGCCCCATTCCGCGCCGATCACGCGGGCGGCACGCTCCGCCGCGCCCCTGGGCAGCGGGCCGAGCGAGTTTCCGTCGAGATAGACGACGCCCGCGGGCAGATCGAAAAGCTCCTTGCGGGGCAGCGTCACAACTCACCTCTCAGATGCCAGAGTTCAGGGAACAGCTCGACGTCGAGCATGCGCCGGAGATAGGCGACGCCCGACGTGCCTCCGGTACCGCGTTTGAAGCCGATCACGCGCTCGACGGTGGTCACATGGTTGAAGCGCCAGCGGCGGAAATAGTCCTCCAGGTCGATCAGCTTCTCGGCCAGCTCGTAAAGCGTCCAGTGTGTGTCGATATCGCCGTAGACGATCTTCCAGCGTGCCTGGATCTCCGGGTCCGCCTGGTGCGGGCGGTCCAGTTGCGGCGCCGGGAGGTTGGCCTCGGTCCCGTCGAGCGTGCGGAACAGCAGGCGGATCACCTCGTCGTAGAAGCTGGGGCGCGCCAGCTCTTCGGTCAGCGCGGCGTGGATCGCCGCGACATGCGCGTGCGGTTTCAGCATGTTGGGATTGCGGTTGCCGAGCACGAACTCGACGAGCCGGTATTGGTAGGATTGGAACCCCGAGGACGGCCCGAGGCTTTCCCGGAACCGGGTGTAGTCCGCCGGTGTCATCGTCCGCAGCACGTCCCACTGGTTGTTGAGCTGTTCGAAGATGCGGCTGACGCGCGCCAGCATCTTGAACATGGCCGGGATCCGCCCGTCGATCAGCGCCGTGCGGGCCGCGCCCAGTTCGTGCAGGATCAACGTCATCCACAGTTCGCTGGTCTGGTGCTGAACGATGAACAGGAGCTCGTCATGGGCGCCGCTCAGCGGATGTTGCTGGCTCAGCAGACCGTCAAGGTGGAGGTAGTCGCCGTAGGACATGGCCTTGTCGAAGGCCACCTTCGCGCCATCGGCTTCCGGGTTGTAGGGCTCTTCGCTCATCTGTCCTCTCCCTCGGATCCGCCGGATCTCGCCGTCGCGTGTTCCTGCAGCATCCCGCGCCATGTCGGCAAGGTCTTCCGGTGCCAATAACCCCAGGCAGGCCCCGAAGGCCATGGCTCTCTGTCGCGTCCATCGGGAGGGTGCGCCCAAGAGGTGCGCCCAGGTGGGCAGGGGATCGCCCCGAAACCCGGCCTGTATCTATCGCTCGCGGCCGTGGTCCATGAGGCGTCGCACCCAGCGACCAACCGCGAGGCTGGCGGGAATGCCGAGCGGGATCGAAAGACCGAGCGCGGACGAGGGGGAGAGCGGCGGAAGACCGATCGCCTGCCACATCAGCGAGAGCATGAAGAGGTTGATGGCGACCGCAGCCGCCGTGAAGGGGTAGAGCAGAAGCGAGAGCTTCCAGACCGACCAGTGCCCGTCTTCTCCGTCCGTCACGAGACCGGCTCCATTGCGCGTTGACACGCGGCGGCGATCATCGCGGGAACCTGCGGCGAGGCTCCGATCGGTGGCAGGAGCGGCCCGCGGAAGCCGGCTCTTTCCAGCGCGGCGGGCACGTCCTCGGCCACATGCCCGGCACTGAGCGCGAAGAGGGGGAGACAGAGCGCGGGACCGTCGATCCTGCGGGCGGCGTCTTCCAGGAGCTCCGTTTCCTCGATGAAGCCGGTTTCGACCGCGCCGAAGCGACCCGCGGCGCGGACCTCGAGGGCGATTGCGGCCGTGTCGCGGGCCGAGCCGTGGGATGCCCTTGAGCCGTGGGCCGCCAGCAGGAGCGTCGCTTCGGACGGGGTGATCCCTGCAGCCCGGGCGCCCGCGAGCGCCGCGCCCAGAACCAGTACGGGGAGGCCCGGATCGACGCCGAACGGGGGCAGGACATGCGCGTCGGGCCGGCCGGCCTCGGCGAGCCTGCCTGGTAGCCGGGTGCCGACGAACCAGCCATTGGCCATGAAGAACGGATAGACCAGGGGAGCGGCAAGGCCCCCGAGCGCGGCCGCGAGAGCGCCGGGCGCGGCGAGCGTCGTCCCCCGCACCACGGCGCCGGGCAAGCGTGCCGCAACCTGCGCCGCGAGGGCCGCCATCGCATCCTCCTGCGGCCCGGGGTACGAGGGCGATCCGTGAGAGACGATCAGAAGCTCAGTGGCTGGTGCCATTTTCGAAGGTGATCTTGTTCCAGACATTGTACTTGCCCGACGGCTTCCGCATCGGCAGGCGCGCGACTTCCTCGAACGTGGCGGCGTCGTAGACGATCACCGCGCCGTCCTCCTCCCAGACCGACACCAGCACATGGCTGCCGTCCCGGGTGAACTCTGCATGGGCGAGGGTCGCGCCCGGGATCGGCCTAAGCGTGCGGACGATCTCGAGGCTCTCCTTGTCGATGATATGCATCTCGTCCCTGTGCGGGCCGAAGAACACGTCGGCCCAGACATAGGGGGACGTATCGTGGCTCCGAAGGAAGAAGCCGGGGCCGTCGGTTTCGATGGTCTTCACCACCGACCAGTCCTTGAGGTCGATGACGCTGAGCCGGGGCTCGGAGAGATGCGGCGTCGCCATGACCATCCGGCCCCGGCTTTCCCAGGCGATGCCCGATCCGAGATGCGGCAGGCCGGGCAGCGGCAGCACGGCGATGGCGCGGCCGACATCCAGATTGACCACCACGCCGCGGTCGCCCGCGCGGTTCGTACCGATCAGGTTCCGGTAGCCCGGGGTGAAGAAGAAATCGTCGAGCGGCTCGTCGAGCAGGATTCGGCGGCGGGCGAAGAGCCCCTTCTCGGCGCCCAGTGCCTCCTCCATGCCGGCCTCGTAGCTGTGCACGAAGCCGTCGTGGTACGGGCCGGCCTCCGGGTCGGTGGCGATCTCCCAGATCTCCGGCGCGTCCTTCAGCGCGAGGACGAAGCTCTTGCGGTCGGGCGCCTGGTAAACCGCGGAGACGCGGCTCGGGCTGCCGTCGCGGGCAGCGACATCGACGATCTTCGCGACCGAGAGGTCTTCGGTCGAGAGGATCGTCAGCGTCTTCGGCAGATAGTTGGCGACGGCCAACCACCGGCCGTCATGGCTCATCGCGATGTTGCGGCTGTTGAGCCCGGCGCGGATGCGGCCGACCTCCCGGAGCGACCAGATATCGTATTTCTGGACCCAGCCGTCGCGGGACATGATGAAGACGAAGCGGCCGTCGGGGCTGAACTTCGGGCCGCCATGGACGGCGTAGGGCGTCGGGAACCGGTCGAGCACCGCGAAGCTGTCGCCGTCGAGCACGCTGATGTGGTGGTCGCCGGTCTCGACAACGAGGGTGACGTTCAACGGATCGGCCTCGAAGACCGGTCTTTCCGCCGGAACGTAGTCCGCCGCCATCTCGCGCGTCGCCGCGATCTCGTCGGGCCCCCAGTCCGGCAGCGCGGCGAGGGGGGTGCTGACATAGGCCGCGAGCGCGGCGATCTCCTCCGGACTCAGACGGTCGGCGAAGCCCGGCATCTGGGTCGCAGGCCGTCCAAGGGCGATTACCGGTTCCAGCTTCGGCCCGAGCATCCGGCCGAGCGTCTCCGGGATCAGCGCCGGTCCGAGGCCGCCGAGCCGGGTTTCGGAATGGCAGGCGGCACAGTGCTCGGCATAGAGCGCCGCCGCGTCCGGCGCGCCGGCCTGCGCGGGATCGGCGAGCGCCAGCCCGAGGCTAACCCAGGAAGCGATGTGCCGGATCATGGCGCTTTCCCCGGAACGGTGTGACCTTCAGACGGTCGGCATCCGAGCCGAGCCCGATCTCGGCTGCGGTGAGATAGCAGGCCGGATCCTCCTCCCAGGGGTCGCCGGTCACCTGCAGCGCCCGGATCCGCGTATTGCCGCCGCAGACCGCCTGGAAGGCGCAGGCACCGCAGCGTCCCTTGAGCGGCCGGGGACGGGTGCGGAGTGTCGCGAGGATCGGGTCGGCGCCGGTCCAGATCTCGGAGAACGGGGCGTCCTTGACGTTGCCGACGGTGTAGTCTGACCAGTAGGTGTCGGGGTGGACGCGGCCGAGAAAATCGATATTCGCGACGCCGAGGCCCGAGGAATTGCCGCCCCAGGCCTCCAGATGCGCGCGGACATGCGCCGCGGTGGCCTCGTCGAACCGCTCCGCGACCCAGTGCAGGAAATAGACCGCGTCCGCGTCGTTGTTGCCGGTCACCACCTCGAAATGGCGGCCCTCCTCCTGCGCGGCCCAGGCCCGCCCGATCAGGAAATCCATGGCCTCGCGGGTGAAGCCGTGTTCGGCATCCTCGCCCCGATGCTTGTCGCCGCGGCCGGCATAGACGAGATGCGAGAGGTAGAACTTGTCGATCCCCTCGTCTTCGCACAGCGCCACGATGTCCCGAAGCTGGGCGGCGTTGTCGCGGGTCAGCGTGAAGCGCAGCCCCACCTTGATGCCACGCGCCTTGCAGGCCCGGACGCCGGCGAGCGCGGCGTCATAGGCGCCATCCTGGCCGCGAAACCAGTCGTTCGTCCGGCCCACCCCGTCGAGCGAGATGCCGACATAGTCGAAGGCCAGCGCGGCGATCCGGTCGGCCGTCTCGCCCGCGATCCGCGTGCCGTTGGTGGAGAGCGCCAGGTAGCGGAAATCGAGCTCCCGCGCGCGGGCGGCGAGCTCGAAGAAGTCGAAGCGCGAGAGCGGCTCGCCGCCCGAGAGGATCAGCGCCGGCACCCGCATCGCGGCGAGGTCGTCGAGGACGCCCATCGCCTGCCCGTGGGTCAGCTCGCCGGGAAAGTCGAGATCGGCCGAGGAGGTGTAGCAGTGCCGGCATTTCAGGTTGCAGCGGCGCGTGAGGTTCCAGATCACCACCGGTTTGACCCCGCCGCCCGTTCCGCGGCGGTGCCGGACCGGCGTCGGGTTGCGGATCTGTTGCATGTACTGGCTTAGGCGGAACATCACTCAGCCTCCGCCGGCCAGTCTGAGGCCGGTCTTCTTCAGGATGCGCGTGGAATAGAGAATGTCGTGTGACCGGACGGCATCGCCGAGGAGCGCGGCGATCTTGCCGGCCCCGGCTTCCACCTCCTCGCGGCTTTTCCCGTGCAGCATCGCGAAGAGGTTGTAGGGCCAGTCGGGAAGCGCGCGGGGCCTGAGGTAGCAGTGCGAAACGAAGGGCAGGGCGCCGATCGTTGCGCCGAGCTCCTCGGCGCGCGCG
The DNA here is from genome assembly GCA_050299695.1 of Paracoccaceae bacterium. GTDB lineage: Bacteria > Pseudomonadota > Alphaproteobacteria > Rhodobacterales > Rhodobacteraceae > Ovoidimarina. The sequence continues at coordinate 40,933 of JBNKWI010000003.1, forward strand.
TCGTCAAGGTCCCAGACGCTCATGCCGTTCGCGGTGACGCCCAGCGCGTAGTGGTTCGGCGCGACGGCGATGCGGCGGACGATCCCGCGCGACAGCATCGCCGCCAACCGCGCCATGACCTCGGCCTCGCTCGTTCCGGTCGCGCGGGCGATTTCGGCATAGGGCGCCGGCACCAGCGGCAGCCCGTCCTGGGTGGCGGCGATGATCTCGCGCTCGGCGTCGTACAGGGTCATGCCGCCACCTGGAAGCCGATGAAGAATTCGACGAGTTTCGGGAACAGGTGGACCGTGAGCCCGGTCTCCGCCTCGATCCGCGCCGCGGTTTCGGCGATCGCCTCGGGCCGTTCCGTCGCCAGCACGAACCACATGTTGAGCTTGTGGCTGCGCTCGTAGTTGTGCGCCACTTCCGGATGCGCGTTGACCTGATCCGCGACGGCGTCGAAGCGCTCGCCGGGCACGGCCATCGCGCAGAGGCAGAACGCGCCGCCCATCGCGGTGGCGTCGTAGAACGGCCCGAAGCGGGTGATGGCGCCGATCTCCTTCAGCCGGGCGAGCCGGGCGAGAAGGTCTTCCTCGCCCAACCCGATCTGTGCGCCGGCCTCGGCGAAGGGGCGCGGCGAGAGCGGGAAGCCCCGCTGCAGCGCGTTCAGGATCGCCCGGTCGGTCGCGTCGAGCGCGCCTTCGGGAAGAGGGGTTCGTCTCATGCCGCGGTCTCCCGTGCGAGGCGTGCGCCGGTCTGCTTGAAGCAGCGCACCGAGAACAGCACCCTGTGACGTGCCTCGGTCAGTTCGGGAAGCGCTGCAGCGGAGGTGAGGATCGCCAGCGCGTCGGACCGGCTCCTGCTGTGGATCATCGAGAACAGCCCGAACTCCCAGATCCCCGGGACCGTCCGGCGCCGGTAGGAAAGCGTGACGCCCGGATGCCGGGCCAGCGCCCGGCCGGCGGCGTCGATCCTCGCGTCCGGCAGGTCCCAGACCACCATCGCGTTCGACCGCCAGCCAAGCGCCCGGTGCCGGACGATCACTCCGACGCGGGTCAGGATGCCCGACCGGGCCAGCCGGTCGATGCGCGCGATCACGCCGGCCTCGTCCCGCCCGAGGCTCAGCGCCAGGGCCGCGAACGGCCTGGGTTTGAGGGCCAGCCCCGTGGAAAGCGCCTGAATGAGCGGGCGATCGTCCTCACAGAGAACCGAACGGTCCGGCTCGACATGCTCGGGAGTGCGATCCGGAATGCCGTGCAGCGGGAACCCGAGGTCGATGTTGTAGGGCCGGAGCAGGGGCAGGTCGACCAGCGGTAGCCCGGTCCGGTCCCCGATCCGGCCGAGCAGCGCCGTAAGCTCGCGCCGGTCGGCGGCGGTGGCGACGAACCAGAGGTTCCAGGCGTGCTCGCGCAGGTAGGCGTGGTTGACGCCCTTTTCGCGGCTGACGAGCTCGCCGACGCGCTCCGTGTCCCAGTCCGGAACCGCGAGGGCCGCGAGCGTCGAGGCGCCGATCGTGTTCGGGCGGCAGGTGGCCCCCACGCGCGCGACGGCACCCGCCGCGCGCAGCGCCTTCAGCCGGGCGATCACCTCTGCTTCTTCGCAGCCGAGCGCTGCCGCCATAGCAGCGAAGGGGCGGGGCACGAGCGGAAGGTCGCGCTGCCAGCGGTCGAGGAGATGCGTATCGAACTCGGTCAGTGCGACGCCCATCTCAGAGCCCCGTCCGGTGCGCGCGGTCGGTGAAGAAGATGCCCGAGGGGTCCTGGGCGGCGATCTCCGCAAGCACTTCGAAGCTGCCCGTGTCATAGACCACGACTTTCCCTGCATCGCGCACCGACACCCAGACCTCGGCGCCGCGCGGGGCGAATTCCATGTGCAGAACCGCCGGACCGGGGTTCAGTTCGCGGATGACCGCGTGGCTCAGACTGTCGATCACCTGAATCCTGCCGTTCAGCGGATGCGCGAAATTGACCCAGACCTGCCGCCCGCCGGGGCGCGCCATGGCGAAGACCGGCTGGCCGTAGGTGTCGGTGCGTGCCACCTCCTCGAGGCTGCTCGCGTCGACCCAGAGTACCTGGTGATGGCCGACCGCTGGCAGCACGAATTGCTCGCCTGCCAGCGCCCAGCCCTCCAGATGCGGCATCTTGTAGACCGGCAGGTCCTCGAGGCCCCGGCCGTAGTGCGGCAGGATCCGGCGTGGCACGGGCGGATCGGCCCAGAGGTCGAAGGCGGTCAGCCCGTCCTCTCCGAAGAGGCCGACGATATAGGTCCGCCCATCGCAGGTGATCAGCGCGTCATAGGGGTTCCTGCCGATACCCGGGAACTTGGTCAGGTCCGGTTCCGGCGTGGAGAAATCGGCGATCCAGGTCTCGCCCTTGTCCCAGAGCGAGAACACGAACCGGCGCCCGGGCGCGTCCACGAGGCCCACCGTCTTCGAGCCGGTCGGGATATCGGCGACCGGCGCGAGGCTGTCGGCGTCGAACACCCGCACTCCGCCCGGCTCGTAATTCGACACCGCGATCAGCCGCCCGTCGTCGGAGATCGCGCCGCCGATGGAATTGCCGGCCTGTAGAACGCGCGCCGCGACCGTGCCGCGCAGGATGTCGACTTTCGAAAGTCCGCCATCGCGCCCGAAGACATAGGCGAAGCGTTCGTCCGGCGAATAGACGAGGCTGGCGTGCGACAGATCGCCGAGCCCCTCGATGCGGCCCGCCGCCTGCCGGGCGATGCGATCGACGAGGAGAAGCGTGCCCTGCGTGCGTTCGACCACCAGACCGAGCCCGCCCGTGGCCCGGCACGGCGCGGCATCACCGGCCTGGACGGGAAGCGCGGCGAGTCCCGCGCCGGCGAGGGCGGCGAAGGCGTCACGCCGTCTCATCGCCCGGTCCCCGCAAGCAGGTAATCTGCGATCCACCGCGCCTCGGTTTCGCTCATCAGCGGGCGCCAGGGTGGCATCGCGGTGCCGGGCACGCCGTCGAGGATCACCCCGGCGATGGCGTCCGCGTCGCGCCCGGTCAGCGCCTCCGCGGTCAAAGGCGCGCCGAGCCCGCCCCGGCGGGTCAGCCCGTGGCAGGAACCGCAATCCTGCGCGACGAGATTTCTGAGTTCGGTGGCCCGCTCGGCCGGAAGGTCGCCGGCGGCGGCGTGGGCCGCCGTCGCGAAAAGGCACCCGGCCGCCAGGCAGGAGAGCAGCACCCTAAGCATGCCCAGCTCCGCAGGCCGCGAGGATGCCCTCGGCCTCCGCCACCGGAAGCGCCAGCGAGACGACATGGCCCAGCACGAAAAGAACCGGCGCATCCAGCCGTGCCTTGGCGAAATCCCCGGCGATCCGGCCCAGCGTCGAGACGAGCCGCCGTTCCCGGGGCGTGGTCGCCGAGGCGATGGCGAGAACCGGCAGATCCGGCGAGAGGCCGCGCCCCAGGAGTTCCCGGGCGGCCTCGGCGATGTTCGCCGCGCCCATGTAGATCGCCAGCGTGGTTTCCGGGTCGGCAAGCCCGTCCCAGTCGAGCGCCAGCGTCGCGTCCGCGGCGCGGTGGCCGGTGACGTAGCGCAGTCCGGTCGCCACGCCCCGCTGGGTGAGAGGAAATCCGGCCACGGCGGCGGCGCCCTGGGCCGAGGTGATGCCGGGCACGACGCAGACGGAAATGCCCTCCGCGGCGAGCGCGGCGACCTCCTCGCCGCCACGGCCGAAGATCATCGGATCGCCGCCCTTGAGCCGGGCGACCCGTAGACCCTCGCGGGCAAGCGCAATGAGAAGCCGGTTGATCTCCACCTGGGGAAGCGGATGACGTCCGGTGCTCTTGCCGACGTCGATCAGCCGCGTGCCCGAAGGAGCCAGGGCGAGGATCTCTGGCGAGACCAGGCGGTCGTGGACGACCACCTCCGCCTCCAGAAGCAGCCGATGGGCCCGCACGGTCAGGAGCTCCGGATCGCCCGGCCCGGCGCCGATCAGCCACACCTGCCCGTGAGCGAGATCTCTCATATGCCCTCCAGCAAATGAGGCCCAGGCAGGGCGAGGGCGCTACCCGGGCGAGCGAAGCTCAATAGACGTCGCTGCGCGTGTTGTAGACGTTGAACTTGCCGGTCGGCGTGATCAGGCGCGGGTCCTTGATCACCGTCTTCAACTCCAGCGTCTTGTCGTCCACCACGACGATCGCCGATTCCTTGTCCTTGGCGTTCCAGACCGAGAACCAGACCTCGGTGCCCTCCTTGTTGAATTCGGGCTGCACCACGCGCGGCTGGCCTTCGGCGATCCCGGCCCATTCGCCGATCGGGAGCGCAGTGTATTCGGGCTCTTCGCCCGCCTTCATCTTGTCGATGTCGAACACCGCCACCGAGGCCGAGGTCTCCGCGTCCGGGTTGAGCGGCGCGTCGACATAGAGATGCGTCGAGTTCGGATGGGTCTTGATGAACAGCGACCCGCCGCCCAGGGCGTAGAAGTCCTGAACGAGCTTCCAGGCCTCGTCCGGATGGCCCTCGGGATCGGTTCCGATCAGCGCCACCGTGTCGTCGCCCAGATGCGAGGTCGCCCAGACCGGCCCGTAGTCCGGATGCACGAAATTGGCGCCCCGGCCCGGATGCGGCGTCTGGCCACCGGTTTCGATCAGCGCGGTCAGTTCCCCCTCCTTGGTGTCCACCACCGCGACCTTGCCGCGCGCGTTGGCCGCGACGAGGAAATAGCGATGGGTGCTGTCGAATCCGCCATCGTGCAGGAACCGCTCCGCCTCGATCTCGGTCACCTTCAGGTTCCGGATATCCGAGTAGTCGATAAGAAGGATCTTGCCGGTCTCCTTGACGTTGACGATGAACTCCGGATTGAAATGCGAAGCCACGATCGAGGCCACCCGCGGCTCGGGATGGTAGATCTGCTCGTCATAAACCATGCCGCGGGTCGACTCGATCTTGAGCGGCTCCAGCGTGTTGCCGTCCATGATCACGTATTGCGGCGGCCAGTAGCTCCCGGCGATGGCATACTTGTCCTCGAACCCCTCGAACTTGGAGGTCTCGATCGACCGCGCCTCGGTGCCGACCTTGATCTGCGCCACCGTGGCGGGCGTCTCCATCCAGAGGTCGATCATGTTGACGAGCGCGTCGCGGCCGATCACGAAGAGGTAGCGGCCCGAGGCTGAAATCCGACTGATATGAACGGCATAGCCCGTGTCGATCACCGCGTGGATCTCGTAGGTTCCGCCGTCGATCAGGGCGATCTGGCCGGAATCCCGCAACGTCACCGACATCAGGTTGTCGATGTCGATGTCGTTCATCTTCGCGGTCGGCCGGTCCTCGGGCGCGATCAGCACCTTCCAGCTCGCACGCATCTCGGGCATCCCGAATTCCGGCGGCGCCGCCGGGTCGAGCAGGATGTAGCGCGCCATGATGTCGACTTCGTCTTCGGTGAGCTGGCCGGAGCTGCCCCAGTTGGGCATCCCCGCGGGCGAGCCGTAGGTGATGAAGCTCTGAAGGTAGTCATAGCCGAGGTCCCGGGTGATATCCGGGGTCAGCGGCTTGCCGGTCGCGCCCTTGCGCAGCACGCCATGGCAGCCGGCGCAGCGCTCGAAGTAGATCTTGTTGGCGATGTTGTATTCGTCCGCCGTCATTACCGGATCGTCGGCCTTGCGGCCCGGCAGCTCGACATGGATCTCGGCCAGCGTGGTCATCGACGGCACGTATTCGGCGGCCGGCGTGTCGCCATGATCGGCGGGCTTGTCCTGCGCGAGGGCCACTCCGGCGCCAAGCAGCAGCGCAAGCGACGCCTTCGCCAGGGCGGAACGTCTGAGAAGTCCGGTTCTCGTCGTCATTGCGTGCCTCTCTCTCTTCAACGGCTGTGACTCGCGAGGGAGCGTGGCGCGGGCCAAGGCGCCGATCCTTGACTTTCGTCAATGCTCCGGCGCGACCGCCGGCGCAGGGTCTCCTCGATCCCGGAACAGGCCGCGCAATGCATTTCTTCCGCAGATCAGGACCGGTCATTGCCCTGCTTCTGGTCCTCCGCTCCGGTTCGGCCGCCGCCGACATCGGTGACGCGGCGTTCTCGCCATCCAATCCGGACAGTGAACTGGCAGCAGAACTCTTCGGGGCCTCCGGTCCCGTGGTCGTCACCCGCGAGGATGGCGGGGGCGTTCCCGGCTGGACCGCGGAAGCCGACGGCAGGATCCTGGGCTACATCGGCTCGACCTGGGAAATCTCCGGGTCGGTCGGGTATTCCGGGCGGCCCTTAGACGTTCTCGTCGCGGTGGCGCCCGACGCCCATGTCTCCGGCGCCCGGCTGATGCGCCACGACGAACCGGTGCTGACGCTCGGGATCTCGGACGCCGATATCGCGGCCTATGTCGACGGGTTCCGCGGCGCCGATCTCTCGGTATCCCGTGCGGAGATCCTGAAGCCTGCCGCCGACCTGCCCGACGTGATCTCGCGGGCCACCGTCTCCACCGGCGTGATCCGCGACGGCATCCTGCGAACCGCCCGCACCCTCGCCATCGGGCGCGGTCTCGTCGCGGGCGGCGGGGTCGACCGGCTGGGCTACGCGCCGGCGGATTTCGACGCGCTCCTCGCGATGGGGGCGCTCGCTCATGTCCGGGTGAGCCTCACCGAGGCCGCCGCGGCCCTGGAAGGCGCGAAGGTTCCCGTGCCGGAGGGCGACGGTGCCTTCCTCGATCTCTACGCCGGCCTGATCGAACCGCCCACCGTCGGGCGGAATCTCCTGGGTCAGCAGCGCTACACCGAGGCCATGGGCGCGCTCGGACCGGGGGAGACCCTGCTCGCGGTGATCTCGTCCGGGCTGCACTCGCATCGCGGCACGGCGTGGAAACGCAGCGGAGTCTTCGACAGGATCGCAATCGTACAGGGCGAGACCCGGATCCGTCCGCGCGCGGAGGATTACCTGTTCGTTCGCCGCCTGGAGATCGCCGGGGCGCCCGATGCGAAGGAGGTCAGCCTGTTCCGCCTGCCGGGCCAGGGCCTCGACCCGACCGGGCCGTTCCGCATCGAGGTCACCGCCACGCGGCCGGCGGCTGCGGGCGGCATGGTGGCAACGACGATCGCGGCGGAGTACCGCCTGCCGGACCGCTTCCGCATCGACCCGCCCGAGCCAGAACCGCTCTGGCGTTCGGCCTGGGACGCCGGCCGGGCCGAGGTCGCGGCGGTCGCACTGATGCTCCTCGCGCTGACGGCGATCCTGTTCTTCCAGCAGAGCTTCGTGCGCCGGCCGGCGCTCTGGCGGGCGGGGCGGCTGGGCTACCTGACGGTGACGCTCTTCGTGCTCGGCTGGGGGCTGAACGGCCAGCTTTCCGTGGTCCAGGTGGTGGCCTTCCTGCATTCGCTCCTGACCGGGTTCCGCTGGGAGACCTTCCTCGTTGCACCGGTGATCTTCGTGCTGTGGTGTTTCGTCGCGCTCGGCCTCCTGTTCTGGGGCCGTGGCGTCTATTGCGGCTGGCTCTGCCCGTTCGGCGCGCTGCAGGAGCTATTGAACGTCGCCGCGCAGCGGGCCGGGCTGAGGCAGCTGCCGATCCCGCACGCGCTCCACGAACGGCTCTGGGTCATCAAGTACACGCTCTTCGTCGCGATCCTCGCGCTGTCGTTCTACTCGATGCACGACGCGCTCGTCCTCGCCGAGGCCGAACCCTTCAAGACCGCGATCTCGCTCCGCTTCCTGCGCGCTTGGCCCTTCGTCCTCTTCGCGGTCGCGGTTCTCGCGGCGGGTCTCTTCGTCGAGCGGTTCTATTGCCGCTATCTCTGCCCGCTCGGCGCCGGGCTGGCGATCCCCGCGAAGCTGAAGATCTTCGACTGGCTCGAGCGGCGGCCGCAATGCGGGCGGGAATGCCGGCTCTGCGAAACGAAATGCACGGTCGGCGCCATCGACCCGCTGGGCCGGATCAATCCCAACGAATGCGTGCTCTGCCTGCGCTGCCAGGTGATCTACCACGATCCGGGCGCCTGCATCGTCCTCAAGCGCCGGGCGCGGGGCGGCGCCCCGGCCACGGAGGGCGCCGCATGACAGGGGCGGTGAAGCGGCTCTTCGGCGAAGGTTACCGGGTGTTCTTTCTGGCCACCGGGCTATGGGCGCTGATCGCGATCCTTGTCTGGACCCTCTGGCTCGCGGGCGCGATCGGCGTCCCGGCCCCCGCGATGCCGCTTCCGCTCTGGCACGCACACGAGATGGTCTTCGGCTTTCCCGAGGCGGCGTTCGGCGGGTTCTTCCTCACCGCGGTTCCGAACTGGACCGGCGCACGGGCGGCGCGGCATGCCTTCATCGCCGCCGCGGCCGGGGTCTGGCTCGCCGGACGGCTGGCGCTCTGGTTTTCGGGCGATTTGCCCCTGGCTCTCGTCGCCGTGCTCGACCTCGGCTTCCTCCCCGTCCTCGGCGCCAAGATCGCAACCCAGCTCGTGAAGCGCCCGAAGCCACAGAACCTCATGTTTCTCGCGCTTCTAAGCTTGGTCTGGGCGGGAAACCTCCTGATGCATCTCGACTGGGCAGGCGGCGCCCCGACGGCCGGGCGCGGGTTGCGCCTCGGGCTCCTCGGCGCGGCGGCGATGATCGCGGTGCTCGGCGGACGCGTCGCGCCGGCCTTCACCCGCAACGCGCTGATGCGGCGCGGGGAGACCGGCCGCCTTCCCCTGAGCCGCCCGCGCCTCGACATCGCCGGGATCGCCCTGGCCATTGCGACGGCGCTTTCTGTGCTGATCGGCCTGCCGGAGCCGCTGGCCGGCCTCCTCGCACTCGCGGCGGGCCTCGCGCAGGCCGTGCGGCTTGCCGGCTGGCGCACGCGGCTGGTGCTCGGCGACCCGCTGCTCTGGGCGCTCCATCTCGCCTTCGGATTCCTGACGCTGGGCTACGTGGCGCTCGGCCTCGCCTGGCTGGGCCTCGGCAGCGAGGTCGGGGCCCTGCACCTGATGGGCATCGGCGCGGTCGGCGGCATGATCCTCGCGGTCGCGAGCCGGGCGACGCTCGGCCATAGCGGCCGACCTCTCAGCGCGCCGGCGCCGGTCGCGGCCGGATACGGGCTGATCGCCGTGGCGGCGATCCTGCGCTATTCGGCCGGCACCGCCGGCAGCACCTGGTATCTCGCGGCAAGCATCGCGGCGGGCCTAGCCTGGTGTCTTGCCTTCACGCTCTATCTCGCCGCGCTCTGGCCCGTGTTCTGGGGCCCGCGCGCCGCGCCCGAGGCCGGGGAGTAGACCCATGCCAAGCCGCCGCCGCTTCCTGACCGTCGCCGCCGCCGCGCTCTCGGCCCCCCGCGCCGCCCTTGCCGCGCCCGCGCCCGAATGGCGGGGCAGGGCGCTCGGCGCCTCGGCGCGGGTCGTCCTTGTCGGTGCGGAGCCCGCCGAGGCGCGCCGGATCTTCGCCTCCGTCGAACGCGTGCTGGCCACGGTCGAGGCGCAATTCTCGCTGCATCGCGACTCGGCGCTAGTGCGGCTCAATCGCGATGGCCGGCTGGCCCGGCCCGGTGCTGACATTCTCGACCTGTTTCACGTCGCCGGCGCGGTAAACGGCGCGACCGGTGGCATGTTCGACCCGACGATCCAGCCCTATTGGCGTGCCGTGGCATCCGGTGGCGACACCGGGCGGGCGCGCGCGCTCGTCGGCTGGGACGGCGTCCGGATCGCCGAGGACGAGATCCGCCTCGCCCGCCCCGGCATGGCGCTGACCATGAACGGCATCGCCCAAGGATGGGCCACCGACCGGATCGCCGCGCTACTGAGGGCGCACGGCTTCGGCGATGTGCTCGTCGATATCGGAGAGGTCGTCGCGCTGGGCAGACGGCCTGCTGGCGGCCCCTGGCGCGCCGCCGTGGCCCTTCCCGACGGTACCCAGGTGTCGCGGCTCGACCTGACCGACAGGGCGCTTGCCACCTCCGCGCCGATGGGAACCCGGATCGGGCCGGACGGCACCCGCCCGCATATCCTCGCCCCCGACGGCAGGGAGGCGCTTTGGCGCCTCGCCTCGGTCTCGGCCACCCGCGCCGCGCTGGCCGACGCGCTCTCGACGGCGTTCTGCCTGATGGACCGGCGGGCCATCGCCTCCGCCCTGGCGGCCTTTCCCGAAGCGCGGCTCGAAGCGCTTCTCTAAGGGCGCTTGACTTTGGTTAAGGCAACTCGCCCCGCCAGAGGCTTTTCTCGGCGCAACGGAAACTGACCCGGGGAGAGCGCGATGCGGGATGTCATGACCAAGGGCATGGCGCGCAACATATTTTATGGCGGCTCGCTGTTCTTCATCCTGATCTTCCTTGGCCTGTCCTTCCAGAGCCACGGTTACATCGTCAACACATCGACCGACGCCGCGACGCTCACCGACAGCGTGGCGGCGGGCAAACGCATCTGGGAACGGAAGGCCTGCATAAACTGCCACACGATCCTCGGGGAGGGCGCCTATTTCGCACCCGAGGTCGGCAACGTGATGCGGCGCTGGGGCGTGCAGGACGACCCCGAGGCGGCGATGGAGGTTCTGAAAGGCTGGATGGACTCGATGCCCTCCGGGATCGAGGGCCGCCGGCAGATGCCGCAGTTCAACCTCACCGACGCGGAGTACCGGCAGCTCGCCGATTTCCTCCTCTGGGTCGGCACCATCGACACCCAGGGCTGGCCGCCGAACGACGCGGGCTGAAAGGCATATCGAGACGTCGCCTCAGGCGCGAAGGAGACCCGAGATGAGATACCAGACACAGAAGATCGCGCTCGCCTATTTCTACACGGCACTGGCGCTCTTCGCCGTGCAGGTGACGATGGGGCTGGTGATCGGCTGGATCTACGTGCAGCCGAACTTCCTGTCCGAGATCCTGCCCTTCAACATCGGCCGGATGCTGCACTCGAACAGCCTGATCGTCTGGCTGATCACAGGCTTCATGGGCGCGGCCTATTTCCTCCTTCCCGAGGAGGCCGAGCGCGAGATCCATTCGCCGACGCTCGCCTATCTCCAACTCGCGATCCTGATCCTCGGCACGGCCGGGGCCGTGGTGACCTATCTCTTCAACCTCTTCGAGGGGAACCTTCTCTTCGGCAAGGAGGGCCGCGAGTTCCTCGAACAACCGCTCTGGGTCAAGCTCGGGATCGTCGTGGCCGCGCTGATCTTCCTCTTCAACGTCACCCTGACGGTGCTCAAGGGCCGCAAGACCGCGATCACCAACGTCCTGCTTCTCGGGCTCTGGGGGCTCGCGCTCCTGTTCCTCTTCGCCTTTTACAACCCGGCGAACCTGAGCCTAGACAAGCAGTACTGGTGGTATGTCGTGCATCTCTGGGTCGAAGGCGTGTGGGAGCTGATCATGGCGTCGATCCTCGCCTACCTGATGCTCAAGCTCACCGGCGTCGACCGCGAGGTGGTGGAGAAATGGCTCTACGTCATCGTCGCGCTGGCGCTGTTCTCCGGCATCCTCGGCACCGGGCACCATTACTACTGGATCGGCACGCCGGGCTACTGGCAGTGGATCGGTTCGATCTTCTCCTCGCTCGAGGTGGTGCCGTTCTTCGCGATGATGAGCTTCGCCTTCGTCATGGTCTGGAAGGGCCGTCGCGACCATCCGAACAAGGCCGCGCTCCTCTGGTCCTTGGGCTGCGCAACGCTCGCCTTTTTCGGCGCCGGGGTCTGGGGCTTCCTCCACACGCTCCACGGCGTGAACTTCTACACCCACGGCACGCAGATCACCGCCGCGCACGGGCATCTCGCCTTCTTCGGCGCCTACGTCTCCCTCAACCTCGCGATCTTCAGCTACGCGATGCCGATCCTGAAAGGCCGCGACCCTTACAACCAGGTGCTGAACATGGCCGCGTTCTGGCTGATGTCGGGCGGCATGGCCTTCATGACCTTCACGCTGACCTTCGCGGGCACCGTGCAGACCCACCTGCAAAGGGTGATGGGGATGCCGTATATGGAGGTCCAGGAACAGCTCTGGGTGTTCTATGCGATGCGGTTCGGGGCCGGTGTGGCGGTGGTCCTCGGGGCGTTCCTCTTCATCTACGCGATCCTCGCGCCCCGTCGCGAGGTGATCGACCCGGGTCCTGCAGAACAATCCCGTCTCGACGCCGAGCGGGGCGTCGCGGCGGAATAGATGAACGCGATGCACGATCCGGAGAAGGGAGTGGCCGAGGTCCCCTTCTACATTCCGCAGGGGCACGAATGCGACATCTTCGCGGCAGCCCATGCGAACGCGCTGCCGGTCCTCCTGAAGGGGCCCACCGGCTGCGGCAAGACCCGCTTCGTCGCCCATATGGCCACGCGGCTCGGGCGGCCGCTCTACACGGTCGCCTGCCATGACGATCTCTCGGCCGCCGACCTGATTGGCCGTTATCTCCTCAAGGGCGGCGAGACGGTCTGGGTCGACGGTCCGCTGACCCGCGCGGTGCGGGAAGGGGCGATCTGCTATCTCGACGAGGTGGTGGAGGCCCGGAAGGACGTGACGGTGGTGCTGCATCCCCTGACCGACGACCGCCGGATCCTGCCGATCGACCGGACCGGCGAGGAGCTTCATGCCGCGCCCGGCTTCATGCTCGTGGCCTCCTACAACCCGGGCTACCAGAACATCCTGAAGACCCTGAAGCCATCGACGCGGCAGCGGTTCCTCGCAATCGAGTTCGACTTCCCGAGCCCGGAGCACGAAATTCCCGTGGTCGTGCAGGAGAGCGGGCTCCCCGAAGACAGGGTGAAGCCGCTCGTGCGCCTTGCAGGAAAACTGCGCGCGCTCAAGGGGCAGGACATCGAGGAAGGTGTCTCCACCCGGCTCGTCGTCTATGCCGCGACGCTCATTGCCGACGGAATGCCGGTCGATCGCGCCATCGAGGCCGCAATGATCGAGCCGCTGACCGACGACGCGGATGTGAAAAGCGGGCTTCTGGACCTCGTGACCGCGATCTACGGATAGCGGCCATGTCTGGCGGGATCGGTTTCGAGCCCTGGGAACCCGAGGAAACCGTCGGCAAGATCTGGCATCGGCTGGCGCGCGGCTTCGACGCGCCGGAGCGGCACGAGGAGGCCTGCGTCGCGCTCGCCGGCATCGCCGGGCGGCTTGCCGTGTTCTTCCGGGCTCTCGGGGGCGACCCCTCCGTCGAGATCCGTGCCGTCGCGGACGAGCGGAGCCATCACCGGCTTTCGCTGCGCCGGCGCCTCGGAACCGATGCCGAAACCTGCCCGCGCGCCTCGCTCGACGAAGGCGCGCTGCGCCTGCCGGCCACACTCGCGGTGTTTCCCGCCCGCGAGGCGAATGCCGCGCTCTATCTCTGGCTCGCCGCCGCATCGGCCAATGCGCGGCCCGTCTCGGTCCATCCCGCCGATCCGCTCGCGAAGGATCTCGCCGGCCTCCGGGAGGCGCGGGAGACCGTCGCGGCGACACTGGAAGAGGCGCCGGGCCTCGCGCCGCTCTATGCCGATCTTTGCGCTGCCCTCCTCGCCCTGCGCCCGCGCACGGCCCTCCCTGCAACGGAAGCCGCGGTCGAGGCGCTTGTCCGCAAGGCCTTGGGCGATCCGGCGCCCTTGTCACCGCTCGCCGAACGTCTCGGCCGAGGCGAATGTCCCCCGGCCCCCCGATCCTATCGCCGCGTCCGCCCGGTGCCGCTCTGGCCCGATCTGCGGCAGGCCGTGCTTTCCGCTCCGACCGAGGTCGAGACCCGCACAACGGAGGGGCCGCCGGAAGAGACCGGCGAGGAAAAGGCGCTCCGCGCGCGCCGCCAAAAATCCGACCAGGCCGAGCGCAAGGACAGCTTCATCCTCCACAAGTTCGAGGCGATCCTGAGCTGGGCGGAATTCCTGAACCTGAACCGCCGGATCGAGGACGACGACAGCGAGGACGCGAAGAAGGCCGCCGAGGACCAGGACGAGATCGGGCTCGGGCAGGTCTCGAAGGCGCCCGCAACGCGGCTCAAGCTGCACCTCGATCTCTCGCCCGAGGAGGCCGACCGCGAGGCCCTGTCGGGCGCGCATCTCTACCCGGAATGGGAGGCGCGCCGCGGCGCCTACCTGCCGGGTCACGCAAGGGTGCTCGCCAGCACGGTCGCACCCGAGGGCGAGGCCCTTCCCTGGCGCGACGAGCCCCGCGCCCGCCGCAGGATTGCCGCGGTCCGCCGCCAGTTCGAGGCTTTGCGCCCGGGCCGGGTCTCCACCGCCGGCCATCGCGAGGGCGACGAGCTCGACATCGAGGCCGCCGTGCGCTCCCGCGTGGAACTCCGGGCGAACGGCGCCGCCACCGACCGGATCTGGCGCCAGTCCCGCCCGGTCTCCCGCGATCTCGCGGTCTCGATACTGCTCGACGTCTCCCGTTCCACCGAGAGCGCGGTGGACGGGCAGTCCGGCCGCACGGTGATCGAGATCGAGCGCGAGACCCTCGCCGCGCTCGCCTGGGGGCTCGACGCCTGCGGCGACGAGGTGTCGATCCGGGCGTTCTCCTCGCTGCGCCGCAACCGGGTCTTCGTGCTGGGCTGCAAGGAATTCGCCGAGCCGATGGGCCCTGTCGTCGAGGCCCGCATCGCCGCGCTGAGGCCCGGACACTACACCCGGCTCGGCACCGCGATCCGGCATGTCTCGGCCGAACTCGCGGCCTGCGCGCGAAAACGCCGGCTCCTTCTCGTCATCACCGACGGCAAGCCGAACGATCTCGACCACTACGAGGGCCGCCACGGCGTCGAGGACAGCCGCAAGGCGGTCGCCGAAGCCCGCCGCGCCGGACATGCGGTGCACGGCATCACGGTCGACCGGACCGCCCGCGCCCAGTTCGCCCGCATCTTCGGCCAATCGGGCCACACGGTGATCCCGCATCCCGACCGCCTGACCCAGGCCCTGCCCGAAATCTACCGCCACCTGACCGGCGCATGACCGGACCGGCCGACCCGCACCCGTTCGAGCAACTGCCGGGCGACCTGATGATGTGGGTGCTGATCGTCTCCGAACTCCTCGTGTTCGGCGCCGGGCTCGCGGCCTTCCTCGCGGTCCGGGCCGGCGATCCATCGGGCTTCGCCGTCGCGCAGGATCAGCTTCACCGGACGGCGGCGGGGGTGAACACGCTCGTCCTCGTGACATCCGGGCTCTGCGCCGCGCGCGCGGTTCAGGCCGCCGGAGCGCGCCGCACTGCCGGCACCCGGTGCTGGCTCGCGGCGGCGGCGGTTATGGGGGTGCTGTTCCTCTGCATCAAGGCGATGGAGTATGCCGGCAATGCCGCCGCCGGCATCGGCATCGAGACCGGGCCGTTCTTCACCTTCTACTACCTTCTGACCGGCTTCCACGCCGCGCATGTCGTCGCGGGTATCGTGATCCTCGCCCTTGTCGGCCTGCGCCCGGACCTCCGGACCGTCGAGGCCGGGGCCGCCTTCTGGCACATGGTGGATCTGGTCTGGGTCCTCTTGTTCCCCGTCATCTATCTCCTGCGATGACACAAGGAGATCCCCTGTCCCGCGCCTGGCTGACGCTTCTCGCGCTCAGTGCCGGATCCACGCTCATCGCGGCGGCCCTGTCGCAAGGCGTCCTCGGCGGCCCCGCGGAGCTGGCGGCCGGAGCGGCGATCCTCGCGCTTTCCTGGGCGAAGGCGCGGGTGATCCTCGCCCGCTATCTCGGCCTCGCCGCGGCACCGTTCTGGCGGCGTGGTTTCGAGATCGTGCTCGGCCTGTATTGCGCGGGTCTTCTCGTGCTCTACCTCGCCTCGGCGCCGTCCTGATCGCGGAACAGCGCCGCGAACTGCGCAGGCAGGTCGAACTCCTCGAGCGCCCGGGCACGGGCGTCGGCCGACATCTTCCGCGCCGTCTTGCCGACGATGCCGAGAAGCTGCTCGGCCGGGCGGTCCGCGGCGAATCCCGGGAAATACCAGCGCAGGAACACGAAGCAGATCACGTCCTCGAGCGCCTGCACCTCCGGGTCGCGCTTGATCCCCTCCTTGCGGAGCATCGCCTCGGTGCGGGCGATTTCCTCGGGCCCGTAGCCCGCCACCGCCATGATCCCGCCGACCCGCCGCGCGTGACGTCGCGCCTGGTCGCGGCGCCAGGCTAGATAGCCGGCCTTGCCTTCGGGATAGGCACTCCGGGGCAGCTTCCAGCGCTCGACATGCTGGCCCCGCGCGGCGATCCGCAACGGGTCCGCGGCGCCCGGAAAGAGCCGGTCGAGTTCGGCACTCATCCGCTCGCCATAGAGGAGCGCTGCCGGGCGGCCGTCCTCAAGCGTCGGATCAACGCCGTTGGCGGCATCTATCTCCGCGATGGCGGCGTCCAGCCGGCTCACAGCGCCCGGCTCCACATTTCGGCGCGATCGTCCTCGGCAAAGCGGCGCAACTTGGCAATGTCGGCGATTGCGGCGTTGCTGTGATGCACCGTGACTCCCGCGGACCTGAGGCGGGCGAAGGCGCGGGAAAGGCTTTCCGGCTTCAGGCCGAGACGCCCGGCGATGAGCGCCTTTTCGTACGGAAGGGTCACGGTGCAGGCGCCGTCGTCGCGGGGACAGAGCTCGAGAAGGAAGGCCGCCAGACGCTGAGCGCCGGTCTTGGCCTTCAGCTGTTCGATCTGGGCAATGAGCGTTCGCATGTGAGAATAGGACGACGACAGCAGGGCAAAGACAAGCTCCGGTTCCTGCCGCGTCCATCGCTGGATGCTGACCCGGTCGAGAATCATGAGCTTGCAGGCGGTGGCCGCCTCCGCCGCCACAGGATAGTGCGTTTTCTGAAAGACCATGGCCTCGCCGAAGCTGCTTCCACGTGTGTGGACGCCAACCACGGCCTCGGCGCCGTTGCGTGTCGTGCGGTAGAGCTTCACCCATCCGTCGAGAACGATGAACACGGAGGCGACCGACTCGCCCTGCAGGAAGATCGTCGCACCACGCGGGAACGTGCAGACCCGGGCGCAGGAAAACAACCGTTCCGCAATCTCGTCGGAGACCGAGGCCAGGAGGACGGACGACCGCGCAATATCCCTGTGGCGAGCGAGCAGTGTCATGGCGTCGAAACAGGTTCTCCCGCGACGAGGTTTTCCGGCCGGATGGGCAAGTTTCGCGCCTCGCGCGCGATGCGCGCGAATACGGAAGGTCACATGGTCAGAACCGGAATTTCCCCATCTCCGTCCGCCGGCATTCTTAGCCTCTCCGCTGCGACCGACTTTGTGCGAGCGCAAACTCGCCATGCGGCCGGGCGCGGAAAGCCGCAGCGCCGCCCGACGTTGCGAATTCTCTCGCGGAAGGTTGTCCGGAGACAAATATCGGAGCGCGCGAACGCAATAGCCTCCGCCGCATGAACGCGACATCGTGTCCTCCCGGCCTCGTCCGCCTCCTTGCCCTGACGCTGCTCCTGATCGCCGTCTGCGCGGCGCGGGCCGGTCTCGCTCAGGCGCAGGACTCGGTACTTGCCCGCTACCTGGGCGATGTGCCCGCAGCCGAGCTTGTTGCCGGGGCCGACGGCTACGGTCCAATGCGCGACGACATGCCGGTCGCGCCGATCCTGAAAGACGGCAGCGAAATCGGCCAGGTCTTCGTGACCTCCGACTTCGTCGGCACGACGGGCTACTCGGGCAAGCCGATCCACACGATGGTGGCCGTCGGCCCGGATGCCCGGATCATGGGAGTGCGCCTCGTCAAGCATTCGGAGCCGATCGTCCTGATCGGCATCCCCGACAGCAAGATCAAGGCGATGGCCGAGGGCTATCGCGGGCTCGACCTCGTGGCGGAGGCAAAGGAGCGCGGGGCGTCGCACGATCTCGACATCATCTCGGGCGCCACCGTGACGGTGATGGTGATCGACGACAGCATCGTGCGCGCGGGCCTCAAGGTCGCGCGGGCGTTGGGGCTTGGCGGGCTGGCGGCCGAGACCGCGTCCCGCCCCGCGTTCGACGTCGATCCCGACATCGCCGCGCCCGATACCTGGATGGCGATGGAGGGCGACGGCACCGTCCGGAGGCTCTCTCTGGATGTGGGCCAGGTGAATGCGGCCTTCGAAGACGTGGACGATCCGCGCGCCGCGGCCCGTGCCCTTGCCGGGCCGCCCGATGCCACCTTCATCGACATGGAAATCGCGCTGGTCAGCGTGCCGGGGATCGGCGAGGCGGTTCTCGGCACGGCAGAGAACCGGAACCTCCGGGACTGGTTGGGAGAGGGCGACCATGCCATCGCCGTGCTGGGAAGGGGGCTCTATTCCTTCAAGGGGTCCGGCTACGTCCGGGGCGGCATCTTCGACCGGATCGTGCTGATCCAGGACGATGTGACGGTCCGGTTCCGCGACCGGATGCACCGCCGGATGGGACCGGTCGCCGCAGGCGCACCGGGCTTCACCGAGCGCGACATTTTCCGGATCCCCGCCGATCAGGGCTTCGATCCGACCAGGCCGTTTCACCTTCAGCTCCTCGTCCAGCGCGAGGTGGCGGCGATCGAAAAGGTCTTCACCACCTTCGACCTCGGATATCAGCTCCCGTCCCGATACATGCGCGCGACGGCCCCGGTCGCGACGGCGCCCGTGGTGGCGGCGGCGGCGGAAGACGAGCAGACGGCGCAATCGAAGCTCTGGCGGCGGATCTGGCAGGACAAGACGGTCGAGATCGCCGTTCTCGCCGCGATGCTCGCCGTCCTGACGCTCGCCTTCTTCTTCCAGATGCGGCTAACCCGCTCCGAGCCCGTCACCCGCTGGTTCCGCTACGGCTTCCTCACGCTGACACTCGTGTTCCTCGGCTGGCATGCCAATGCGCAGCTCTCTGTCGTGAACCTCATGGCGCTCTTCGGGGCGCTCGCCACCGGGTTCAGCTGGCAGGCCTTCCTGCTGGATCCGCTCACCTTCATCCTGTGGTTTTCGGTCGCCGCGGCGCTGCTGTTCTGGGGCCGGGGCGCCTATTGCGGCTGGCTGTGCCCGTTCGGCGCGCTGCAGGAACTGACGAACCATATCGCCCGGGCTCTGCGCGTGCCGCAGGTCACGGTGCCCTGGGGGCTCCACGAACGGCTCTGGGCGGTCAAGTACATGATCTTCCTCGGGCTCTTCGGCGTCTCGCTCGCCTCCATCGAGCAAGCCGAGCACCTCGCCGAGATCGAACCCTTCAAGACCGCGATCGTGTTGAAATTCGTGCGTGCCTGGCCGTTCGTGGCCTATGCGGCGGCGCTCATCCTTGCCGGGCTCTTCGTGGAACGGTTCTACTGCCGCTACCTCTGCCCCCTGGGCGCGGCGCTGGCGATCCCGGCGCGGCTCCGGATGTTCGACTGGCTGAAACGCTACAAGGACTGCGGCAGCCCGTGCCAGACCTGCGGCAACGAGTGCATGGTCCAGGCGATCCATCCGACCGGCGAGATCAACCCCAACGAATGCCATGACTGCCTGCATTGCCAGGTTCTCTACCAGTCCGAGGCGAAATGCCCGGTGGTTATCCGGCAGTTGAAGCGCCGTGCCGCGGTCGGCAGCACTGACCGCCCGATGCGCGATGCCGCAACGCTCACCAATCATCCAAACGCACAATAGGGAAAAGGACCAACGGTCATGACTGACAAGGCGAAACACGGCGTGAGCCGCCGCGGCTTCCTTGGGGCCACCGCAACGGGGGCCGCACTCGCGGGAGGCGCGGGCGCGCATCTCGGCCTTCTTGGCGGGACCACCGCGCTGACGGCGGCCGGCGCCCGGCCCGCCGGCGCCCAGGCTGCGGCCCACGCGATGCCGGCCCCCGGCGAGCTCGACGAATATTACGGCTTCTGGTCCTCGGGCCAGACCGGGGAGATGCGGATCCTCGGCGTCCCCTCGATGCGCGAACTGATGCGGGTGCCGGTCTTCAACCGCTGCTCGGCGACCGGTTGGGGCATCACCAACGAAAGCCTGAAGATCCTGACCCAGGACATGCAGCCCGCGACCCGCGACTACCTCGCGGCGCAGGGCAAGAAGGTCCATGACAACGGCGACCTGCACCACGTCCACATGTCCTTCACCGAAGGAAAATACGACGGGCGCTACCTGTTCATGAACGACAAGGCCAATACCCGCGTCGCCCGGGTGCGCTGCGACGTGATGAAGCCCGACAAGATCATCGACATCCCGAACGCCAAGGCGATCCACGGGCTCAGGCCGCAGAAATGGCCGCGCACCAACTACGTCTTCGCTAACGGCGAGGACGAGGTGCCGATGGTCAATGACGGCCAGGTCCTCGACGATCCGTCGCAATACGTGAACTTCTACACCGCCATCGACGCGGACAGGATGGAGGTGGCCTGGCAGGTGATGGTTTCGGGCAATCTCGACAACACCGATGCCGACTACGAGGGCAAATATGCCTTCTCGACCTCCTACAACTCGGAAATGGGCATGACCCTGCCCGAGATGATGTCCGCCGAGATGGACCACGTGGTGATCTTCAACCTCGCCGAGATCGAGAAGGGCATCGCCGAGGGCGACTATGTGGAGCTGAACGGAGTGAAGGTGGTCGACGGCCGCAAGGGGCAGAACAAGAAATACACCCGCTACGTGCCGATCCCGAACTCGCCGCACGGCATCAACATGGCGCCTGACAAGGTGCATCTCTGTGTCGCGGGCAAGCTTTCGCCAACGGTCTCGGTGCTCGATGTCACCAGGTTCGACGCGCTGTTCGAAGACGACAGCCTCGACCCGCGCTCGGTCGTGGTGGCCGAGCCGGAGCTTGGCCTCGGCCCGCTCCATACCTGTTTCGACGGGCAGGGGAATTGCTTCACGACGCTGTTCCTCGACAGCCAGGTGGTGATGTGGAACATCGAGAACGCCATCAAGGCCTACAACGGCGAGGATGTGGACCCGATCCTGTCGAAGACGGATGTCCACTACCAGCCCGGCCACAACTCGACCTGCGAGGGCGAGACCCTGGATGCGCATTCGAAATACTACCTGTCGATGAACAAGTTCTCGAAGGACCGGTTCCTGAATGTCGGGCCGTTGAAGCCTGAAAACGAACAGCTCTTCGCGATCGACGGCACGACGCTGACGCTACTGCACGACGGCGCGACCTTTGCCGAACCGCATGACTCGATCTTCGTCCACGCCTCCAAGGTGAACCCCAGGCAGGTCTGGGACCGGAACGACCCGATGTGGGCCGATGCCCGTGCCCAGGCCGAGGCCGACGGGGTCGATCTCGACGATTACCAGGACACGGTCATCCGGGACGGCAACAAGGTCCGGGTCTACATGTCGAGCCAGGCGCCGGAGTTCTCGCTCTCGAGCTTCACCGTGACCGAGGGCGACGAGGTGACGGTCTATGTCACCAATCTCGACGACATCGACGACCTGACCCACGGCTTCACGCTGAATAACCACGGCGTCGCAATGGAAATCGGGCCGCAGGCGACCGCCTCGGTCACCTTCACCGCGGCGAATCCGGGCGTCTACTGGTACTATTGCCAGTGGTTCTGCCACGCGCTCCACATGGAGATGCGGGGCCGGATGTTCGTCGAGCCGCGGGCCGGCTGATGCGACCGGCCTGTCTCGCCCTCTCGCTGATCCTCCTGGCCGGTCCGGCGCACGCCGGCCGGATCGAGGTGGGGCCCGGACAGGGCGCGCTGTCGCGCGCCCTTGCCTTGGCCGCGGCGGGGGACGAGATCGTGCTCGCCCCGGGCCGCTATGCCGGCCCGGTGGTGATCGACCACCCGCTGACACTTACGGGCCGGGTTGGCGCGGTGATCGACGGTGGCGGAACCGGCTCCGTCATCACAGTGGACGCGCCCGACGTGACGGTCCGTACCCTTGCCATCGTCAATTCGGGGCGCGCGCACGAACCGATCGACGCGGGCGTCAGGCTGACCCAGAAAGCCGTCCGCGCCCGGGTGCTCGACAACGATCTCCGCGGGAACCTCGTCGGCGTCGACATCCACGGCGCCCGGGACGCTCTGGTGAAGGGCAACCGGATCGAGGGGCTGCGGCTTGCCCGGATGAACGACCGCGGCAACGGTGTCTATGTCTGGAACGCGCCCGGAGCGGCGGTGGAAGACAACGAGATCCGCTACGGCCGCGACGGCATCTTTTCCAATGTTTCCATGCGCAACACCTATCGCGGCAACCTGTTTCGCGACCTGCGTTTCGCGGTCCACTACATGTATACAAACGACAGCGAAGTCTCCGGCAACGTCTCCATCGGCAATCATCTCGGCTTCGCGCTGATGTATTCCGACCGGATCGTCGCGAAGGACAACATCTCGATCAACGACCGCGACTACGGCGTGATGCTCAACTACACGAAGGCGTCCGACATCTTCGGCAACCTCGTCACCGGTGGCACGAAGAAATGCACCTTCATCTACAATTCCCACCGCAACCTCGTCGCCGAGAACATCTTCGAGGGCTGCGGAATCGGCATCCACTTCACCGCCGGGTCCGAGGGCAACACGATGACCGGCAATGCCTTCATCGGGAACCGCATCCAGGTGAAGTATGTCGGCACCCGCGATGTGGAGTGGAGCTTCGAGGGACAGGGAAATTTCTGGTCCGACCACGCCGCCTTCGATCTAGACGGCGACGGGCGGGCCGACAGTGCCTACCGGCCGAGCGACCTGGTGGACCGGGTCCTCTGGTCGCAGCCCGCTGCAAAGCTGCTCCTCGGCTCTCCGGCGGTGCAGCTCGTGCGCTGGAGCCAGGCGCAGTTTCCCGCGATCCAGCCGGGCGGGGTGGTCGACAGCCACCCGCTCGTTGCGCCGCATGTCCGCGAGGTGCCGGAACACTTTCTGATGCTCGCCCGGGCGGAGCCGCTCTGGGCTACGGGAGCGACCGATGACGATACTGAGCCTTTCGAGCCTGACTAAGCGCTACGGTGCGGAGACGGCGCTCGATGCCGTCGATCTCGACATCGCCGCCGGCGAGCGCGTGGCACTCCTCGGGCACAACGGGGCAGGCAAGTCGACGCTGATGAAGCTCGTTCTCGGGCTCGTGGCGCCCACTTCCGGCCGGGTCGAAGTGGCGGGCCAGCCGCCGGGCTCGCCCGTGGCGCGGACGATGACCGCCTACCTGCCCGAGAACGTGGCGTTCCACCCCGCTCTCACGGGCCGCGAGCAGATCCGCCACTTCCTGCGCCTGCGCGGCGGCGCCCCCGGGCAGGCCGACGACCTCCTCGACCGTGTCGGGCTCGCGGAGGCGGCACACCGCCGGATCGGCACCTATTCCAAGGGGATGCGGCAGCGCGTCGGCCTGGCGCAGGCGCTGATCGGCACCCCGCGACTGATCCTCCTCGACGAACCCACATCCGGGCTCGACCCGGTCTCGCGCGCCGGGTTTTACGCGCTGCTCGACGAGCTGGCGGCGAAAGGCGCGGCGATCCTCCTGTCGTCGCACGCGCTGTCCGAGGTGCAGGCGCGGACCGACCGCATCGTGATCCTGTCCAAGGGGCGCAAGGTTGCCGAGGGCGCGCTGGGCGCCCTGCGCTCCGAGGCCGCGCTGCCGGTTTCCGTGGAGATCCGGGCGCGCCCGGGCTGCCAGGACGCGGTTGCGGCGGCCTTTCCCGAGGCCGAGCCGGTCGGGGACCGATTGCGCCTGACCTGCCGGCAGACCGGCAAGATCGACATCATGGCAAGGATCGTCCGCGCCTCCGATATCGTCGAGGATTTCGAGCTGGCACAACCCGGGCTTGACGACATCTACACCCATATCAGCGAGAGGGCCGCGTGATGCTTGCCCGCATCCTTTCGACCGCGGCGGTCGAACTCGCCATCGCCAGGCGCAACCGCTGGGTCGCCATCGCCGTGACGATCATGGCGCTCTTTGCGCTGGTCCTTGCCGCCGCCAGCGCGGCGCCCTCGGGCAATACCTCCACGGACCGCCTTTCGGTCACCGTCGCCAGTTTCACCTCGCTCGCGGTCTACCTCGTGCCGCTGATCGCGCTTCTGATCGCCTTCGACAGCGTCTCGGGTGAGATCGAGCGGGGCACCTTGCCCCTGCATCTGAGCTATCCGGTCGCGCGGGGCGAACTGCTTGCCGGCAAGTTTCTCGCGCAGCTCGCCGTGATCGCCGTTGCCGTCACGTTCGGCTACGGAGTGGCCGCCCTGGCCGTTCTCTGGAGCGCGGGCGCACAGGCGCTCGAAGGCCTGCCCGCGTTTGTCCGGCTGATCTGGACCTCGATCCTCCTCGGCGCGGTCTTCCTGTCGCTCGGCCATCTCCTCTCCTGCCTCGCGCGGCGATCCTCCGGCGCGGCGGGGCTCGCGATCGGGCTCTGGCTCGCTCTTGTGGTGCTCTACGATCTCGGCCTTCTCGCGGCGGTGGTTGCCGACGATGGCGGGGCTTTCACCCGGCGTTTCTTTCCCTGGTTCCTCGTCCTCAACCCGGCGGACGCGTTCCGGATCTTCAACCTCGCCGCGTCCGACGCGGTCGGGGCCGCATCGGGCCTCGCGGGTGCCGCCTCCTCCATTGGCCTCTGGAAGCCTCTCGCATCGCTCCTGCTCTGGCCGATGGTCGCCGCGTCGCTTGCCTTGCTCGCGTTCAGGAGGGTGGAGCCATGAGCCGCGCGCTCCTCCTCGCCTGCGCCGCGCTCCTGCTCGGAGCCTGCCGCGAAAGCGTTGCGGACCGGCCGGGGCCCGTCGAGATGACGGCCGAGGCGGTCGGGTTCTACTGCCAGATGGCGCTTCTCGATCACGAGGGTCCCAAGGGCCAGATTCATCTCGACGGGATGCCCGCGCCGATCTTCTTCGCTCAGGTGAAGGACGCTGTCGCCTATCTCCACATGCCCGAACAGGGTCACGCGATACTGGCGAGCTATGTTCAGGACATGGGTGGCGCCGGGGACTGGGCGCATCCCGGCCCATGGATCCCCGTGGAGGAAGCGCTCTACGTCGTCGGCTCGAACCGGATGGGCGGCATGGGCGCACCCGAATTCGTGCCGTTCTCCACCGAAATCCAGGCGCGCGAGTTCGCGGCGATCCATGGCGGCACGCTGCGCAGCTTTGCCGAAATCGGCGATGCCGATGTCCTTGCGGCCATCGCGGACGACAAGGGCAACGCAACGGACGACATGGCGTCCCGGCTCGGAGCCCTGACGCAGCACACCGGGAGCAACTGACATGACCCTTTCCCGCCGGCGCTTCCTGACGATCGCCTCCGCCGCCTGCCTCGCTGCACCGGCCGCTCATGCCTATCGCTGGCAGGGTGTGGCGCTCGGAGCGCGCACGCAGATCATCCTCGACCATCCGCGCGCGGCGGAGATTGCCGAGGCGGCCGCCGCCGAAATCGACCGGCTCGAAGACCTCTTCAGCCTCTACCGCCCGACCTCCGAGCTTCGGCGCCTGAATGCCGCCGGAACCGTCGCGGCGCCATCCTTCGAGATGCTCGACTGCCTTTCGGTCGCGCGCCGCGTCTTCCGAACCACCGAAGGTCGGTTCGATCCCACCGTGCAGCCGCTCTGGCAGGTTCTTGCGGAGGCGAGAATGCGGGGGATGGCGCCGAAGGCGGGAGCCGTCCTGCACGCGCGGGAAGCCATCGGATTCGACCGCGTGACGTTCGACAGCGCCGGTATCCGGCTGGGGCAGGGGCAGGCTCTTACCCTGAACGGCATCGCCCAGGGCTACATCGCCGACCGCGTCGCCCGGCTGATGCGTCGCCAAGGGGTCGACGACGTCCTGATCGACACCGGCGAACTCGTGGCGCTCGGCGGACCCGGAGGCGGACCCGGCTGGCCCGTCACCATCGCCGGCGAGATTGCCCCGCTGGCGCTCAGCGGGCGGGCGCTCGCGACATCCGCGCCGCTGGCCATGGTTCTCGATGCAGGCGGACGAAGCGGCCACATCCTCGATCCGCGCCTTGGCACGGCGACGAAGCCCTCCGTGAAGCAGGTTTCCGTCAGCGCGTCCCGCGCTTCCCTGGCCGATGCGCTTGCGACGGCACTCTGCCTCGTCCGTGATGCCGACGAGGCACGCCGCTTGTTGTCGCAGCACAAAGACGCAGGGCTGGAAAGCCTACAGCTTGCCGCCTGAATCCGAGACACACGGGAGGGACGACATGGCACCGGGACGAATTTCCGCACTCGCGGCGGCAATCCTCGCCGCATCCGGGGCGGCCGGCTGGGCGGCCGACGCGGCGAACGGCGAAAAGGAGTTCAGGAAATGCAAATCCTGCCACTCCATCGTGGCCGATGACGGCACCGAGATCGTCAAGGGCGGCAAGACCGGTCCGAACCTCTTCGGCGTGATTGGTCGCACGGTCGGGTCGGTCGAGGGTTTCCGCTACGGCGACTCCCTGGAAGCGGTCGGCGAGGCCGGGACGGTCTGGGACGAAGCAAATCTTGCCACCTATGTTCAGGACCCCAACGCCTGGCTGAAGGAGGCGCTTGGCGACCCCAAGGCCAAGTCGAAGATGACCTTCAAGCTCACCAAGGGCGCCGACGACGTCGCGGCCTATCTGGCGACGCTGGGCGCCCCGGGCTGAGCCGCGGCGCCTCGGGATGAGGCGAGGGCCGCGGGGCATGGCCGCGGCCCGTGGAACACGCCGCTTCCGTTTTCCCGATGCATGCGTTAACGCTGACGGGCACCCATTCCTCGCATTGCGCAAGAAACCGACGTGGCGGATCTCGACGCACAGCTTGTCTCGGGCCTGGCGCCCTTCGCGTCTCTCGACCTCGATGCGGTCCGGGATATCCTTGCCCTTGCGAGCCGGAAACATTGGGACGAAGGTGCGGTCATCTTCCGCGCGGACGATCCGGCCGAGCGGTTCTTCCTCCTGCTCGACGGGGCCGTGCGGCCCGTGCGCACCACCGTGCATGGCGAGCAGATCGTGCCCTTGCATATCCCCTCCGGGCAGATGTTCGGCATCGCCGTGGCCATGGGCCTGAAGACCTACCCGGCCACCGCCACCGCCGCCACCGACTGCGTGACCCTGTCCTGGCCGTCACGGCTCTGGTCCGAGCTCGCCGAGAAATATCCGGGTTTCGCATCGGAGACGTGGCACGAACTCGGCGAACGCCTGCAGGAGTTGCACGAAAAGGTCGCCGAGCTTTCGACGCGCGCCGTGGAACAGAGGGTTGCCGCGGCACTTCTCCGGATGGTGAACCAGTCCGGCCGGAAAATCGCAGACGGGATCGAGATCACCTTCCCGATCACGCGCGCCATCATCGCCGAGATGACCGGCACGACGCTGCACACCGTCAGCCGTCTGCTGTCGGCCTGGGAGAAGGACGGTATCGTCGCAAGCGAGCGCAAGCACGTCACGATAACGGACCCGCATCGGCTCTTGCTGATCAGCGAGGCAAGCGGCTGACGCCGCTCGACGCTGCTTCGAACCAGAAAAACACTTCATCGGCCGGCGCGGTCCTCGGCAGCGGCGCGCAGGCGCTTGCGAAACTCACGCTCGCCGACGCCGTGTTCCCTGCAGGCGTCCCGAACTGTATGGAACGGGGCGATCGGGCAGCCGACGCAATGCATCCGCCGATCCAGAAACAGGCCTGCGCTGGCAGGCCAGCAGCGGAAGAGCTGCTCGAGCGTCAGGTCCGGATCGTCCAAATCGGCGCGTGCCATGCTGAAGGTCCAACGGGATATCGAAGGCTTGCATGCCCCGGCTGGCCCCGTCGTTGCGCTCCTGCAAAGTGGCGGGGAAGAAGGGTATCAGGCCCATCCCATCGAGAAATTGCGAGAGCCAGAACCTCAACGCATGAGAACGAGGATCGGAACGGCTCCGTTGCGACGTGAAGCGGCTGGTGCGATCCGCCTGCAAATGCGTTCCTCCCAGGGAGACCAAAGATGCTTGGTCCTCGTCCGCATCGGCTGCGTCCGGACCTGGGCATTCCGCTCGGGAACGTTCTCGTTCGGCCCCGGTCGGCCCCGAAGGGCTTGAAAACCAGGGTCTTCAGGTGTCCGGCAGTGTGTGATTGGAGCGGGCGATGAGATCAATGTTCTTCGTTAAATCAATTGCCTAAAGAAAATACTCCTTCCTGTCCAGCATTTGTCCAACAACTGAACGGCGCTTTTATGAGCAGAAATGTTCATTCTTGGAGCGGTCCTCGGTTCGAAGTACCATCGTCTGGCCTAGGTTCTTGTCAACCCTGGGGCGTCGCGATGCTCTTCAATCATGGAGAGAACGTGATGCGGATACTTTCAAAGCGCCAGGTGAAGGAGCTGGTCCTGTACTCACCTCAACACATTGCCCGGCTGGAGAAGGCAGGCCTATTCCCCAAGCGGGTACCGCTGGGCCCGAACCGGGTGGGTTGGCTTGAGGCTGAGGTGCTGGAGTGGCTCAAAGAGCGCCTTCGGCGTCGCGAGGACCCGAACCGACACTCCTGATAAAGGAGCTCGGGTGACCGGGGTTGCAAACCCGGTCACCCACCTCAAATTGCGGCCAACATGGAAATACCGGCCCAGAGCGGCCCTTCAAGTTGAGAGCTAGTGCCGCAGTGCAGCTTCCCCGAACCGGTCATCCATGACATACTGCAGCATGATCTGGCACGCCAAGGTCGGGAGCGCGGACGGAGCTGCCGTCCAAGAATTGTGTTCGTGGCCGAACACCTTGCGGGCACAGGGCATGACCTCTACGGCGATTGCCAAGGCGCTCGGGGTAGCGCGTTCTAGTGATTACCGATACTTTGAAGCTGGTTCCTGATTCATGGGGCAATAAGTCTTGCGTCACTTGGCTCCGTGAAGTGATCTTCCAAGCCCAAAGCTTAAAGCTACCTTGAAAGGCGAATTAGGCAGCAGCGCGCCGAACGACAGACACACAAGGCCCATAAAGGCGTTCAACCTGAGAACTCGATGCAAGCAGATATTGACAGGCGATTTCGACCACGAGCACGACTACTTCAGCATTTGGGTGATCAATTAATCGGTACCCCGAGGCTTGCCGTGTTCGAGCTAGTTAAGAATGCCTACGACGCGGATGCGTCAAAGGTTGAGGTGGAAATAGCGGGGATTGGTACTAAAACGCCCACGATCCGCGTGACGGACGACGGAACCGGCATGTCGCTTGAAACCGTGCGGGACATTTGGCTCGTGATCGCCCACGACCACAAAGAACGGCAGTTGGAAAAGAAAAAGCGAACCGCAAAAGGGCGCTTGCCACTTGGGTCCAAAGGGTTGGGTCGACTATCTGTCCACAAGCTCGGAAACCAAATTCGCATGGTGACGAGGGCTAAAAATTCCCAAGAAGTTGTTGTCGATATCGACTGGAACAAGATGATAGCGCATGAGTTCCTGTCCGACGCCGAAGTCGACATCGAGGTGCGTGACCCTGAGATTTTCACCGGGAAACAAACAGGAACCCAGCTGCAAATCTCAGAGCTGCGTGAGAAACGGTGGACCCGAGGAGAAGTGCGCCGCTTGTATCGCCAGATCACATCGATTTCATCGCCGTTCGGGCAAGTTGAGCGTGACGACTTCCAAGCAACCCTCCAAGTCCCTGATGTGCCACAGTGGATCGAGCGACTGCCTGACCCTTCAGAGCTTCTGAAACGGGCGCCTTGGAGATATACCTTTGATTTTGATGGGGACTACTTCAGCTATCACTACAGCTTCCGGGGTATTCCCGGAATCCAGCGAAAGGCCAGAGACCTTGAAGAAAACGAGGTTTCACTCTTGGTACCGCCGCTGGAGGTCGACGACGACGACCCGCTTTTCAGCGGAAAATCTCAGCCGTCTACAATGCGAAAGGTCATTGCGGACTTGCAGTCGATCGAGGGAATAGGTCCGATTTCCGGGGAATTCTATGTCTTTGACCTGACGCCACGGATCGCGAAGCAAATGGGCGAGACGAAGCTCATTAAGGATTTCCTAGATGAGAACGGCGGCATTCGAGTCTATCGAGATGGCATCAGGGTTTACGACTACGGAGAGCGGAGTAACGACTGGCTTGGGCTAGACCTGAAGCGTGTCAACAATCCGACGCGGGGATTGAGCCGCAACATCGTTGTCGGCCATGTTTCACTTGATCAGGATAGCAGCCCCGGACTGGTGGAGAAATCAAACCGGGAAGGCTTCATTGAGAACGAGGCCTACGAGAGATTCCGGCAACTCGTCTTGGGCGCAATTGACCCGCTCCAGCGAGAGCGCGAAGTCGACAGGAAAGCTATCAGGGAACTCCTGGGAGAAGTCCAAGACCCGGAAGTCCAGAGCATCATGGAGCCGGTTTCGAAAATCCGCGTCATCGCTGGCAAGAACAACCTTTCGGGGAAAATTGATCCACTTCTGGACCGGATTGAACACGAGTATGTCGAAATGAAAAATCGGCTCCTCGCAACGGGAATATCAGGCACCAGTCTTGCTGTCGTTTTTCACGAAATTGAGCAGGGAGTTAGGTCTCTCTACAAGAATATGGAGAGCCATCCAGATTTGGAAGCTGTCACATCTCAGGTTGAAGAGATGATGAAGCTCTTAGATGGGTTTTCCGACCTCCTGCGGAAGAAAGATCGCAAGCCTGTCGATCTTCGAAAGCTCATCAGGAGAGCGCGAGACTTGAACCGGATACGTTTCAGGCATCACAATGTGAAATTGGTGTGCCCTGCGGTGGAAGAGGACGCGCCTGAAGTCACTGTGTCCTGTTCCTTCGGACTCACGCTGGGTGCGATTACCAACATTATCGACAACGCGATCTATTGGATGCGAGCCAAGTGGCCCAATGAGGAGGATTCCGGAAGGGCAATCCACATCGGAATTGACGAAGATTTTGACGACGGTCCAGCCATCATCATCGCCGATACCGGCCCCGGTTTCCGTGACGCACCGTCTGAACTTGTTCGCCCTTTCTATACTAGAAGACCGGAAGGGATGGGCATGGGCCTATACTACGCGAATATGGTGATGGAGCTAAATGACGGTGCGCTCTTGTTTCCGGATCATTCACAGGTTGATATTCCAGACGATTTTGAAGGTGCGGTGATTGCGCTTCAATTTGCTGAATTGAAGGTCTGAACGATGTTTTTGCATTCAAGATTTGTTGTTGTCGATGACAAAGAACACCATTTAAAAGGGATAAAACAGACGCTAGACACCCTCCGACTGGACTGTCACTCGAAACTCTACGATGATGAAACTGTTGGTGATTGGCAGCCTTTGCCTGGGACGCGAATTCTCTTTCTTGATCAGAACCTAGTAACCGGAGCCACGTTCGGGACGACGGATAACAAGGTAGCATTCACAGCAATTCAAGATGTGATCACGCGTGTCATTTGTCCGGATAGTGGTCCATATGGGCTAGTGCTCTGGGCCGAAGAACCCGATCTGGATGCCCTCAAAGCCAACCTCTTCGAACGCTTCACCGGAGAGGATGCTCGCTACCTGCCGGTCTTCTTCGCAGCGCTTCAAAAGGGTGACTACATCGACACCAATGACGGAACTATAAAAGAGCCTGCGAAACTTCAGGCTGATATCCAAGATAGGATGTCGCGAAGCCCGCAGATGAAAGCCCTCCTTAGCTGGGAGACTGATGTTGCCATCGCCGCTGGTGCCGTTCTTCGATCGATAATTGATCTTGTGTCCTTCGAAAAGCGTTCAACCGACGACTTTGGGACGGAACTCGGAAATGTGCTTTTTAGGCTGGCACAGGCCGGAGCGGGAATAGATCGTGCTGAGGAGAACCCGCGAGAGGCTATAAATCATGTGCTGGTTCCCATCCTCGCGGACAGAGTTACGGAGCATGATCCACAAGGCGACGCGGGAGACTCTTGGAAATCCGCTCTCGTGCCCCATAAGGACAAGTTCGCCGCAGTTCCTGTTCAAGCCGCAATCAACACTGCCATCCACGTTTCACGGGCATCGTCTCCTAGCAGCGCCCCAATACTACCCACTGACCTGGGAGCGGTAGTCGCCTTTCCTTTTGAAAAAGAAACTCAAGCCCTACTCGAACTATTTGACCTTACTGTTGAAAAACTTTGCCTGGATACCGTGTTTGGGATGCACAAAGAGGATTGGTCGAAATGCTCACTTAGACTGATACAGATTGGCGCGTCTTGTGATCAGGCACAACCCAAGGATGGGCCGCTCCTTTACCTTCTAGGGCTTGAGTGGCCGTTCGACAATGTTAACGGTTCAAAAGAAAATAACGCTAAGCTACATGCTAGAAAGAGTTCCAAGTCAGGGTTGGAGTGGAAGACGCCAGCAATACTTGTTGGCGAAAAATCGGTTCCTGGAAAGCTATCTGTTTTCTTGAATTGCACGTTCAGTGCGACGCGCGCCCAAGTGGCGGATTGGACAGTTGCCTATCGGATGAGAGAAGAGTTGATATCAAAGCTTACCCAAGAGTTTGCTCGGCACATTTCGAGGCCCGGAATTCTCACCACGAGTCCAGATGACTAAGAAGCGACTGCGATCAAACGCAGATCGCCCATGAAGCTCTCAAGGGTCTGAATGTCCGCCCGGATGCTGGCTGGGAATTTTCCGATCAACGGTTCGGGCACCACAAGCCGCACGTTCGCCAGCGTCATTTCCCGGAACTGCGCCTCGGAAACGCCTTCCTGCAAGGTCAGAAGGTGCTTCACCGGAATCCGGTCTGCCTCGTTCAGAACCTGCCGCCAGCGGTCGCGGCAGGTGGTCTTGGTGGCAAGCATTCGCAGCTGGGCCGCCGGAAAGCTCGGATCACGATAGGCCGCCTGTGATGGGAACAGAAAGTCCGGTCGCTTGCCCGGCTCCGATTGCGGCCCGTGCTCGAAATCCGCACCCTCCCGGAACCGTTCTTCTATCAGGATTTCCCGGGTGTGCAGTTCAAGCGAGCGCCCCGAGCGCGCCTTGCGTCGTTGCAGGACTGTCTGTGCCCGTGATATGAAATCGTCCAAGGTGGTGAAGCCCGCCTTGATCGCGGGAAGCTCTATCGCCTCCTCCACGCTGCGGAAGATTTCAAACTCGCATTCCCGGCGGCGCAGAAGTCGTTTGTCGGGCGGGGTGCCGTGCTCAGGGCGAAGCTCCACCGTCTTGCGCACGATCTCCGCCCCGGTCGGGAACTGCGCCAGCCATGCGGGCGGAATCTCGGCCGGTTCAAGCCAGCAACTCGCGCGCCCGGCAGCATAGGGTGGAAACAGCCCGGGTTGCTCGGGGGACCACATGACGAAGCGCCCGGGCTCAATCGGCCCGAACCGCTCCTCGGCAATATCCTCCTCGGTCTCGTGGCGGCACACCCAGACATGGCAGCTTGTCGCGGCGCCGTTCTGGTCCAGCGGGAAGGCGAAGACTGCAAGCGCGCCCGTGCTTTCCGGGTCCAGTAGCGCCGAGGCCCCACCCCCGAAATTGGTCAGCCGGGTTTCGTCGCGGCCGTTCGGTTTCCCCTCGTGGCGCTTCGAGTTGTAATAGATCACCCGCACTTCCCTTGCGTCCATGTGGGAGTCGACGGCCAGTTCAAAGCGGTGATCGGGATTCTTCTCGTCGGTCCGGTTGATCATCGGGAAGATGCGGAACAGGAAGTCTTTCGGAATATAGGGGCCTGCCTGATGCGCGCCGTTGGCGAGCGTGTCATTGCCCGAAAGGCGCTTCACAAAAAGGGCCACACCGGGCGCGCAGAAAACCCCGAGCCAATCCGTGAAATCAGAAACTGCCACTCGCCTCTCCCGCAATCGTTTCTTCTATCGGGCCATTGGTCAGCCAATCAGCCGCCCGGTCAAGAACCTCGTCCACAGGCAGCCGCTCCCGCCCTTTGAGGGCGCATTCCCAGATCGTCAGCACCCGCCACCCATCGGCCAGAAGGGTGGCCTCGGCAGCCTCGTCCCGGGCGCGGTTGCCCTCTATCTTCGCTTCCCAGAACTCGCGCCGCGTGGCGGGCAGCCGGAACAGGTGGCAGCCGTGCCCGTGCCAGAAGCACCCGTGAACGAAGATCACCGCGCGGCGCCCGGGAAACACCAGATCGGGCGAGCCGGGCAACCGGCGGTCGTGCAGCCTGTAGCGGAAGCCCCGGGCATGGAGCCCCCGCCGCAGGGTCATTTCGGGCCGCGTGTCCTTGCCCCGGATTCCCGCCATCATCCGGGAGCGGGTCGCGGCGTCCACCACGTCAACCAACGAGAGGCAACCGCCTTTGCAGGTGCTCTTGATCCTGCGCCGCTTCGGCCGCGATGTAGGGCAGCATGTGGCGGGCCACCGCTTCGATCACCGGGACGGCCACCGAGTTCCCGAATTGCTTGTAAGCCTGAGTGTCGGAAACCGGGATGATGAACGTGGATTCGCCCGGCTTGTCGAACCCCATCAAGCGGGCGCATTCCCGGGGGGTCAGGCGGCGCGGGTTCTGCCCTACGCCTCGGTCAATCAGGATTTCCGAGCCGTCTTTGTAATAACGGGCCGAGAGGGTGCGCGCCGCGTCTCCCCGGCCCACCAACCCGAAGCCGAACCCGTTCCCGGCCGCCCGGTGCTTGGCCGCGTAGTCTTGCAGATACCGCCACAAGTGATCGGTCAGCGTGTATTTGTCGCTCACCCGGCCCTTGGCATCCGTATAGTGCTTGTCCGGCCCCTTCTCGGTGCCGTCCTCGGGGTGCAGGATCGTCCCGAGCTTCGGCCCGTTGAGCGGCGAAGGCACGTCCAGATCGTCAAACGAGAAATCACACTCCTCCCGGAACCCGGCAATCAGGATGCGTTCCCGGTGCTGCGGGACATAGCCCTTGGCGTTGATGACGCGCGGCGTGGGCACATGATAGCCAAGCTCGCGCAGGTTGCGCATGATCACCTCGAACGTGCGTCCCTTGTCGTGGTTAACGAGGTTTTTCACGTTCTCAAGCAGGAATGCCTTCGGCCGGTGCTCGGCAATGATCCGGGCCACATCAAAGAAAAGCGTCCCCTGCGTCTCGTCCGCGAAGCCGTGGGCGCGGCCCAGCGCGTTCTTCTTGCTCACGCCAGCGATGCTGAACGGCTGGCACGGAAAGCCCGCTAGCAGAAGGTCATGCTCGGGAATGTCCTTCGCCTCGGTCTTGGTAATGTCCCCCGAAATCTCGTGATCGTCATGGGGGAAGTTCGCCGCATAAGTGGTCTTGGCGAAGCGGTCCCATTCCGACGTGAAGACGCATTTGCCGCCCAAAGGCTCGAACCCACGGCGAATCCCGCCGATCCCCGCGAACAGGTCGATAAACCGGAAGGCAGGCTTCTCGGGTTCGGACGCACTACGCTTGTTCACGAGGTCTTCCAGCACCACGAGCGCGGCTTTCCTGGGCGTGGCCTCGCCCCGTTCCCAACGGTAGAGGGTCGCCGGAGAATAGCCAGTGAGCGGGGCCAGTGCCTCTAGAGACAGACCTGCGCGCTCGCGCAGACGGGAGAAGTGGGAACGGGATCCATCAAGCATGGCGCAGCCTCTCTGGGGCAAATTTTCTCATTATTGATGTATTCGACACACGGAAACAAGAACAAAAGGAGAATTTTTCGGTTAGAGTGCTAGGTTTAGGTAAAGAATGAATTGCCAAGCTTCCGGGGGGTTGGAAACAAACCACCGACACGGGGTTCCTGCATTCTCCACCCAACCATTTGAGCGGGGCGACCCTGCCACGTATGGCTGCTTTTCAGATCTTCCAAGTGCGTCATGCATTCGCAGCGAAGTCGGCTTTCCGCCCTCCCTACACCTCCCCGATCCGCACCTCCTCACCCCTCGACCGCCTCCACGCTCCGTCAAACATCCGTTCGCAGGGAGTAGCGAGGCACTTGGGGAGGACTTGGGTCAACACAGCCGCCTGAACCCGATGCGGCAGCGCCGAGGACATCTCCAGAAACGTTTGCCGGTCCCTGTCGGAGCGAAACACCCAGAGCAACAGCAGGTTTGCCTTGAGGCCGTAGTGGCGTCGGGCGAGGTCTTCCTCGATCACGCGCTGATACTGCTCAAGCGGCCGCGTCCAGCTCTTCCGTTTCGATCGCGACGCTTTCGGCTCAGTCCCACGGTCCACCTCCAAGGCAAAGGCGCGGTAGCTGTCGCCGTAGTCGAGCGCGAAGAGCTGATCCGGGATGAGCTTCGAGTGCCCGATTGGAATGGCCAACTCCGCACCTTTGATCGCGAGGATTTCATGCGTCGGGATGTACCGCACACCGTTGCGGGCGGCGGCGATGTCGATCGAGCTGGTGACGCAGGACACCGCGTAGCCGTGCCACCAATGCCCAGTCGGGCGGACGGTCGGTTCGGCGATGCCTATGTCGGCAAGGTGCGCTTTGGCCCCTCGTGTTAGGTCGTAGATGTATGGCTTGAACTCGGCGCGCTCGGTCGCGCGCTGTTGGGGTGGCAGCGACAGATAACCGCCGGCGCGGAGCTTCTGCATGTCCCTGAGCGCCGTATCCCCGCAACGGTGGGTGTCGCGCGTGAGCTCGTAGAGATACTGCGATGATTGCGGGCCATGCCGCTCGATGTGCTTCAACCAGCGAAGCTCGCGTGCAGTCGGGCGCACACGGTCGCGCGGCGCGATGTGGTGGAACGTGGCGCGTCCGAGGCTATCGGTCTGGAGATCCTTCATGGCGGGGAGAATACGCCCCCTCAGAGCTCCGGCGAAGGTTTCAGGGGATCATCGATGTCGTTTTCGGGCGGGGGTTCCGGCGGGTCCTCTGGCTCCGGTTCCTCGTGGCTGACCGTAGGTGACCAGGGCTCCGCATAGGCCGAACGGCAGTGTTGCCGGATCGCCGCAAGCTCGTCCTTTGTGCGCTGCGGCAGGTGTTCGAGGACGAAGAACGGGAACGACATCGGCACCGCCCGCTCGGTGAGCCCGCGCACGTAGGTGGCGAAGGTGCCCTTGGGTTGCTGCTGGATCAATTGCGGATCGGCGGACATCTGACCGGCGAGCGCACGGGCATCGCGGGCCGAGACACCGCCCGCGAGCTTGATCGACGTATTGGCCTCGAAGGCCTCCTGCAATCCGTTCGAGAGCTGTCCGAGATACTGGTGCGCCATGGCGTTGTTGCACAAATCGGGTGATGGATTCACTGGGTGAATCCAGTGTGATAGCCCGGGAGGCATGAGCAGTTGGGCGCAGACGAAGTACAAGACCACGAACTGGTGGGCTTACAATGAGGCGTTGAAGGGGCGAGGGTCGCTGACGGTGTGGTTCGATCCCGAGATGGCGTGGAAGCCACCGCCGAGTGGGAAGCGTGGTCGCCAGCCGAGCTTCAGCGATGCCGCGATCCAGACTTGCCTGACGATGAAGGTATTGTTCGGTATGCCCCTGAGGCAGACGACAGGGTTCGTGCAAAGCCTTCTGCGCCTGGTCGGGCTGGATTGGACAGTGCCGGACTTCAGCACCCTGTGCCGTCGCCAGCGGAAGCTGAACGTAAGCATCCCATACCGTGGCGGCGCGGGGCCGCTGAACTTGCTTGTCGACAGCACCGGCATCAAGGCCGAAGGCGAAGGAGAGTGGAACGCCCGCAAGCACGGCGGACCCAAACGGCGGCTTTGGCGCAAGATACACATCGGCATCGATGAGGAAACACTGGAGGTCCGAGCCGTCGAGGTCACCGGAAGCAACATAGGTGATGCGCCCATCCTACCTGACTTGCTCGACCAGATCCCGGCAGGCGAAGAGATCGGTTCCGTGACGGCCGACGGTGCCTACGACACCCGCAAATGCCATGAGGCAATTGCTGCGCGAAACGCAGCCGCAGTCATCCCGCCGCGAAAGAACGCCAAGCCCTGGAAACCGACGAGCCCGGGCGCCATGGCCCGGAACGAAGCTCTGCGGAGCTCGAAGTACCTGGGCCGGGCCATCTGGCGACGATGGAGCGGGTATCACCGCAGAAGCCGTGTCGAGAGCAAGATGAACTGCATCAAGCTGCTCGGCCAATCCCTCATGGCCCGCGACTTCGAGCGCCAGGTCGCCGAACTGCAGGTTCGTATCGCCGTCCTGAACGGATACACCGCCCTCGGCATACCCGTCACAGTGCCCGTAGACTAAATCCGTCCGGGGAAAGGGGAGCCGCGCTCAGACCCCGATTTGTGCAACAACGCCGAAGTGGTATGAAAATCTATGAGAAGGTCTATTGGAGCGGGCGATGAGATTCGAACTCACGACCCTTACCTTGGCAAGGTAATGCTCTACCCCTGAGCTACGCCCGCGTCCATTGGGTGAGGGCGGAGATATAAACTCTCGGGAGGCGCTGCAAGAGGAAAATTGCGGCACGATGGCGCTACGTGGCGCTCACCAAGTCTCGGGGAGAGGATCGGGGGTCAACAGGGAAAGATATTCCTTCCGGCGGGTTTCTTCCTCGATCCGCGCCGCAATGACCCGGGTGGTGAAGTGACCATAGCCGCGGCCGTCTGCGGCAGGAAACGTCCAGTCGCGGATCATGTCATCGGTAAAGGCGACGACATCGCCAAGCGCCATCCCCGGCATGTTCTGTGGCGCATTTGCGAGGTGGCCTTCGAATCCTCCGTTGGCGGCGCGCCCGAACTCTCCGACCCAGATCACTTCGACCGTCGGGCCCCACTCCGTGACGACGGGGAAGGCGACTTTGAGCAGCTCGCCCGGCCCAGAAATGGGCCCGTCAGCGAACACCTGGTCGAGAAACTGCGCGACAAGGGAGCGGGCCTCCCGTTGCGCCGCGTTCATGGTGTGATCCGATGCCGCGACCACGGTGACGGGGTCACCGTCATTGGTGCCGAGGTGCGGTCCGAGCGCAAATCCGAGAGTGGCCAGGGCCGCAACGGCGTAGACAAGCTTCGAAACGGCGCCGGGCACTGCGCGACCTCCAGGATATGGCTGCACGGAGACCTGGCCGGACGGAACGGCGCGCAAGGGGCATTGGAAAGGCGAGAATGCGGCTATTCGAACTCCACCAGCAGGTCCTTCGCGTCGATCTGGCTACCCGGCGAGACATGGACCGCCTTCACCACCGCGTCGCGTTCGGCGTGGAGGCCGGTCTCCATCTTCATCGCCTCGATGGACAGGAGCATGTCGCCCTCCTTCACCGCGACGCCGGCAGCGATCGCGACCGAGGCCACCACGCCCGGCATCGGCGCGCCCACATGCCCGGGGTTGCCGGCCTCGGCCTTGGGATGAAGCGCCTTCGCCGCGCCGATCTTGCGGTTCTGGACACGGATCACGCGGGGCTGGCCGTTCAGTTCGAAGAACACCCGGACCGAGCCGTCCTCATGGGTCTCGCCCACCGTCTGGAGCCGCACCTCGAGCGTCACGCCGGGGTCGATCTCGGGCGAGATCTCCTCGCCCGGCTCCATCCCGTAGAAGAAGGTCTTCGTCGGCAGCGTCCGCACCGGCCCGTAAATCGCGTGCCGCTCCATGTAGTCGGTGAAGACCTTGGGATACATCATGTACCCGTTCAGGTCCTCGTTGTCGATTTCCTCCTCGAACCGCGCCTCCAGCGCCTTGCGCTCGGCGGCCATGTCGGCCGGCGGCAAAAGCGCGCCCGGCCGCCCGGTGATCGGCTTCTCGCCCTTCAGCACCTTCTTCACCACCGCGGGCGGGAAGCCGCCATGGGCCTGGCCCACGTTCCCCTTCATCAGCGTGATCACGCTGTCGGGGAAGGCGAAATCGGCCTTCGACGCCATCAGGTCCTCGGTCGACATCCCCTGGCTCACCAGCATCAGCGCGAGGTCGCCCACCGTCTTGGCGATCGGCGTCACCTTGATGACGTCGCCGAAAAGCTGGTTCACGTCGGCATAGGTCTTCGCCACCTCGTGCCAGCGGTCCTCCAGCCCCATGGAGCGCGCCTGCGCCTTGAGGTTGGTGAACTGGCCCCCCGGCATCTCGTGCAGATAGACCTCCGACGAGGGCGACTGCATGCCGCTCTCGAAGGCGAGGTAGTGGTTGCGGACGCTTTCCCAGTAGTTCGAGATCCGCAGGATCGCGTCCATGTCCAGGCCGGTCTCCCGGTCGGAATGATCGAGCGCCGCGACCAGTGTGCCGAGCGTCGCCTGGCTGGTATTGCCCGAAAGCGCGTCCATCGCGCAGTCGACCGCATCCACGCCCGCCTCTGCGGCGGCAAGGATCGAGGCGCAGGCGATCCCCGCCGTGTCGTGGGTGTGGAAATGGATCGGCAGGCCCACCTCCTCCTTCAGCGCTTTCACCAGCACCGAGGCGGCGCGCGGCTTCACCAGCCCGCCCATGTCCTTCAGCCCGAGGATATGGGTGCCCGCCGCCTTCAGCTCCTTGCCCATGGCGACGTAATACTTGAGATCGTATTTCGCCCGGTCCGGATCGTGAATGTCGCCCGTATAGCAGATCGCCCCTTCGAGGAGCTTGCCCGCCTCCAGCACCGCATCCATCGACACCCGCATGTTCTCGACCCAGTTCAGCGGGTCGAACACGCGGAACAGGTCGATCCCGGTCTCGGCGGCCTGCTTCACGAAGCTCTGCACGACGTTGTCGGGATAGTTGGTGTAGCCCACCCCATTCGAGCCGCGCAGCAGCATCTGCGTCATCAGATTCGGCATCGCTTTCCGCAGGTCGCGGAGCCGCTGCCAGGGGCATTCCTGCAGGAACCGGTAGGCCACGTCGAAGGTCGCACCGCCCCAGCATTCGACCGAGAACAGGCCGGGCAGGTCATGGGCGTAGTTCGGCGCGATCCCGATCATGTCGAGCGAGCGCATCCGCGTGGCCAAGAGCGACTGCGGCGCGTCGCGCATCGTCGTGTCGGTTATGAGCAGCCGCTTCTCCGCCGCCATCCAGTCGGCCACGGCCTGCGGGCCCTGTTCGTCGAGGATCTGTTTCGTCCCCGGCGCGGGCGCCGCCGCCTTGGGCTTCGGCGCGACCGGGATCTTCAGCGTCGCCGGCGGACGAGGGCGGCCGTCCACGTCCGGATGTCCGTTCACCGTGATATCGGCGATATAGGTCAGGATCTTGGTCGCCCGGTCGCGGCGCTGCGGGAATTCGAACAGCGCCGGGGTCTGGTCGATGAACTTGGTGTGGTACTCGTTCGAGAGGAAGGTCGGGTGCTTCAGGAGGTTCTCGACGAAGGCGATGTTGGTCGAGACGCCCCGGATCCGGAACTCGCGCAGGGCCCGGTCCATCCGCGCGATGGCGGCCTCGGGCGTCGGCGCCCAGGCGGTGACCTTCTCCAGAAGCGAGTCGTAGTAGCGGGTGATGACCGCGCCCGAATAAGCGGTGCCGCCGTCGAGACGGATGCCCATGCCCGTCGCGCCGCGATAGGCGGTGATCCGGCCGTAATCGGGGATGAAGTTGTTCTGCGGGTCCTCGGTGGTGATCCGGCACTGGATCGCATGGCCCGTCAGCCGCACGTCGTATTGCGTGGCGGTTCCGGTCGCCTCCATCAGCGACTTGCCCTCGGCGATCAGAATCTGCGCGCGCACGATGTCGATCCCGGTCACCTCCTCGGTGACGGTATGCTCGACCTGCACGCGGGGGTTCACCTCGATGAAGTAGAACTTTCCCGTCGCCATATCCATCAGGAACTCGATGGTCCCGGCGCATTCGTAGTCCACCGCTTCGGCGATCTTCTTGCCGAGGTTGCAGATCTCCTCGCGCTGGGCGGGCGACAGGTACGGGGCAGGGGCCCGCTCCACCACCTTCTGGTTCCGCCGCTGCACCGAGCAGTCGCGCTCCCAGAGGTGATAGATGTTGCCCTGCTTGTCGCCGAGGATCTGAACCTCGACGTGGCGGGCCTTGAGGATCATCTTTTCCAGATAGCCCTCGCCGTTGCCGAAGGCGGCCTCGGCCTCGCGGCGGCCCTCCTTGACCTTCTCGACCAGTTCTTCGGGCTTCTGGATCGGCCGCATGCCCCGGCCGCCGCCGCCCCAGGAGGCCTTCAGCATCAGCGGATAGCCGATCTCCTCGGCCTCCTTGGCGATGGCCTTCATGTCGTCGCCCAGCACTTCGGTCGCCGGGATCACCGGCACGCCGGCCTTGATCGCCACTTTCCGCGCCGAGGCCTTGTCGCCCAGCGCGCGCATCGTCTCGGCCTTCGGGCCGATGAAGGTGATGCCGTTCTTCTCGCAGGCGTCCACGAAGGCGGGGTTTTCCGACAGGAGCCCGTAGCCCGGATGGATCGCGTCGGCGCCCGACATCTTGGCGACCCGGATGATCTCCTCGATGGAAAGATAGGCCGCGACCGGCCCCATCCCCTCGCCGATCTTGTAGGCTTCGTCGGCCTTGAACCGGTGCAGGCAGAGCTTGTCCTCTTCGGCATAGACCGCGACGGTCCGCTTGCCGAGCTCGTTCGCCGCGCGCATCACGCGGATCGCGATCTCGCCCCGGTTGGCGATCAGGATCTTCTTGAACTCGGCCATTCCCCGTCCCCTGGTATGTGGCGTCTCTTTCGCAGGCGCAGAAAAAAAACTAGTGCGTTCATGGGATGGGGTAAACGGGGCTTTTCGGCTTGGTCGCTGCGCCAACGACAAGATCAGGAAGCGTTGCGACATTGTGCGGAACAATTTGCGAACATGCTCTTTCGCACATCTCCAGTTCACGTTACATTTGGCGCAATGAGCAGTTTCGACGAGAACGAGGCCTTCGAGGCAGCGGTGCCGCTGTCGCAGCGCGCCATGACGGCCCGCGCGGCACCCTATCTCGACGGGCTGAACCCGGCGCAGCGCGAGGCTGTCGAGGCGCTCGAGGGGCCGGTGCTGATGCTGGCGGGCGCCGGGACCGGCAAGACCCGGGCGCTCACGGCTCGGATCGCCCATCTTCTCTTTAGCCGCACTGCGCAACCCAATGAAATCCTTGCGGTAACCTTCACGAACAAGGCCGCGCGCGAGATGAAGTTGCGGGTCGCGAAGCTGCTCGGCCAGGAAGTCGAGGGGATGCCTTGGCTCGGCACCTTCCATGCGATCTGCGTCAAGCTCCTGCGCCGCCATGCCGAGCTCGTCGGGCTCAAGTCGAACTTCACCATCCTCGACACCGACGACCAGCTCCGGCTCCTGAAACAGGAGCTCGCCGCCGCCAATATCGACGAAAAGCGCTGGCCCGCCCGGCAGCTCGCCGGGCTGATCGACCACTGGAAGAACCGGGCCTGGACACCCGAGAAGGTTCCGGCCGCAGAGGCCAGTGAATTCAATCACATGGGCAGCGAACTTTACGCGAATTACCAGGCGCGACTCCTGGGGCTGAACGCCGTCGATTTCGGCGACCTGCTCCTCCACATGGTCACCATCTTCCAGGCCCACGAGGACGTTCTCAGGCAGTACCAGCGCTGGTTCCGCTACATCCTCGTCGACGAATACCAGGACACCAACGTCGCCCAGTATCTCTGGCTCCGGCTCCTCGCCGGCGGGCACAAGAACATCTGCTGCGTCGGCGACGACGACCAGTCGATCTACGGCTGGCGCGGCGCCGAAGTGGGCAATATCCTGCGGTTTGAAAAGGATTTTCCGGGCGCCAAGGTGGTCCGGCTCGAGCAAAACTACCGCTCGACCGAGCACATCCTTGCCGCCGCCTCGGGTGTCATCGCCGCGAACAAGGGCCGCCTGGGCAAGACGCTCTGGACCGATGCCGAGGGCGGCGAGAAGCTGCGCCTGATCGGCCATTGGGACGGCGAGGAGGAGGCGCGCTGGATCGGCGAGGAGCTGGAGGCGATGCAATCCGGCACCCGCGGCCTCCGCCCGATGCAGCTTCACGAGTCTGCCATCCTTGTCCGCGCCAGCCACCAGATGCGCGCTTTCGAGGACCGCTTCCTCACCATCGGTCTCCCCTACCGCGTGATCGGCGGCCCGCGCTTCTACGAGCGGATGGAGATCCGCGACGCGATGGCCTATTTCCGCATCGCCGTCAGCCCCGAGGACGACCTCGCCTTCGAGCGGATCGTCAACGCGCCGAAGCGCGGCCTAGGCGACAAGGCGCAGCAGCAGATCCAGAGGACCGCCCGGAAGCACGGCGTCGGCCTGGTGGACGGCGCGCGAATTCTCCTTTCCGAGAAAGGGCTTGGCGGCAAAGGCGCGGTCGAGCTCCGGCGGCTGGTCGATGGCATCGCCCGCTGGCATGACCTCGTGGCCGGCCCCCGGATCGCGCCCTCTGCAAGCGACGACCTGATCGACGACGAACGCCAGCCGCTGTCCCGAGGCGGCGCGCCGAGGATCGGCCATATCGAGATCGCCGAGCAGATCCTCGAGGAGTCCGGCTACACGGAGATGTGGCAGAAGGACAAGACGCCCGAGGCGCCCGGGCGGCTCGAGAACCTCAAGGAACTGGTCAAGGCGCTTGAGGGCTTCGAGAACCTGCAGG
Source organism: Paracoccaceae bacterium (assembly GCA_050299695.1). Taxonomy (GTDB): domain Bacteria; phylum Pseudomonadota; class Alphaproteobacteria; order Rhodobacterales; family Rhodobacteraceae; genus Ovoidimarina. The sequence continues at coordinate 84,793 of JBNKWI010000003.1, forward strand.
GGTTCCTTGAGCATGTCGCGCTGATCATGGACAACGAGACCGACGACGGCGGCTCGCGCGTGTCGATCATGACGCTCCATGCCGCCAAGGGCCTGGAATTCCCCAGCGTTTTCCTGCCTGGGTGGGAAGATGGGTTGTTCCCCTCGCAACGTTCGATGGACGAAAGCGGCCTCAAGGGGCTCGAGGAGGAGCGCCGTCTCGCCTATGTCGGCATCACCCGGGCCGAGGAGGTCTGCACCATCTCCTTCGCCGCCAACCGGCGCGTCTACGGCCAGTGGCAATCGGCGCTGCCCTCGCGCTTCGTCGACGAACTCCCGTCCGAACATGTCGAGGTCCTGACCGCTCCCGGCCTCTATGGCGGCCAGGCCGCCCGGACGGAGAAATCCGGCCTCGAAGCCGCCGCGAGCCGGGCCGATGTCTACAACTCGCCGGGCTGGCGCCGGCTGCAGGAACGGTCCGGCCAATATGGCATGAGCCAGCCGCGCGAGGGCAGGACAAGCGTGATCGACCTCGACGCCGTCTCGGCCTTCACCGAGGGCGACCGCGTGTTCCACCAGAAATTCGGCTATGGCCGCATCGCCGGAGTGGAAGGTGACAAACTCGAGATCAATTTCGACAAGGCCGGAACCAAAAAAGTCGTGGCCAAGTTCATTGTCGCGGCGGAGCAGGCGGAAGATTTGCCGTTCTGAGCGGGCGCAGAGTGAGTCGGCGACAATGCGCGCTCAATCGGAGCCATTTTCGCCGCCCGGTGGATTGCAGAGCAATTTGAAACAAGCGGTTTCGCGGCGCATCCCTGCGATGAAACGCGGCAAAAAAATCACGCAGAAGTTGTATCGCTGCTGGTCCTGCCACGATTTTGACTTAATCTTGCAATAATCTAGTAACGATTGATTTGGTCTGGCCGCGTTTGGCGGCCAAGCGGCTCCAATACCGCAACAGAGATTTTTGATGAGGCGGCCCCGCGTGGGTGGGATTTGTACAGGGGAGATTGAAGTATGCTGTCAGGCTTTCGCAAATCGGGCAGGTTTCCTACCAGAGTTGTAACGAAGAAGAGCGGGCCATCGGTGGCCAGTAGGCTCTTCGGTAGCAAGTGTTTGAGGTTTGTAGGGTTGGGTCGATGAGAGGGTATGCCGTCGCGGAGCAGGGCTTCCGCAGTGAAGCGAGGTCGGAGATCTGCTGGAACCTTCCCGGGTTCGGGCCAATGACGCGGATTTCGACCTCGTTCGGAGAAGTGCACGCGCAGGTCCTGCGCCAGCGCGACCAGATCCGGACCGAGCAGGGAACGCTGAAACCGATCGTGTGGGTCGACCGCATGCGGCTCGACAGTGCCTTTTTGGCCCAGGTGCCCGACGCCCATGCCATCCTGATCCGCGCCGGGGCGCTGGGTGGTGGGCTGCCGAAGGCCGATGTCATCGTCTCGCCGGAACAGAAGGTCGGGCTCGGCCGCTCGGTGAGCGACCGTTTCGTCAAGGCCAAGGAGCTGCTCGGCCGGCCCGGTGTGCTCCGGAAGCCCGAGGACATGATGACCTATACGCTGTTCCATTGCGGCGAGCCGGTCTGTGTCCGCATGGAAGGAATGTGGGCCAGGGTCGATCCCTGATCCGTAACGAGGTTTCTCGCGAAGGGGCGTCGCATCCGTGCGGCGCCTCTTTTCGTTCGGGCATGCGCGTTCGCTTGATACCGGATCTTCGGAGGCTGAAAAAAGTGAAGCGGTGGCACCAGGGAGGAGGAGGGTGCCACCGCTAATTTCAGAAGACCCAGGGAGGAGGAGGGGCCCTCTGACTTGGTGGTGACCGACGCTGCCGATCACCGTTGAAGCCAACATATCAATTTGCTGCGCTTGCACAATGCTTCAATGTGCAATGCTGCTATGCAGAAACTGCAATTTGCTGAATCAATGTGACGTCAAGATATTGATATGCATCCCTCTTTTCGGGTGACGAATTATTTTGTGCACAAAATTAAAGCAGATTCATCGCTGGCGCGCCGCATGGTTGCTAGCGTTAACATTAAATTAACGCATAGGTAGATCTGGCGGCAAATTCGGAGCGAGCGCAGCTTGAGCTGTTCGATTCGAGTCGCGGGCGTGAAAAGGAGATTCGCTGCTTCCGGGCCGGCCGGTCACCACGGCGATGGCCCGACTAGAGCCCGCCCGCGCCGGGCGCGCGCGCTTCGAGCCGCGCGTAGTTCAGGGCGCGCCGGGCGTTCTCGGCCAGCCCGCCCACGGGCGCCATCACGAGGTATCGCGCGAAATGCCGCTCGGCCCCGCTCCAGTCCTTCGCCGCGAGCGCGATCTGCGCGAGGTTGTAGACCGGTTCGGCGAACCCGCCATCGCTGTCGACCGCAAGCCGCAGATGGTTCACCGCACCGTCGACATCGCCCGCCGCTTCGAGAAGGCCCGCGAGGTTGAAATGCGCCTCCGCAAAGCCCGGATCCCGCGCCAATGCCCGGCGGTAGGAGAGGGCGGCGGCGGTCCCGTCGCCGGCAGCCGCCTGGACATTGCCGAGATTGTAGGGCGCGATCGGGTCGCGCCGGTCCATCCGCGTGCAGGTCTCGTAGGCTCTGGCTGCCGTGGCCAGGTCACCCGTCGCCTCGGCCTTGAGCGCCGCCTCGAAGAGATCGTCCAGATCCGCGCTTTCGTCGAGCGGCAGGAGCGCCTGCCCGCTGAGAGAGGTCACCCCGTCCTCCCAGGCCAGCACCGGGCGCCCGCGCGCATCTGTGGAGAGCTGGTGCCGCCCCCGCGGCCCCGCCTTACGGCGCCTGAGCGCGCGCAGGATTTCGAGCGTCTCGACGCCCTCGCGTTCGAGATTGGCGGCGTTCTGGAGCGTGTCGCTATCCTCGAACCCCACATGCTCTCCGGTCACCGCGATGAGGTCGAAGGCGTTCAGGAGATCGCGCAGCCCCTCCGACACCGCCGGCGCCCGCGCGAGCGGTACCCCGGCCGGCGGTTCGCCCGCGCCCTCGAGCTGGGCCAGGAGCCGGGCTTCGCCCAGGACCGGAACGCCCCGCAGCCGCGCGTCGCGGAGCCGTCGTGCCAATTGCCCGCCCGGCACGAGATTGGCCGAACCCGCGCCCACAACCAGGAGCGTCGTCTGCCGGGTCAGGTCGGCCATGGCCCGCGCATTCGCCGCCTCGAGGCGGCGGGCAACCTCGGGTTTCGGCATCAACCGGAACCGGCCGAACAGCGCAACCTTCTCGCGGGCCCCCTGCACCGCGCGTCAGGCCGATTTGGATTTCTTCGCCGGCGCCTTTGCTTTCGTCGCCGCCGGCTTGGCCTTCGCCTTCGAGGCCGCCGCCGGAGCGCGTTCCTGGTCGATCGAGGCCTTCAGCGCGTCCATCAGGTTCACGACCTTACCCTGTTCCGGCGCCTTCGAGATCACCGGTTCCTTGCCGGCGATTTTCGCCTTGACCAGTTCCATCAGCGCGGTCTCGTAGCGGTCCTCGAAGGCGGAAGGGTCGAATTCCATGGCCTTCTGCGCGATGATCATCTCGGCCATCTGCAACAACTCCTCCGGGGGATCGGCGTCGATCTCGTCGAAGTAATGCGCCGCGTTCCGAACCTCGTTCGCCTTCCGGAGCGTGGTGATGACCATGCCGTCCTCGTAGGGCGAGATCGCGATCTGCCGCTCGCGCCCCGAAAGCACCACACTTGCGATCCCCACCTTGCCGGTGCGTCGGAGCGCCTCGCGGACGACGGCATAGGTCTCTTCCGCCACCGGCCCGTCCGGTCCCATGAAATAGGGTGCATCGATATAGAGACCGTCGATTTCTGCGGCGTCCACGAATCCTTCGATGTCGATCGTCTTGTTCGACTCGATCTGGATCGCGTCGAGTTCCTCCTTGTCGACGATGACGTATTTGTCCTTCTCGAACTGGTAGCCCTTCACCAGGTCCGCGCGGTCGATCTCGCCAAGCTCCGGGTCGTGATACTTCATCTGCACCCGGTTATGGGTGTCCTTGTGCAGCTGATTGAAGGTGATCTTGCTGTCGCTCGACGTGGCGGAATAGAGCTTCACCGGGCACGAGACGAGTGCGAGTTTCAGATATCCCTTCCAGTATGCGCGCGGCGCCATGGCGTTTCCTCACAATTTGAGGCCGACCGAACGCCGCGCCTTCGACGAGATCGTCGCGCGGGCGTCCTCGAAATCGGCCCATGGATCTGATCCGCGTTTTTCCAGCCGAATCAGGACATTTTCGCGGTCGAATTCTGACGGCGGCATGGTAGCCGATAACTCGGACCAGGCGAGCGGCATCGCGACGCCGAAGCCGGATTTCGCGCGGAGCGAGTAGCTGGCGGCGGTCGAGGCGCCGAACTGGCTGCGGTTCACGTCGAGATAGATCCGCCCCGCGCGCTTCGCCGTGCCGAGCTGGTCGGTGAAGAGCCGGGGCTGCGCGCGCGCCAGATGCCGGGCGAACGCTTTCTGGAACCCGTGCACCTCGGCCCAGGGCGCTTCCGGCGCGAGTGGCACTGCAAGGTGCAGGCCCGCGCCGCCCGTGGTCCGCACGAAGGCGGCCAGTCCCAGCCCCGCCAATGCTTCCCGCACCAGCCCCGCCGCCGTGACCACTGCCGCCCAGCCGGTGCCCTCGCCGGGATCGAGGTCGACGATCATCCGGTCGGGGTGGTCGAGGTCCTCCACCGTGCAGTCCCAGGGGTGGAACTCGATCACTCCGAATTGCGGCAGCCCGAGAAAGCCGCGCGGCTCGCGGATCACCAGAAACTCGTCCTCCCGCCGGTCGCCCATGGTCTCGACCCCGTCGGGCAGCCCGGCGAAGCCGTGGCGCTGGTAGAACCGGTCCTCGAGATCGGCGCCGGGGCAGCGGATCAGCGTCACCGGGCGGTTGAGGAGCCCGGGCAGCATCCGTTCGCCGACCCGCGCGTAGTAGAGTGCGATGTCGAGCTTTGTCGCCCCGGTCGCGCCGTAGACCCGGTCGGGATTGGTGAGCCGGATCGACGCCAGGTCGCGGTCGGTGATCAGCCGTGCCGGCGCCTTCCCGCGCGGCGCCGGCTCCGCGGCGCGCACATCGAGGATCGCCGCATGGCGGATGATGTTCTTCGTGCTCCGCCCGCGATAGGAGATCTCGGCGCTGAACCGGCCCGTCGGGATGAAATGCGCGTTCGGGGTCTTCGGCACCTCCACTGGCGCCCGCTCAGTCTCGATCGCGGTGAACGCCTCGTAGAGCGCGCGGGTCTCGCCGAGCGAGAGCCCGGTTCCCGCCCGGCCCACATAGGCGGGTGTCTCGCCGCCCGAGGCGAGGATCAGCGAGGCAACGTGGCGCGACGAGCCCTTGGTGGTGAAACCGATCACGTCGAACACCGCCACGTCGAACCGTTTGGCCTTGACCCAGGTCTTGGTCCGCTCCTGCCGGTAGGGCGCGCGCGCCTGTTTCGACACCACGCCCTCGAGCCCGATCCGCACCACCTGCGAAAACAGCGCCCGGCCGGCTCCGGTAAAATGGTCGCTGTATTGCACCCGGCTCATCGGGTCCGCCGGCACCAGCCGCCTGAGGAGCGCCTTCCGGTCGAGGAGTGGCACCTCGGTCAGATCGTGCCCGTCGCAATGGATGAGATCGAAGGCGTAGAAGACGAGATCGTGGCCCCGGTTCTCCGAAAGCGCCTGCTGCAGAAGCTCCAAGGAGGTCGCGCCTCGCGCGTCCTGCACGCAGACCTCGCCGTCGAGAAACGCCGCCCCGCAGTCGAGCGCCTGCACATGCGGGATCAGCGCGGCGTAGCGCTCGGTCCAGTCGAGGCCCTGGCGCGTCAGGAACCGCACCTGATCGCTGTCCTTCCGGATCAGCGTCCGATAGCCGTCGAACTTGATCTCGTGGAGCCAGCCCTCGCCCTCGGGCGGGCTGTCGACCGGGGAAGGGAGCTGCGGGCTCAACCGCTTCGGCAGCGCCGCCGCCACGCCCGGCAGCGCGGGCGGGACAGGGGGCGCCGCATTCTCCGGGGGTGGCATCGCGAACCCTTTCTCGACGAAACTGTCGCGCTCCTTGATGAGGAGCCATTCCTTCCCGTCGCCCGGCAGCTTCTTCAGCATCCAGCCGCCGCCCAGCCGTCCGCCAGTCAGGCGGAACTTGATCTCGCCCGCCTCCAGCGCCTCGGCCGGGTCTTCGGCGAGCGGCACCCAGCCGCCACTGTCCCAGAGCGCCAGCGCCCCGGCACCGTATTCACCCTCGGGGATCACGCCCTCGAACGCGGCATAGGCGAGCGGATGGTCCTCGGTCGCGATCGCGAGCCGCCGATGCGCCGGATCGAGGCTCGGCCCCTCCGGCACCGCGAAGGATTTCAGGACTCCGCCGAGCTCCAGCCGGAGGTCGAAATGCGGCCGCCGCGCGAGATGCCGCTGCACTACGAATCGCAATGCGTCGGGGTCGGACTCGCCTGCCGCCCCGAACGGTTCCGGCGTCCGCATGAAGCGGCGCTTCGCATTGTAGTCATCCAGTTCCGACACGGGGGCAAAGATGGCAGAGACGCCGTAAAACTGTCGAGAGATTGCCATGCTTCTCTGTTCCACCCTACGGTTGTGGTAAATTTGCCCGGGCAGCGATTTCCGAATGACGATCAATCTGGAGATGGTGACGGCGATTGCGCCGGATCAGGCATCGCTCAATGCCGCGAACAAGCTCATCAAGCCGGGCAAGTGGCCGCTCCGCGCGCTCGATGACGGCGCCGGGCTGGTCTGGGGCGAATGCCAGGGTTCGGGCGCCAATCCCTACCGGGTGGTGTTCGACCGGGGCGACCAGGGCTACAAATGCACCTGCCCGTCGCGGAAATTCCCCTGCAAGCATGTGCTCGCGCTGATGTGGATGTATGCCGACGCGCCGGCTGAATTCACCCCGGGTGGCACGCCCGACTGGGTCGGCGACTGGCTCGGGCGGCGGAAGAAGACGAACGGGGCAGCCGCCGCGCCCGAGCCCGGCGCGGGCGGCAAGAGCCTTGCGGCGGCGACCGCGCCGGAGGTGGAAAAACCCAAGGATCCCAAGGCCGAAGCCCGTGCTCTTGCAGCCGCCGAAAAGCGGGCGGCAGACACCGAGGCGGCGCTCCTCGCGGCGATGGACGATCTGGAGACCTGGATCGACGACCAGCTCCGCACCGGCCTCGCCGGCCTTCTGGGCGACCTCGCGCCGCGCTGCCGCGCCATCGCCGCGCGGCTCGTGGACGGCAAGGCGACCGCGCTCGCCGGCCGGATCGACGAGCTGCCGCCCGCCCTGATGGCGCTCCCGGGCGAGGAGCGGCTCGACGCGCTGGTCTCCCATCTCGGCAAGCTCGTGCTCCTCGCCCGCGCCTTCCGGGCCGACCCAGCCTCCTCGGCGGTCCGCCGCGCCATCGCCACGGCGGAAAGCCGCGAGGACGTGCTCGGCAATCCCGATGCGCTCCGGGTGAAGGGGTTGTGGGAGGTCGCCGGCGAACGCATCGCGACCCGCCGCGACGGGCTGGTCAGCCAGGCGACCTGGCTCCTCAATCTCGGCGCCGAGGGCCCGCGCTTCGCGCTCCTCCTCGATTTCTTCCCCGCGAGCGTCGGCAAACGGTCGAGCGCCTTCGCGCCCGGCGACCGCTTCGAGGCCGAACTCGCCTTCTATCCCGGCCCCGCGCCGCTGCGTGCTGTGCTCGCCGAGCGCGGCCCAACCGAGGCCGACGACACCTGGCCCGATCCCGAAGCCGATCCGCTTGCCGGAATCGCCGCGCGCGAGACCCTCGCCCCCTGGGAAACCATCCAGCCACTCCTCCTGCCTGCCGGGCGCGTCACCCTGTCCGCTGCCGGCAAGCCCTGGTGGCGCGCCGCCGATGGCAGCCTCGCGCTGCCGCTCGACCAATCGCCGGGCGATGTGTTCCTCGGCCTGCACCTCGACCGCTCCGCCGCGCTCTGGGATGGGGCGCGGCTGTCGCTCCTCTCCGCCGGGACCGACTGGGGCAGGGTGGCGCCCGATGCGTGATCTCCCGAACCAGCTCGAAGATGTGAAGGCGCGCTGGATGACCGGCGGCTCGGCGGCCGGTGCATGCCCGGAACCCTGGCGCGCCGCGCTGGGCGACCGCCCAGATCTCGACCTTCTTGCACTTGCCGGCCAGTTCACTCGACTTGCGACCCGGCCCGCACCCGCCGGCCCCCTCGCCGAGCGGCCGCTCCTGCCGCGCCTCGCCCTGCCACCCCTGCCGCAGGAGGCGCGCGCCCTGTTCCGCCGCTGCTTGGCGGCGAAGGAGGTGGAGGCGGCGCAACTCGTCACGCTCATCGCCGCGCGCGGCTATTCCCCGGTGCCGACCGACTGGATGCCGAAGCCGGGCCAGACCGACCTGCCGGACCTCTACGCGCCCTGGCTCGACTGGCTTGCCGACGCTCCCGGCGCGGCCACCGAGGATGACATCCCCACCGTCGAGAGCTGGGACGACTGGGCGCCCCATGCCCGCCTCTCCGCGGTCGAGCGCCTGCGTGCGTCCGACCCCGCCGCGGCCCGGGAGCTGATCGCCGCGCTGTCGCCCACGCTCGCCGCCGAGGCGCGGCATCGTCTGGTCTCGATCCTCGTCTTCGGTCTCGCAGAGGCGGATGCTGACTACCTCGCCAGCCTCGAGGGCGACCGCTCGGGCAAGGTGCAGGCGCTGGCCGCGAGCCTCCTCGCACGGCTCGGCAAGGCACGGATCGACGCCGAGGCGGGCGCCGAATTCACTGCCTTCTTCGAGACCGCGCGCGCGGGGCTCATCAACCGTCGCACCGTGGTCACGGCGCGCAAGCTCAAGAGCCCCGCACAGCGCCGCCGCCGCGCCGAACTGGCCGGCATTCTCCCCGTCACCGCGCTGGCCGAGGGGCTTGGCCTCACCGTGGTCGGCTTGGTCGAGACCTGGGATTTCGGTGACGGTACCGAGGAGATCGGCGCGATGCTCGCCGCGTCCGGCACCGACGCCGAGGTGGAGGCCTTCCTCGCCCGCCAGATCGAGTCGCTGGGCACCGCGCACGACCTCCGCCCGCTCTTTGCCCGGATCGCACCCGGCCGCCGTGGTGCGATCGCCCCCGGCCTGATCGCCAAGGACGCGACCACCTTCGCCGCCACGGCGGACCTGCTCGCCCCTGCACCCGGAACGCTTGGCTATGACACGATCCGGAACGCCCCGCCCTTCGCGCATTTCGAAAGTGCGGTGCTCAAGGCCGAAGATACGGCCGCGCGCGCCGTCTCGGCCGGGTTCCTCAATCTCGGGCTGATCGCCGATGGCGACGCGGCCGCCCGCCTGATCGACCGTTTCACCGGTCTCGGCCTGATGGCCGCCGACCCCAGACTTTCCCTCCTGCGCCTCAACGCAGCCCTGAAGGAGCCCCCCAGATGACTGCGCAAATCCGCCTTCCCGCCGAGGACACCTACCGCGCCGAGATCGAGGCGCTGATCGCCAGCGACAGCGGAACCAAGCCCGCCGGCTGGGCGATGTCGCCCAGGGCCGCCGTCACCTACCTGATGGGTGGCAAGGCGGGCGGCACCGAGATCAGCCCGAAATATGTCGGCAACCGTCGGCTGATCGAAACCGCCGTGGCGACGCTCGCCACCGACCGCGCGCTCCTCCTTCTCGGCGTCCCCGGTACGGCGAAATCCTGGGTCAGCGAACATCTCGCCGCCGCCGTCTCGGGCAATTCGACCATGGTGATCCAGTGCACCGCCGGCACCGACGAGAACCAGGTCCGCTATTCCTGGAACTACGCGCAGCTCCTCGCCAAGGGCCCGTCGCGCGAGGCGCTGGTGCCCACACCGCTTTTCCGAGCGATGGAAGAGGGCAAGCTCTGCCGCCTCGAGGAACTCACCCGCATGGGCTCCGACGTGCAGGACACGCTGATCACCGTGCTCTCGGAAAAGATGTTGCCGATCCCCGAGCTGAACGACGCCGTCTACGCCCGCCGCGGCTTCAACGTCATCGCCACCGCGAACGACCGCGACAAAGGCGTGAACGACCTCTCGGCCGCTTTGAAGCGCCGCTTCAACGTGGTGGTGCTGCCTCTGCCCGACGACATGGACGAGGAGATCCGCATCGTTTCGAAGCGCGTCTCCGAAATGGCGGTCTCGCTGGACCTCCCGGCGCCGAAGAACGTCACCGAGGAGGTCGCCCGCGTGCTCGCGATCTTCCGCGAGCTCCGGGGCGGCGAGACGCTCGACGGCAAGACCACGCTGAAATCGCCCTCGAGCACGCTCTCCACCGCCGAGGCCATCGCTGTGATGGTGGGCGGGCTCTCGCACGCCGCCTTCTTCAATGGCGGCGAGCTCTGTGCCGACGGGCTCGCGCCCACGGTGATGGGTGCTATCGTCAAGGACCCGGTGCAGGACAAGGCGGTGCTCGAGGAATATCTCGAAACCGTGCTGAAGACCCGCCGTCAGTACTCCGACTACTACAGCGCGATGACCGACCTGCTCTGATGCCCGCTCCGGTGGAATATTTCGGGATCCGGCATCACGGCCCGGGCTCGGCACGGCGCCTCGTCGAGGCGCTGGAGGCGCTCCGCCCGGCCGAGCTCCTGGTCGAGGGGCCGTCCGACCTCTCCGACCAGCTCCCGCTTCTGGCGGCGGACGAGATGGTGCCGCCCGTGGCGCTCCTCGCCTATCCCAAGGACGCGCCCGAACAGGCATTCTTCTGGCCCTTCGCGGTGTTCTCGCCGGAATACCAGGCGGTGCGCTGGGCAGTGCGGGCGGGCGTGGCGGTCCGCTTCATCGACCTCCCCGTCGCCTGGCGCCTGCCACCCCCCGAGGCGGAGGGCGACCCGGATACCGCCGAAACCGAGGACGCCACCGCTCCGGCCGAACCCGCTCCGCCGACGCTCTCCCAAAGGATCGCCCGCGACCCGATCGGCATCCTCGCCCAGGTCGCAGGCTACGAGGACGGCGAAAGCTGGTGGCGCGACGTGATCGAGGAAAACCCCGATCCGGGCCCGATCTTCGCCGCCGTCGCCGATGCCATGACCGCGCTCCGTGAGGGCGAGACCGACCTGCCGTCCCTCGAAGCCGCGCGCGAGGCGCATATGCGGCTCGAGATCGCCAAGTCGGCCAAGGAGGCCGAGGGACCCGTCGCCGTTGTCTGCGGCGCCTGGCACGTCCCCGCGCTCCGGGCCAAACACGCCGCCAAGGACGACCGCGCGATCCTGGCCGGAGCCCCAAAGGCCAAGGTCACCGCGACCTGGGCGCCCTGGACCTCGCCGCGTCTCGCCTATGCCTCGGGCTACGGGGCAGGGGTCGCGGCGCCGGGCTGGTGCCGGCATCTCTGGGAAACGCCCCCTGCCGAGCAGGTCTCGCGCTGGGTCGCGAAGATCGCCCGCGCGCTCCGCGAGGAGGGGCAGCTCGTTTCCACCGCGTCGCTGATCGAGGCCGAACGCCTCGCTACCGCGCTCGCCGCCGTCCGGGGCCGCCCCGCGCCCGGCTTCGAGGAGCTGCGCGAGGCCGTGGTCGCCTGCCTCTGCTTCGGCGAGCCGATCCTCTGGCGCATCGTCGAGGACCGGCTGCTTCTGGGCAACGACGTCGGCGAGATCCCCGAGAACGTCCCCGCAGCGCCACTGCTCGAAGACCTCCAGCGCCAGCAGAAGAAGGCGCGGCTCAAGCCCGAGGCGCTGGAAAAGGAGCTCGCCCTCGACCTCCGCTCCGAGAGCGGCCTGTTTCGCTCGACACTCCTGCACCGCCTCAGGGCGCTCGCCGTCAACTGGGGCCGGCTGACCGATGCCGGCAAGAGCCGCGGCACCTTCCGCGAGCGCTGGGTCCTTGCCTGGCAACCCGAATTCGCGGTGGAACTGGTTGAGAACCTTGTTCACGGCACCACCATCGAGACCGCCGCCGCCTGCCGGCTCGCGAAGGAGATGGGCGAAGCCGAAACCCTCGGCCAGCTCGCCGATCTCGTCTTCTCCGCGATGACCGCGCAGCTCGACAAGGCGGCCGAGGCGGGCATCGTCCGGCTCGGCGACCGGGCGGCGGAGACCTCCGACTGCCTCGAGCTCCTCGGCGCGCTTCCCGGCCTTGCCGAGGTGATCCGCTACGGCAAGGCGCGGCAGACCGATGCGGGCCAGCTCACCGGCCTCTTCGTCCGGATCGGCACCCAGGGCGCACTCGCGCTACACTACGCCGCGCGAAATCTCGACGCCGAGGCGGCGCGTGGCTTCACCGCTGCGCTCAAGGCGGCCGATGGCGCGATCCGCCTCGCCGAGATCGGCGAGGACCTCACCGAAAGCTGGACCACCGCGCTTCGTCGCGTCGCCGATGACAAGCAGGCGGCGCGCCTCGTCATGGGTGCCGCCGCACGGCTCCTGTACGAAGCCGACGCCATGGGCCCCGAAGAGGCCGTGGCGCTCATCGGCCGCATGCTGTCGCCCGGCACGGCGCCCGCGGATGCCGCCGCCTTCTTCGAAGGCTTCTTCGAGGGCTCGGGCCGGCGGCTCCTCTACGACGCCGGGCTCCGCGACACCGTCGATGCCTGGATGGTCTCGCTCGACGCGGAGACCTTCACCGAGTACCTCCCCGTGTTCCGCCGCGTCCTCTCCGAGCTCGACAAGACCGAGAAGAAGCGCCTCCTCGACGCGCTCCTCGGACGGCAGGCGAGCGGCACCGGAAGGGCGCTCGCGGAACACGCCGAAACCACCTGGCCCGCGCATTTCGCGGCGCTGACGAAGATCCTTCAGACGGGAGCGGCCCATGGCGGATGAGGAACGCGAACGCCGCTGGCGCCTCGCCATCGGCGGCGAGGACGAGGCTCTGCCTGCCTGCGACCAGCGGTTGTCGGCGGCGCTCTCTGCGCTCTACGACGGCCCCGAAGAGGGGAAGGGATCGAGCAAGCAGCGCCGTGGCGGCCTCGGCCGCTCCGCGCCCTCGGTCGCACGCTGGATGGGCGATATCCGCGAGTTCTTTCCGGCCCCGGTGGTGCAGATCGTGCAGAAGGACGCGTTCGAGCGGCTTGGCCTGCGGCAGATGCTGATGGAGCCCGAGTTCCTCGCCGTGGTCGAGGCGGACGTGGACCTTGTCGCCGATCTCGTCAGCCTCCGGAACGCGATGCCGGAAAAGACCAAGGCCACCGCCCGCGCGGTGATCGCCAAGGTCGTGGCGGAGCTCATGGAGCGGCTAGAACGCCGCACCGCCGAGGCGCTTCGCGGCGCGGTGGACAAATCGAAACGCACCCACCGCCCGCGCTTCGCCGATATCGACTGGCCCCGCACGATCCGGAAGAACCTGCACACCTGGCAGGCCGAGCACCGGACGGTGATCCCCGAACGGCTGGTCGGCTTCCAGCGCAGGCAGCGCCGCATCGTCGATCTCGACGAGGTGGTCCTCTGCGTCGACCAGTCGGGTTCGATGGCGCAATCGGTGGTCTACGCCTCGATCTTCTCGGCGGTGATGGCCTCGCTTCCGGTGGTGCAGACCAAGCTCGTCTGTTTCGACACCGCCATTGTCGATCTGACCGACCAGCTGGCCGACCCGGTCGAGGTGCTGTTCGGCGTCCAGCTCGGCGGCGGCACCGACATCAACCAGGCCGTCGCCTATTGCGAGAACCGCATCGAGCGGCCGACCAAGGCGCATCTCGTCCTGATCACCGATCTCTACGAGGGCGGCAACGCGCAGGAACTCGTCGCGCGTGTCGCCCGGCTCATCGGCATCGGCGTCAACGTCATCGTGCTCCTGGCGCTCGCCGATTCCGGCCGACCGTTCTACGATCCGAATCTCGCCGAGAAGATGGCGGCCCTCGGCGCCCCGGTCTTCGCCTGCACCCCCGACCAGTTCCCCGACCTGATGGCCGCCGCGCTGCGCCGCGAGGACATCCACGCCTGGGCCGCCCGCGAGGACATCAAGCTGGTCTCCAGCGCCGCCGAAACGCCCTGACGAGCGAAATCCTTGATCGGCGGCGCCCTTTCCGGCTAAAGACGCCGCCGGGACAGGACCGATGTAATCCGCACACTCATATCCCCGAACCGCGCCGCCCCGGCGCTTTGGCCCGCAGGCTCGCGGGCGTTTGGAGTGTGTTCAGATGAAACTTCTCAAGTTCCCGCGGACGCCGCATCTCGAAGGGTCGGCGCTGCAACAGGGCGACCACCCCGCAAGGTCCGGCTTCGCCGATCTCACGGGCGATCTCGTGGTCGCCGAAAAGCTCGACGGCGCCAATGCCGCGATTTCCTTCGACGCGGGCGGCGCGCTCCTCCTGCAAAGCCGCGGCCACTACCTGACAGGGGGCGGCCGTGAGCGGCATTTCGCGCTCCTGAAGACCTGGGCCAACACCCATGCAGCGCGGCTCCACGCGGCGCTAGGCAGCCAATACGTGATGTATGGCGAATGGCTCTATGCGAAGCACACGGTCTTCTACGACCGGCTGCCGCATTTCTTCGTCGAGTTCGACCTGCTCGACCGCGAGACCGGCATCTTCCTCTCGATGGACGCGCGCCGCCGCGTCCTGTTCGGCCTGCCGGTTATGCCAGTCCCGGTGCTTCACCGCGGTCCGGTCCGTTCGCGGGCCGCCGCGGAACGGCTCGTCGGCACGTCGCGGTTCAAGTCGCCCGAGTGGCGCGACGCCCTCGCCGAGGCCGCTCGCGACAGTGGAAGTCGCGACGCGATGGTTGCCGCCCAGACCGAGGACAGCGACCTTGCCGAAGGTCTCTACCTCAAGCGCGAGGCGGGGGATCGCGTCACCGACCGGTTCAAGTTTGTCCGCGCCGAATTCCGCCAGGCCATCGCCGACGCGGACGGCCATTGGCTCGACCGGCCGATCCTGCCGAACCGGCTGGCGCCGGACGTCGACATCTTTGCGCCGGTCCTCGGAACGGAGGGAGCCTACGATGCGCGTTGATTTCGCCGATCTTCTGGCCCAGGTCCCTGGTGGCGACTGGCCCGAGCTCGCCCGGCTCTGGCCGGCGCTCGCAGCGCTCGACAGCTGCCCGCAGGACCCGCGCCACCATGCCGAGGGCGATGCCGGCACCCATACGCGCATGGTGCTGGCCGCACTGCTCGACGACCCGGACTGGCAGGCGCTGCCCGAGGACGAGCGCGGCGTCCTCTTCTGGGCGACCATTTGCCACGACGTCGGCAAGCCCGGCACCACGGCGACAGAGCCCGACGGCAGGATCACCTCGCGCGGCCATTCCCGGCTCGGCGCGGCGATGACCCGCGCCTTCCTCGCCGAGGCGGAGGCGCCCTTCGACTGGCGCGAGGCGGTCTGCAACCTGATCGCGGTGCACCAGCTTCCGTTCTGGCTGATCGAGCGGCCCGACCCGGGGCGCCTCGCGATCGAGACCTCCTGGCGCTGCCGCGCCGACCGGCTTTGTCTCCACGCACGGGCCGATGCCACCGGGCGGCTTTGCGCCGACCGCGCGGGGCTTCTCGACAACGTCGCGCTCGCTGCCGCCGCCTTCGAGGAGGCCGGCTGCCTCACCGCGCCTTACGCCTTCGCCAATGCCGAAAGCCGGCTCGGCTTTTTCGAAAGCGAAGGGCGAGCGCCGGACTATGCGGCATTCGAAGAGTTCCGCTGCACCGTCACCCTGATGTCGGGCCTTCCCGGCGCGGGCAAGGATAGCTGGCTTACCCGGAACGCGCCGGACCTTCCGGTGGTCAGCCTCGACGCGCTGCGCGCCGCAATGGGGGTCGGGCCGGATGCCAACCAGGGTCGGGTGGTGCAGGCCGCCTTCGAGGCCGCCCGCTGCCATCTCCGCGAGGGGCGCGATTTCGCCTGGAACGGCACCAACGTGACCCGCCATACACGCGGAAGGGCGCTGCGCCTCCTGCGCGACTACGGTGCCCGGATCCGCATCGTCTATCTCGAACCGTCCCTCGGCCGTCTCCGTACCCAGAACAGGAACCGTCCCGACGCGGTGCCCGAGGCGGTGATCGGCAAGCTCCTCGACAAGCTCGAACCGCCTGACGCGCGCGAGGCGCACGAGGTCGTGTACGTGGTGGGGTAGACCCGCCCGGTCCGGCGCTGGCTGTGTGGCGCTAGAAGTTTCGGCGGGGCTCAGAGGGACCCGCCGCCCGCCGCAAGTTATTGGAGGATCAAAAGCGGACCGTAAGTTGCAAAATCCGCTTTGTTTTCTTCATTCGGCGGCATCGGCCGGAGCCGCGGCTCCCTGTTCGGCGAGGAACCGTTCGGCCTCGAGCGCGGCCATGCAGCCCATGCCGGCCGAGGTCACCGCCTGGCGGTAGACATGGTCGGTCAGGTCGCCGGCGGCGAAGACGCCGGGGATCGAGGTGGCGGTGGAGCCGGGTTTGGTCACGACATAGCCGCCGTGGTGCAGCTCGAGCTGGTCCTTGACCAGTTCGGAAGCGGGGGCGTGGCCGATGGCGACGAAGAAGCCCTTGCAGGGGATCTCGGTGATCGCGCCGGTTTCTACATGCCTTGCGCGCACCGCTTCAACACCGAGCGGGCTTTCGGTGCCGGTCACCTCCTCGACGGTGTGGTTCCAGAGCACTTCGACCTTGGGGTTGTTGAACAGCCGGTGCTGGAGGATCTTCTCGGCGCGGAGTTCGTCGCGGCGGTGGATGAGCGTGACCTTGGAGGCGAAATTCGTAAGGAAAAGAGCTTCTTCCACGGCAGTGTTGCCACCGCCGATGACCACGACTTCCTGGCCGCGATAGAAGAACCCGTCGCAAGTGGCGCAGGCGGAGACGCCGAAGCCCTTGAACTTCTCCTCGGACGGCAGGCCGAGCCAGCGGGCCTGGGCGCCGGTGGCGAGGATCACGGCGTCGGCGGTGTAGGTGGTGCCGCCGTCGCCCTTGGCGGTGAAGGGACGGTGCGAGAGGTCAAGCGAGGCGATGTGGTCGGAGACGATCTCGGTGCCGACGGCCCTGGCATGGGCTTCCATGCGGATCATCAGGTCGGGGCCCTGGACCTCGGTATCGCCGGGCCAGTTCTCGACCTCGGTGGTGATGGTGAGCTGCCCGCCGGGCTGGATGCCCTGCACGAGGACGGGTTCGAGCATCGCGCGGCTGGCATAGACGGCGGCTGTGTAGCCCGCTGGGCCCGACCCGATGATCAGGACCTTGCTGTGTTTCGTGTCGGACATGGGCGCGCTCTCCGGCGGTCTGGTTCGGCTGTTCGGGCCCTGCGATACGTCGCGCGGGCGGAAATGTGAAGCTGGGGTCGCGCCGGGGCCGCGTCAACCTTGATGGACACGGTTGCAGGCCGGGTATGCGTCTGGCGGACACGAGAGCAATTTTCTGTCCGTCGTGAAAGAAGATTGCCGGAACTTGAAACTTTCTTGCAGATCCGGCGCGTTCTGACTACTTTTCGCAAAATCATCAAGCGAGAGAGACCATGCCTGGGCATAAGCTCGATCCGATCGACCGCAAGATCCTTGCCGAACTGCAAGAGGACGGGCGCATGACGAATGTGGAGCTCGCCCGCCGTGTGGGGATCTCGGCGCCGCCCTGCCTGCGCCGGGTACGGACGCTGGAGGAAGACGGCTACGTGAGCGGATACCACGCCCGGGTCAATGCCCGGGCGCTCGGTTTCGAGGTGCAGGTCTTCGCCATGGTGGGGCTCGCGAGCCAGGCGGAGGCGGATCTGGTGGCCTTCGAGGACCTGTGCCGCTCCTGGCCCCTGGTCCGGGAATGCCACATGCTGAACGGCGAGGTGGATTTCATCCTGAAATGCGTGGCGCCGGACCTGTCGACGTTCCAGAGCTTCCTCACCGGCAAGCTGACCTCGGCGCCGAACGTCGCGAGCGTGAAGACTTCGCTGGTGATCCGGGGGGCGAAGGACGAGCCGGGCGTGCCGTTCGACGTGCTCGAGGAGCGGCTCGCCAGGACGGCGTGAGGCCGGAATCCGGGGCGCACAACCCGTACACAACCTGTACACAACCTGTACACAGCCCGCGCCGGGCGGCGCGCCGTCAGAAGACGGCGAACTCGCCCTCTTCCTGGGCCTCGAAGCGCGGCCAGAGCACCCGGCCGAAGCCCTGGAGCGTCTCCATGTGCGGGAAGAGCGAGAGGAACACCGCCCGGAGCTCTTGGCTCATGGAGTAATGCGCGTCGGGGCCGGGATGGTAGCTCTCCACGTCGATGCCGCCGGCCTGGATGATGTGATGGCCGTCGAAGGCGAGGTGGTAGACCCGCACCGGCGAGGCCGGAGTGAGGGCCACGACGCTGACGCCGTCCTCGAAGGTCGAGATCGGCGCGAGCGCGGCCTCGGAGCCGAGCGCCTGGCGGATCGCCGGATCGCGGTTCAGGATCCGCGCGGACGGCCCGAAGGTGACGTCCATGGGCGGACGGCCGAAGCCGAGCGCGTCGGCGGTGACGCGGTAGAGCCGCTGCGGCTGGTCGTCGGGCACCGGCGCGCCCGGGATCAGCGTCATGGTGCCGATCCAGCGCAGGCGCTCGTAGGTGCCCAGGGAGGTCTCGATCATCATGCCAGGGATCAGATCCTCGACCGCGACCTGGCCCTCGTCGGTGGCGATCATCGCGCCATGAGCGAAGGCGGAAAAGGCCTGTTCAAAGATCGGAATCGCCGGGGCCACGCGGGTGAAATCGTCGACATTTCCGTGATCGTCGATCCAGGTGACCTCGTAGCGGCGGGTCAATCCAAGGGTTCTGGGCGCTGTCACGTCGCGTAGTTGGTTGCCGCTGCTGCGGATCGTCCAGGGCTTGTGCCTGCGAACTACGGTTGTCGTCGTCGCAATACGACTGGGAACACTCATGCGATCAGTCCTTTCGGTCTGGTCACATCTGCATCGGCCCCCACCGATTATTTATTTCGAGCAGATGAACTGGTTACAATGGCTGCACGTCATCACTCTGACGCAATCCGCTCGGCTTTGTCAAAAATCCAATGTTAATGGTTGGTGACGTTTCTGAAATGCGCGGAGCCCGGGGCGCTTTGTTTCGGCGGAGGCCACGATTGCCGGTTCCGGACGCCGCAGGAACGCGAATCAGAAGGAAAAAAGGCGGCTTCCGGAGAAGCCGCCTAAGTCTGAACACGAGTGGAAATCCGGCTAGGACCGGACAAGCGTGGGACGCTTGGGGGAGTCGAGGTCTCGGAAGTCCAGGGGCCGGGAGCGATGGCCGCGGTGCCAGGGAAGATGCGGCTGCGACTTTCCGGCCTGGCGCAGGACAGAGGTGATCCATTGCCGCTTCAGTCGGATGGTCAAAGTCATTGCATGTCTCCCGTATTGCCCCTGGGAACCTGATGAAACTGCCTCAGCGGGATGCTTCCGATCCCATGTGAGAAACAATGCCGGGGCATTGGGGCAGGGATGGGGCAGGGAGCGAGATTTTTTCGCCGGCCCGTCCGGACGCCAGGCAGTTCGGCGAACGCCGCGTGGGGCTGCCAGATTAACGCGCTGAAAATAAATGATTATGGGGAATATCGGCACAATCCCTGTGTGGCGGGCGGGATTGTTTCGCGGTACCTGGGGCCGATCCGGGGACGGTATGGTTAACACAGTTAGGCCACATTTGGGCCGATCGGCGGGATCAGAGACGAATCGTCGAGATCAGCCGGCCATAATCGGCTTCGCGCCGGTGGACGCTGCGCCGGTAGGAGTAGAAGCGCGCGGGATCGGCATAGGTGCAGTGGCGGATCCACTGGGCCTCGCCGACGCCGGCGGCGCGCAGGCGGTGGAGCGCGTAGGCGGGCAGGTCGAACTGCATCCGGTCGCCCTGGCCGCCCGCGAAGAAGCGGGAATTCCCGGAATCGTCGGCAAGGAAATCTTCGAAGAAGTCGGGACCGACCTCGTAATTCGCCTGGCTGATCGCGGGACCGAGGGTGACGCGGGTGGACTGGGGCCGGGCGCCGAGCGCCTGCATCGCGGTTAGCGTGGCTTCGAGCACGCCGGCGCGCGCGCCCTTCCAGCCGGCATGGGCGGCGCCGATCACCCCTGCTTCGGGATCGGCGAAGAGCGCCGGCAGGCAGTCGGCGGTGAGGATCGCGAGTGCGATGCCGGGCGTGGCGGTGACCAGGCCGTCGGCTTCGGGGCGCGGGTCGCCGAGGGGGCCGTCGATGGCGACGACCCTGTCGGAATGGACCTGCGAGACGGTGACGAGCCGGTCCGGGGTCACTCCCATGGCCTCGGCCACCCGGGCGCGGTTGATCGTGACAACGTCGGACTGGTCGGAGGAGCCGGGGCCGCAGTTCAGCCCGTCGAACACGCCCGAAGACGCGCCGCCGCGACGGGTGAAGAAGCCATGTCGCACTCCGTCGAGGAGATCGGACGTGAGGATTTCCAGTGTCACGGGTCCAATCCTGGCGGGGACGCGGCGTCGTGGGGGTAGAGTGCCATTGCCTTGAACAGGTTTCCCATTTCGTCGGGATGCGTCAAGCGGCGGTGTGCGGCGACATGCGTGTCGAGGGCGGGACCGGCGAGACGCCGCGCGAGAGACTGGGCGCGGAGGGTGATCCCGAGGCGTTCGAGAAAGACGCCTTGCGGGGTGAGCTGGCTGGCGCGCGCGCCCGCCTCGGTGGCGGCGCGGGCGAGGGGTTCGAAATCCACATGGGCGGTGAGGTCGGCCTGGCCGGGCGCGTCGAGCGGGTCGGTGAAGGCGTGGCCGCGGAGCGCCTGCAGCGTGTCGCCGCGGGAGCGCCAGCCGCCGTAGTCGATGATCAGCGCGGCGCCGCCCCTTGTGGCGATGGCATGGGCGAGGGTCGAGGCGATGGGCGCGGCGGCGGGGCAGAGCTCGACGAGGGCGCCGTCCCCGGTGTCGTCGAGGCGGGGAGCGAGGGCGGCGAGCGGGGCGGCGGGCGAGAGGCCGAAAGCGAGGCGGCCGTCTTCGGCGGTGATCATGCGTTCGGACCAGCCGGGGCCCCGGCGGATGAACTGGCGGATCGGCAGCGCGTCGAAGAACTCGTTGGCGACGACGAAGAGCGGGCCTTCGGTGTCGGCGAGATCGGCGGGGGTGTCGAGCCAGTGCGGGGCGTGGGCCGAGAGGCGCTCGGCCTGGGCGGCGCGCAGGGGCCGGGAGATCTCGACCAGGGCGAGGGCCATCGCGTCGTGGAAGCCGGGGACGGCGGCGGTGGCGCGGAGCGCGTCGGCCATGAGCGTGCCGCGGCCGGGGCCGAGTTCGGCAAGGGTGAAGGGGGCGGGGCTTCCCTGGGCTGACCAGGCCTCGGCGAGGCAGAGGCCGATCAGCTCGCCGAACATCTGCGAGATTTCCGGCGCGGTGGTGAAATCGCCCGCCGTGCCGAGGGGATCGCGGGTGGTGTAATAACCGTGCTCGGGATGGGCGAGGCATTCGGCCATGTAGTCGGCGATGGTGAGCGGGCCGGTCTGGCCGATCCTGCGGATGAGCGCCTCGGCGAGCGGGGTCATGCCCTGGCGTGACGCCGGGCGCGGCCGCGCACGACGACGATGACTGCGAGGCCGAGGAGCAGCATCGGCAGCGACAGGAGCTGGCCCATGGAAAGGCCGATGTCGCCGATCCAGACGACCTTGCCGAGCGGGTTGTCGGGGGTGATGAACTGCGCGTCGGCCTGGCGGAAATGCTCGACCACGATCCGCGCCGCGCCGTAGCCCGCGAGGAACAGCCCGCCCATCTGGCCCGGCACCTTGAGGCCGCCGCGGCGGAAGGCGAGCCAGAGGAGCAGGAGGCCGAGCACGATGCCCTCGAGCCCGGCCTCGTAGAGTTGGGACGGGTGGCGCGCGCAGACGGTCAGGACGCCGGGGCAGTCCTGCGCGGCCATGCCGGGGAAGATCACGCCCCAGGGCAGGTCGGTCGGGCGGCCCCAGAGCTCGGCATTGATGAAATTGGCGATGCGGCCGAAGAACAGCCCCGGCGGCGTCGCGATGGCGAGACAGTCGGCGAGCGGCACGAAGCCGATGCCGCGGCGCTGGCCGAAGATCGCCAGCGCGATGACCACGCCGAGGAGCCCGCCGTGGAACGACATGCCGCCGTTCCAGACCGCGAAGATTTCGAGCGGATAGGCGAGGTAGTAGCCGGGGTTGTAGAGCAGGACCGAGCCGAGCCGGCCGCCGAGGATGATTCCGAGCACCATCCAGGTGAGGAGGTCGTCGGCCTGGTCGGCATCCATCGGCGCCGGGCCGGACCAGAGCGCCGGGCGCCGGATCGCGGCCTTGACGATCTGCCAGCCGAGCAGGATGCCGGCAATATAGGCCAACGCGTACCAGCGCAGCGACAGGGTGAAGCTGCCGATCTCGATCGAGAACAGCGCCGGGTCGATATCGGGGAACGGGATCGCAAGGACCATGGGCGGAGCGATGCTTTGGCCTGCGACCGTTGTCAACCTTGCACCCGGTGGCGGCGGGGCCATATCTAGAGGCGAGTGGGTTACCGGAGGGTGCGATGCAAAGCCGAAGCAGGATACTGGAAGACGTCTCGCAGCTGATGACCAACGCTATGGGCGTGGCGCAGGGCGCGAAGGAAGAGGCCGAGACGGCGATGAAGGGCTGGATCGACCGCTGGCTCGCCGACCGCGATTTCGTGACCCGCGAAGAGTTCGACGCGGTGCGGGCGATGGCGCAGAAGGCGCGCGAGGAGAACGAGGCGCTGAAGGCCCGGATCGAGGCCCTGGAAGCGGCGGCGAAGGCGGGCTGAAACCCGCCGATCCGGTCGCTGCACGTTTCTTGTGCCGTTCCGCCAAGACCCCGCTATATCTGGGGATATCCCCAATATTTACCAAAATGTGGCTTTACACATAGCCGGATTGCCCCCACCATATGTGGTAAGGGCGGTGCTCAGGCACGCCGCCCTTAGAGCAGGCACCAATGCCTAGTGGCTCCTCTCGGGTCCGGGCAGCAACCAATGAGGCCGCGCATGTCGCTTTCCGAGCAGTATCTGACCGAAGACATCCATCCGATCGATATCGTCGAGCATATCGCCGAGCACCATGACTGGGATTTCGACCGGGTCGCGGATGACCAGATCGCGATGGCGGTGGAAGGCCAGTGGCGGACCTATTCGATCACGCTGGCCTGGTCGCCGCGCGACGAGACGCTGCGGCTGATCTGCACCTTCGAGATGGAGCCGCCCAAGGAGCGGATGCCGGCGATCTACGAGGTTCTGAACCGCACCAACGACATGTGCTGGGCCGGGTCCTTCACCTACTGGGACGCGCAGCAACTGATGGTCTATCGCTACGGGCTTGTGCTTGCCGGCGGGCAGGTGGCGACGCCCGAGCAGATCGACACGATGATCGCGACGGCGGTGATGTCGGCGGAGCGCTACTATCCGGCGTTCCAGCTGGTCGCCTGGGGCGACAGGACGCCGGCGGACGCGATGCAGGTCGCGATGGCCGAGGCTTACGGGCGCGCCTGAGGGGCCACTCACGGACGGGGTCGAGGACGGCCCGCCGGCTTGCGCCGGCGGGCCGGCGCTTTTATGGCTTCTTGCCGAAGCGGGGGGCGAACATGACGATTTCCTTTGAAGATTTCCTGAAGGTCGACGTGCGGGTCGGGCGCATCGTCCGGGCCGAGCCCTTTCCCGAGGCGCGCAAGCCCGCGTACAAGCTCTGGGTCGATTTCGGGCCGGAGATCGGCGAGCGGAAATCCTCGGCGCAGATCACGAAGAACTACACGCTCGAGGAACTGCCGGGGCGGCTGGTGATGGGCGTGGTGAACTTTCCGCCGCGCCAAATTGGCCCTGTGATGTCGGAAGTCCTGGTGCTCGGGGCGCCCGATGCCGAGGGCGAGGTGATGCTGATCGCGCCCGACCGCGATGTGCCGCTCGGAGGAAGGCTCTACTGATGAAGAAGGTCTATGTGACGCGCCCCCTGCCGGCGGCCGTGCTCGAGGCGCTCGGGGCGCGATTCGACCTGACCGTGCGCGAGGAGACCTCGCCGATGGGCGCCGAGGCGCTGCGGGCGGCGTTGGAGGGGTATGACGCGGTGCTGCCGACGCTGCGCGACGATCTGGGCGCGGCGACCTTTGGAGCCTCGCATCGGGCGGAGCTCCTGGCGAATTTCGGAGTGGGCTACAACCATATCGACGTGGCGGCGGCGGAGGCGGCGGGGCTGAAGGTGACGAACACCCCGGGTGCAGTGACCGATGCGACGGCGGATATCGCGGTCTCGCTGATCCTGATGACCTGCCGGCGGCTGGGCGAAGGCGAGCGGCTGTTGCGCGCGGGGAAGTGGGACGGCTGGCATCCGACGCAGCTTCTGGGCTTTCACGTGACCGGCAAGACGCTCGGCGTCGTGGGCATGGGCCGGATCGGCAAGGCGATCGCGGCGCGCTGCCATCACGGGTTCGGTATGGATGTGGTGTTCTACAACCGCTCGCCGGTGGCCGAAGCGGGCGTGCCGGCGCGGCAGCTTGCGAGCGTCGCCGAGGTGGCGGCGGCGGCGGATGTGGTGGTTCTGGCGGTGCCGGGCGGGGCGGGGACGCGTCATCTGATCGGCGCCGAGGTGTTCGGGGCGATGAAGAAGAGCGGGTTCCTGGTAAACATCTCGCGCGGCGACGTGGTGGACGAGGCGGCGCTGGTGGCCGCGCTGGAGGCGGGCGAGATCGCCGGGGCCGGGCTCGACGTCTACGAGCGCGAGCCGGTGGTGTCGCCGGGGCTTCTGGCGCTGGAGAACGTCACGCTCCTGCCGCATCTGGGCACGGCGACGCTGGAAGTGCGGACGGCGATGGGCATGGTCGCGGCGGAAAACCTCTTCGCCTGGGACGATGGACGCCCGCTTCCGAACCTTGTGGCGTCCTGAGCGGTTGCACCCGCCGTCCGACCGGCTAGGGTCGCGCGAGGGTAGCGCTATCGAGGGGAGCGTTCGAGCATGGACATGAGCGGGGAGTACCGGATCGCCGCGCCGCGGGAAGCGGTCTGGCGGGCCTTGAACGATCCCGAGGTGCTGCGCGTCTGCATTCCCGGCTGCGAGGAACTGACGCAGGCGTCGGACACCGAGATGACCGCCATCGTGGTGCAGAAGATCGGCCCGGTGAAGGCGCGATTCGAGGGCGCGGTGCAGCTGTCGAACGTCAACGCGCCGGCGAGCTACACGATCAGCGGCGAGGGCAAGGGCGGCGCGGCCGGTTTCGCCAAGGGCGGCGCTGACGTGACGCTCGACGAGGCCGAGGACGGCACGCTCCTGCGCTACGAGGTGCATGCGGCGGTGGGTGGCAAGCTTGCCCGGCTCGGCAGCCGGCTGATCGATTCGACTGCGAAGAAGCTGGCGAACCAGTTCTTCGAGAATTTCCACAACCATGTCAGCGCCCCGGCGCAGGACGGCTAGGAGACCCCCATGGCCGAGGTGACGATCACGGTGAACGGTGCGCCCGTGTCGCGGGAGGTGCCCGACACGATGCTCCTGGTCGAGTTC
>JBNKWI010000004.1:0-13089 GCA_050299695.1 Paracoccaceae bacterium
CGTGGTTGTGTCCATGAAGGGCGATACGGTCGAGGTGATCAACACCGACGCCGAAGGGCGGCTCGTTCTCTGTGACGTGATGTGGTACGCGCAGGAGACCCATGCGCCGGTGGCGATGATCGACCTTGCCACGCTGACGGGGGCGGTGATCATCGGCCTCGGTCATGAGAATGCCGGTGTCTTCTCGAACGACGATGCGTTCTGCGGCGCTTTCCTTGCGGCGGCGAAGCAAGAGGGCGAGGGCGCCTGGCGCCTGCCGCTTGGGGCGGGCTACGACCGGCAGCTGAAAAGCGACATCGCCGATATGAAGAACGTGGGCGGCCGTCCGGCGGGCTCGATCACGGCGGCGCAGTTTCTTCTGCGGTTCGTCAAGGACGGGATGCCCTGGATCCATCTCGACATCGCCGGCGTGGCGAGCCTGAAGAGCGAGGGGACCTATGCCCCCAAGGGGGCGACGGGCTGGGGCGTCCTGGCGCTGAACCGGCTAATCGCCGACAGATACGAGGGCTAGGCGCCCGTGGGCGCCGTGTATTTCTACCATCTGACACGCGCGCCGATGGAGGCGACGCTGCCCATGCTGATCGACCGCGCCCTGGGCGCCGGCTGGCGCGTGGCGGTGCGCGGGAACTCCGTCGACCGGCTCGACTGGCTCGACCAGAAGCTCTGGATGGGCGACGGATTTCTGCCCCACGGCCAGGCAGGCGGAGCGCACGACGCCGATCAGCCGGTGCTCCTGACCGTCGGTCGCGGCCTGCCGAATAGCGCGCGCTGCCTGATGGCGATCGACGGCGCCGAGGTCGGCGCGGAAGAGGTCTCCGGTCTCGAACGCACCTGCATCCTCTTCGATGGCAACGATCCCGCCGCTGTCGAGGCGGCGCGCGGCCAGTGGCGGGCGCTGACCGCGGCGGGCTGCGCGGCGCAGTACTGGAGCCAGGAGAGCGGGCGCTGGGAGATGAAGGCCGAGAGCGGCACCGGGTAGCCGCAAAGATCTTCCAGGAAATCCGCGACGCCAGGTGCCGGGTGCTCCACAAGCCGTCACCGCTGCGCTAGGCTCGGGCATCGTGCGCACCGGAGTTTCCATGATCCGTTTCGTCTTCGCCGCGTTCCTTGCCGCCGGCCCGGTTCTTGCCGGCGATCCGGGCCCTTTCGCGACCTTCGCGGCGGCGAGCGATCCGGTCCTGCACGACCCGCACGATCTCGCCTTCGGCCCCGACGGCAATCTCTACATCGCCGACAAGTTCGCCGACCGCGTGGTGCTCATGGACCCGAACACGCTCGAGATTATCGGCAGCATCGGCGACGGCGCCCTGGCCGGCGCCCATGACGTGTCCTTCGGTCCCGACGGGCGGCTCTACATCGCTGCGACCGGGCTCGGCGCGGTGGTGATCTACGACCTCACCAAGGGCGTGCCGCGGAACGAAGGCGCCCTGACGCCGTTTCCGCGGACCGAGGGCGTGCTTGCCCATTCGAACGGGCGGCTCTACGTGATGGCGTCCGGCAGCGGGCACCTCGTTTCGGTCGAGAACGACAAGGTGTTGGCCACGAGATCCGGCTTTCCGGGGGCCCACGACGTCGCCGAGGCCCCGGACGGCACGATCTGGATCGCTGACACCGTCGGGCGGCGGCTGGTGCAGGTGTCCGCCGATCTCGAGCCGCTGAGCGTGATCTCGGGTCCCGCCTACGGCTTCATCGGACCGCGCTATCTCGATTTCGACCCCGACGGGATGCTCGTGGTCGCCGACCAGGACGCGCACCGCATCCTGAAGATCGACCCGGCAGGCGGAGCGCTCCTCGGTGTGCTCGGAACCGGGGTGCCGGGGCGCGGACCGAACCTCTTCGACGACCCCGAGGGCGTGGCGATCCGGGGCTCGGAGCATTTCTTCTCCGACAGCGACAACAACCGCATCGTCAAATACGTGGTCGTGCTGAACTGACCCGTGGCGGCGGCCCCGGACGTCAGAGCCCTTCGTGGAACTCCTCGACGAGATGGCGGACGACATCGCGCAGGGCCTCGTCGCGGTCCTTTCCCGCGGCCTCGCTGGTGGCGAAAACGGCGCGCTGGCGTTCGGCACTCGGGCCACCGGCCACCATCTCGGTGAGCCGCGTAATCTCGTCCACCGACCGGAGGACGCCGGCATCCTCGGCCACGAGTTCGATCCATTCCTCCACCAGCGGACTGAATTCCTCGATCCGGCGCTGGCCGAAATCGATCATTCCGTTCGACGTGCTGTAGCGCTGCGCGCGCCAGCGGTTTTCGCCGACGAGGAAAGTCTCGTAGATTCGCCAGCGCTGGTTCTTTCGGGCGAGCCGGTAGAGCATCCGCATCGTTGCCTGGGTCAGCGCGGCCAGCGTCAGCGTGTCCTCGAGCCGGGGGGACACGTCGCAGATCCGCGATTCCAGCGTCGGGAACCGGGCGGAAGGGCGCAGGTCCCACCAGATCTTGGTGCTGTCCTCGATCACGCCGAGATCGACCAGCGCGCCGACCGAGCGCTCGTATTCGGCCCAGCTCGACAGCCGCGGCGGCAATCCGGTGCGCGGCAGGTTGTCGAAGACCGTGAGGCGATAGGAGGCCAGACCGGTGTCGCGGCCCTGCCAGAAGGGCGAAGAGCAGCTCAGCGCCAGAAGATGCGGCAGGAAATACGTGAACTGGTTCATCAGGTCGATCCGCATGTCCTTGTCTTCGATGCCGACATGGACATGCATGCCGCAGATCAGCATGCGTTGGGCGACGCCGGCCAGGTCCTTGCGGAGCGTGTCGTAGCGCTCCTTTCGCGTGTGGTGCTGTTTCGCCCAATCCGCGAACGGGTGGCAGGAGACCGCGATCGGCGCCAGGCCATGCGCCTTGGCATGGCGCGAGACGGTGGCGCGCAGCTTCTTCAGCTCCACGCGTGCGACGCCGATGGTGGGGCAGACCTTGGTGCCGATCTCGATCTGGCATTGAAGAAATTCCGGGCTCACCTGGTGCTCGAGCTCGGCACGGCAGGCCTCCATGAGCGCTTCGGGCGCCTCGGCCAGCGCGCAGCTCTCGGCGTCGACGAGGAGGTATTCCTCCTCGATCCCCATCGTGAAACTCGGCTCCTGCATCGCTCCCCGCCCCTTGTTCCCGCATCAAACTGACCGTTTCGCGGCGTCCGACGCAAGAGGCAGCTCTGGGGCGCTGTTTCGGGGCGGCGCGATCATCGGATCGGAGGGACGTAGATAATTGGTGACGAATTGGAAACAGTAGTAATTTCAGGTGTTTATTGTGCCCATGTTGCGGAGGTCTGCCACGTTAACGCGTATTGCTGGAACCAAGGCGGCGTATATAGTCACGCTTGGGTCGGCATTTTGCCTGCCCGAATACAGATGGGGGATTTTCTGTAATGAGTATGCGTCTGAACACGCTTCTGGTCGCTGCGGGACTTGCCGTCCTGGGCACGGGAGCATCTGCGATGTCGATCGGGTCCGGTGGCTGCTGGGGCTACTACTCCTGCCTTCCCGGCGGGGCGCCGGTCGTTCAGGGCCCGAGCTATACCTTCCCGTCCTATACGGGCCCGAGCTTTCCGAAATGGGACATCAGCTACTTCTCGCGCGATCCGTATTGCGATCCGGGCCTCCCCGAGGATCCGTCGCCCGTTCCGCTTCCGGCCGCCGGCTGGATGATGCTCGCCGGTCTCGGCGGGCTTGGAGCGATGCGGCGGAAGAAGAAGGCCTGACGCGCCGACGGCGCACGCCTGAGTGAGAATGAAACGGGCGGTCGGTGGCACCGCCCGTTTCGTTTCCGCCCACGCCTTCTGGGACCCGTCTCGGCCGGAAACCCTGTGTCCACCCGTGAAAAGCTTGACAGGGGTAGGTGACGGCGCAACCTTTGCGGTAACGGGTTCTTGGGGAGGAATTGGGCCATGACCGTCGCGAAGATCCTGCATTCGAAGGGGACGTCGGATGTCTACACGATCACGCCCGAGAAGACCGTATCGGACGCGGCGGCGTTTCTTTCCGAGCGACGGATCGGCTCCCTGGTCGTGTCCTCGGACGGAAAGACGGCTATCGGCATCCTGTCCGAACGCGACATCGTCCGTGAGGTCGGCCGCCGCGGCCCTGGCTGCCTGAGCGAGACGGTGGCCGAGATGATGACCAAGAACCTCGTCACCTGTGCCCGCTCCGACAGGGCCGACGATGTGCTGGCCAAGATGACCGTGGGCCGTTTTCGGCACATGCCGGTGATCGAGAACGACGAAATGGTGGGCATCATCACCCTGGGCGATGTGGTCAAGTACCGGCTCGAAGAGGTGAAGATGGAGAAGGAAGCCCTCGAAGGGATGATCATGGGTTTCTGATTCGGGCGGCCGGGCCCGAAGGGGTGTCTCAAGCCCTTGAAAACCTGAAAGAGCTGGTGTTGCCTGCGCAGAGGCAACGAGGGGACAGACCATGCGCATCGGACTTTATCCGGGCACATTCGATCCGGTGACGCTGGGGCATCTCGATATCATCGAACGCGCTTCGGCGCTGGTCGATCGGCTGGTGATCGGCGTCGCGATCAACCGCGACAAAGGGCCGATGTTTTCGCTGGAAGAGCGTGTGGCGATGATCGAGGCGGAATGCGGTGCCCTCTCGCAGAAGACCGGAATGGCGATTCAGGTCCATCCGTTCGAGAATCTCCTGATCGATTGTGCCCGCGATGTCGGTGCTTCAGTGATCGTTCGCGGCCTGCGGGCGGTGGCGGATTTCGAGTACGAGTTCCAGATGGTCGGGATGAACCGCCGGCTCGACGACACCATCGAGACCGTCTTCCTGATGGCCGAGGCCGAACACCAGGCGATCGCGTCGAAGTTGGTGAAGGAGATCGCGCGGCTTGGCGGTGACGTTTCTGGCTTCGTCACCCCGCCGGTGCGCGAAGCGCTCATGTCGAAGGTGCGGCGCTAAACATCTGGCGTTATTGGTTAATTTTCGTCGATTGCGCGACGATGCCTGCTTGTCGACCGTATTGTAGGTTTGGATGGCGCGCGTATACCAAGTGTTTACCCAAACCTGTCCGCACCTTGGCCGATCTGCGACACTGCTGCGCGTGTTGTCACGAGAGCGCGATCCAAGATGTCGTTTGCCCCGCATATAGTCCTCGGAATTCGGCCGGATGCCGGACCCGACGAGATCCGGTCCGCCTGGCGGGCGCTCGTGCGCCGCTCGCATCCGGATCTCCTGGGCAATTCCGTCACCGCCGAAGAGCGGATGAAGGCGATCAACGCCGCCCATGATGCCATGCTGGAGGCGCTGGTGCGGGCACGGGAGACGGCCGCGCGTGACAAGTGGGAAGCGGCCGCGCCGCCGTCGCCCCCCCGGCCGGTCTATCCTCCGCGATCTTGCCCGTCACCGGAGCGGCCTTTCGCTGCGCCGCGCCGAATGGTTTCCGACTTGCCGACGCAGATGCGAATGCGGGCGGCCCTTGCCCGCTGTCTGCGGCAGATCCTGAACCGCGAAACAGCGCGGTACGGCGGCGCGGCCTATTCCGTGCCGGGCCAGCGGGAGTGGCGCGACGATGACGCCGTCTTCGCGCGCGGCGGATTGCCCGCGACTTGCCTGGTCGAGCGGATCGATTTCAACGGCCGTTGCGTCGAGCTTCATCTGGGCCAGAGGCCGCGCGGCGGGCGGGTTCTCGTCGCTTCTCCGCGTCTCCTGCAGGACGGACCGCGGCGCATCCGACGCGACGGAGCCGTCGAGGTTCTGGCGCTCACGATTCCCGATCATGCGGACGGCGGTCTGCTCCTCTCGGCCGAAGACACGGCCCGCGTGGTTTGCGGCGCACATGACCTCACCGCTAGGCTCATCTTTCCGAACTGAGGGTTCAGAACGGAAACGGCCGCCCGGAGGCGGCCGTGGTGTCCTTACCGGATCGGTTTCGGTCAGGCGCCGTACACCGCACGACGGGCGATCGTTTCCGCGTCGCCCGGGTAAATGCCGAGATCCATTGCCGTTTCGTACGACATGTTCCGGATCTCGCGAACCGTCCGGTTGAAGGCCGCACGCCGTTGCGCGGCGACCTTGAGTTTCTGAACCATGCTCATGGTTTGATCCTTTTCACATTCGGGCCGCGGGGTGTTCCCGCGGTGTGGCGGCCTCCATGAAGCCTGCCTGCAAAACCTTATGCGCCGTAGACCGCTTCGCGGGCGATACGGTGCGCGTCGCCGCGAACGATGCCGATATCGGACAGTTCACGTTCGCTCAGGGACGACAGTTCGGAGACGATACCGTTGTACGCTTTACGCTTACGAGCGGCAGCGCGCAGCTTGTCGATCATGCCGGTCATTTGCCTCTCTCCTTCAATACACTCGGTGGCCGCCCATCGGCCACGCCGCCTACATGGCGTCTTTGTCCGGGCGGAACCAGAGTCATTTCGGAAGGTCCGCCATGCGTTTTCTGCAACGCAGCAAAATCTGGGTACAAAAAAGGCGCCCATATGGTGGGCGCCTTTGATTCCAGGAGTTTAGGCCCGCCTCAGATGAGCTTGCCCATGGCCACGGCGGTGTCCGACATGCGATTAGAGAAGCCCCATTCGTTGTCGTACCAGGTCAGGATCCGGCACATCTTGCCCTCCATCACCTTGGTCTGGTCGGTATGGAAGATCGAGGAATGCGGGTCGTGGTTGAAATCCATGGAAACCAGCGGTTCGTCGGTATAGCCGAGGATGCCCTTGAGCGGGCCGTTCGCCGCGGCGCGGATCGCGCCGTTGATCTCGTCGATGCTAGTGTCGCGCTTGGCTTCGAAGACGAGATCGACCACCGAGACGTTCGGGGTCGGCACCCGGATCGCGACGCCGTCGAGCTTGCCGTTCAGTTCCGGCAGGACGAGGCCGACGGCCTTCGCAGCGCCGGTCGAGGTCGGGATCATCGACATCGCGGCGGCCCGGGCGCGGTACAGGTCCTTGTGCATCGTGTCGAGGGTCGGCTGGTCGCCAGTATAGGAGTGGATCGTGGTCATAAAACCCTTTTCGATCCCGATCGTGTCGTTCAGCACCTTGGCGACCGGCGACAGGCAGTTCGTGGTGCAGGACGCGTTCGAGACCACCAGGTCGTCCTTCGTCAGCACCCCGTGGTTGACCCCGTAGACGATCGTCTTGTCCGCGCCCTTCGAGGGAGCGGAGACCAGCACGCGGCTCGCGCCGTTCTCCAAATGGATCGCCGCCTTGTCGCGATCGGTGAAGATGCCGGTGCATTCCAGCACGATGTCGATATGGCCCCACGGCAGTTCCGCTGGGTTCCGGATCGCGGAGACCTCGATCGGGCCGCGTCCGACGTCGATAGTCGAGGCGGTGGTCTTCACCTCCGCCGGAAATCGCCCGTGGACGCTGTCGTAGCGCAGCAGATGCGCGTTGGTTTCCACAGGCCCGAGATCGTTGATTGCGACGACCTCGATGTCGGTGCGTCCGGCTTCCACGATGGCACGCAGGACGTTCCGCCCGATCCGGCCGAAGCCGTTGATGGCAACCTTGACTGTCATGGCTTTCTCCCCTCAGGAATTCCCGTTGCCGTCACCAAAGGGTTTGCGGCAGAAAGGTCAACCGGAAACTCAGCGCCAGAACGCAAGCCATTGGATGAGGTCGACGAACTTCCGGCCGACGGCCACCATCGGGTGATCGAGCATGAGCGTGGACAGGCCGTAGAGCGCAAATAAAGCAAGAACCAGCCCGAGGGCCAAGCGGTTCGTCATGGGTCCGGCCCCGTGAAATTTCACCGTCGCTGGAGAACGACTTGTCTGCGGACGCGATCCTGACAGATCTGTCCGCTCGTGGCCAGTATGCGATGCGGATGGATCACCGAACGGCCGGAATGTTCGGAGCTGGTTCGCTCCGCCGTCGGATCGTCCTTCCGGGAACGATCGCCGGTCGGCGGATGTGCGCTCTCGCTGTCCGGTGGATCAGAACTCGGCCCAATCGCCGTCAAGCTGCTCCTCGGCAGTTCCGGCAGGCCGCCGGTCGGCAGTCCCCGTCGCCTTCAGGGGCGCCGGAGCCGGCCGTGCCTTTAGACCCGCATCCTGGGCGACCTGAAACATCGACACGGCATCGGCGAGCTCGTCTGAAGCGACGAGTAGCGCCTGTGCGGCAGCGGTCGTCTCTTCGAACATTGCGGCGTTCTGCTGGGTGACCTGGTCGAGTTGGTTCATCGCGCCGTTGATCTCGGAGAGCCCGTTGGACTGGTCCTGAGCGGAGGCCGAAATGGCAACGACATGCTCCGAGATGTCGGTCACCGACGCGGCAATCTTTTCGAGCGCCTTGCCCGCGTCGCCAACCAGGGTCACGCCCCGGTTCACATGTTCGCCGGATGCGGAGATCAAGGTTCCGATTTCACGTGCGGCCTCCGACGACCTCTGCGCAAGGGCCCTGACTTCGGACGCGACCACCGCAAAGCCACGACCGGCGTCTCCGGCGCGCGCGGCCTCGACGCCTGCGTTCAGTGCCAGAAGGTTCGTCTGGAAGGCGATGTCGTCGATGACGCTGATGATGCTGGAAATCTTGGCGGAAGATTCGGCGATGAGGCCCATCGCCGACACGGCGTCCCTGACCACGCCGCCGGATTTCGCGGCGCTATCCTTGGCTTCCGCCACGACATCGTTCGCGCGGCGGGCTCCGTCCGCGGCGGCGTTGACCGAAGATGTGAGCTCGGTGATCGCGGCGGCGGTCTGTTCCAGGGTCGCGGCCTGATGTTCGGTGCGCTTGGAAAGGTCGTTCGCGGCTGAGGTGATATCTCCGGCATCGCCCCGGATCCCGGCGGAGCGCTCCAGCACCACGCCGATGGCCTCGGCCAGGCGGCCGAGCGCGCCGTTGAAATCGTGCCGAAGCCCGTCATGTTCCGGAGCGAACGGCGTTTCGATGCAAATCGTCAGGTCGCCGTCCGACAATCTTGCGAGACCGCCCTTGAGCGCTTCGATCATCCTGTCCTGTTCGGTGCGCATCAGGGCTTGCCGGGATGCGGCTTCGTCGATCTGCCGGCGCTGTTCGCTCACGTCGCTGGCGATCAGGATGATCCTTCTGGTAACGCCCGCGCGGTTCTTGAGCGGGGTAAGCGCGCCGACGACGTGACCCACCGTGCCGGAGGCCGAGGCGACCTGGAAATCGCCGAAGACCGGCTCGGTGATCGGCGCCTGGGGATTTCCATGCCCGTCGAGGAGGAGCGAGGATAGAGTCTTCCCCAGAAGCTTGTCGCGCGCCGTTCCGGCCAAGGTCGCCACGATGTCGTTCGCGTAGATCAGGCGCCCCTCGGCGGTGAACTCCGCCATGGCCTGACGGGTCTCGAACGTGTCGAGCACTGCGGCATTGCGCTGTTCCTGGGAGACGTTCTTCCATTCGACCACATAGCCCATGCGCTTGCCGTCGGTGTCGATGGGCGAAATGACCAGGCCAAGGGTTTCGAGGCCGAACTCGAGCTCCGCGCGATGCGTGCCGGACAGCGAGGCAAGCATTTTTCGGATCGCCTCGGGGTTCTTGTGGAAGATATCGATACTGTTGCCGATCAGCGCGTCCGGATCGAAATGCGGCAACCGCGTTCTGATCACGTCCTTGTGCTCGGCGGTCAGGGTCTGGCCGGCCGGGTTGAGATAGGCGATGTTGTACTCCGCATCCGCGATCATCAGGGCGGCTGACGTGTTTTCGAAGGCGGCGCCCTTGAAAGCTGCAATCCTCGCGTCTTCTTCGCCGGCCTTCAACTGGTCGCGAAAGGACTCAAGCGCCACCGCTACAAGACCGATCTCGTTCCCCCGGCGGAAGTGCGGAATCTCGGTATCATAGTTGCCGGCCGCGACGCTGGTCATTGCGTCGGCAATGCTGTGAAGCGGGTGGGCAATCATGCGGCGCAGGACGAAGCCCAGCATGGCCAGGAGTGCGGTCAGGATGATGCCGCCGAACACGAACGCATCCCACTTCTGATCGTTGAGCCGGGCTTCGAGCGCGGTCGTGTCCCATTGCAGGACCACGACGCCCACGATGCTGCCGGTCGACCCGAAGCGGGCCGGCACCGCGAAGGTGAGTTTCGCCGCATCCGTGATCGAGGTTTCGGTTTCAATGGCGTTCCGGGCGAGCTCGACCATGCTCGCTTGGTCCGCTCCCTCGCCGACATCCGCGGCCACAACCTCCCCATCCAGCGCGACCGCGATCAGACCCGAGGCCTTTCCGTGCATCCGCGCCATCGCGTCGGAGACCGTCTCCTGCAATTCCGCGGTCTTGCGGAACTTTAGCGCCCCGGCATTCTGCTGCGCCATGAGATCGGTGACTTCTGCACCCAGTTCCGTAATCTCGTCGGTTGCCAGGGCCGAGCCCGCGCGGATCGCGTTCAGGGTCAACGCGGCGGCCATGCCGATCGCGACAACTGCCACGAAGATGAGGACTCGGACGAAGATCGAATCCGAAAGACGGGGCCCCCGAAGCTTTTTCATCGTCGATCCTTTCACTGGAACTGGGTGAGTTTCGCGCGATCAGAAGAAGGTTTCGGCGTTTACGCCCACGGTCATCGCACCGACCACCGCCTGGGTGTCCGGATCGACCAGCGAGAAGGAAATCTGGCCCTGATAGGTCTGGCTCGACTCGTCGAACTCGATCTCGCCGAAATGCACGCCATCGGCGCCATGCGGGAAGGTCTCGGTGAATTTCTCTTCGTCACCCTGCCAGTAATCCGAGGTCACGTCCGAGGTGGCGACATTCAAGCCGCGGGAATCCATCACGAAAACCTCGGTGATGACGCCACCCGCATCGGCCACGACGCTGCGCAGGTAATCCGAGGCGGCGTTGTGCAGGACCGGGTCGATCACGTCGCTATGGGCCATGCCCACCTGGGCGCGCCAGGCCTGGTCCATTTCGTCGATCTGGGCCTGGCTGTAGCCGGCGGTCGTCGTGTTCTGCGCGCGCACGGCCTCGATCAGGACCGGGTTGTTGGCCCAGGTCGCGATCTCCGACTCGAGATACTCGCGCATCTTCGGTTCGGCATCGTTGGCGAAGGCGGCGCTCGTCGAAAGGAGAAGCGCGGCGAGGGTGGCGGAACGTTTCATCGATGGAGCCCTTTTGCAGGTGGACGTCGGGACTGTGCCCGGCGCCCGCTCAATAAGGGCGATCCATTTCTCGACGATTAACGCAGTTTGAGCAATCGGAAACCTTCCGCGCGGTGGCGGCCGAAATCAGTCGCGAAGCGTGATATGGCGGGCCCGGGCGCCGCGTTCGATGGCCGCGGCGTGCAGGCGGTCGATGTCGAGCTCGTAGCGGATTTCCTCGAGGAGCCGCAGTTCGCCCTCGCGGAGCGTGCCGTCGGCGGCGGCCACGTCGCAGGCCATCGCGTAGGCGGTCTCGAACAGGTACTCCGGCAGGTTGTCCCGAACGAGGCCGAACAGCGCGTCGAGCCCTTCCTCCTCGGAAAACAGGTCGAACACCGTGCGGGAGATCATCGCGATCCGGTCGATGTCGTAATCCGCGAAGATCGGCAAATGGTTGACCGTCCGTTCGATCGCGACCAGCTCGGAGGTGCGGATACGCTCGTCCGACGCCGAAACGGCCACCATCACGGCCACCAGCGCGTCCTGCGGGGTCAGGGAATGGGAGATGTCGTTCACGG
The DNA here is from genome assembly GCA_050299695.1 of Paracoccaceae bacterium. Lineage (GTDB taxonomy): Bacteria > Pseudomonadota > Alphaproteobacteria > Rhodobacterales > Rhodobacteraceae > Ovoidimarina. The sequence goes on from JBNKWI010000004.1 coordinate 11,565, forward strand.
GGGCCGCTCCTCGGTCTTTCGGGGCCGCCAGATTATTGACGCTTCCGGCGGGCGGCAATAGGTAGCGGGGCCTGCCGCGCAAGGGGCGCGGGAGAAGGGATGACGACATGACCGATCTGCGCACCGCCGCGATGAGCGCGAAAGCCTGGCCCTTCGAGGAAGCGCGCCGGATCCTGAAACGCTACGAAAAGGCGCCACCCGAGAAGGGGTTCGTACTGTTCGAGACCGGTTACGGTCCGTCCGGACTGCCGCATATCGGCACCTTCGGCGAGGTTCTGCGGACCTCCATGGTGCGCCGGGCCTTCGAGGTGATCTCGGACATCCCCACCAAGCTGATCTCGTTCTCGGACGACATGGACGGGCTTCGGAAGGTGCCGGACAATGTGCCGAACCCCGAGATGCTGGCCGAACATCTGCAGAAGCCGCTGACTTCGGTGCCGGACCCGTTCGGCGAGTTCGAGAGCTTCGGGCACCACAACAACGCGATGCTGCGGCGGTTTCTCGATACGTTCGGCTTCGACTACGAGTTCCAGTCGGCGCGGGATTTCTACCGGTCGGGCCGGTTCGACGAGACGCTGCTGCTGGCCGCCGAGCGCTATGATGCGCTGATGGAAGTGATGCTGGCGTCGCTCCGGGAGGAGCGGCAGCAGACTTATTCGATTTTCCTGCCGATCAGCCCGACTTCGGGCAGGGTGCTCTATGTGCCGCTCCGGCAAATCAATGGAAAGACGGGTGAAATCACCTTCGAGGACGAGGACGGGACCGAGGTGACCCTGCCGGTCACCGGTGGCAACGTGAAGCTGCAGTGGAAGCCGGATTTCGGGGCGCGCTGGGCGGCGTTGGGTGTCGATTTCGAGCCCTACGGCAAGGAACATGCGCCGAATACGCCGATCTACTCGAAGATCTGCCGGATCCTCGGCGGCACGCCGCCCGAGGTGTTCACCTACGAGTTGTTCCTCGACGAGATCGGCCAGAAGATTTCGAAATCGAAGGGCAACGGGCTGTCGATCGACGAGTGGCTGACCTATGCAGCGACGGATTCTCTCAGCTATTACATGTACTTGAAGCCGAAGACGGCGAAGCGGCTTTCGTGGGACGTGATCCCGAAGGCGGTAGATGAATACCACCAGCAACTGCGCGCCTATGCCGAGCAGGAGCCCGAAAAGCAGCTGGAGAACCCGGTCTTCCACATCCACGGCGCCGATGTTCCGGCGTCCGACATGGTCGTGCCTTTCGCGATGCTCCTGAACCTCGCCTCGGTCTCGGGGGCCGAGGACAAGGACCGGCTCTGGGGGTTCATCCGGCGGTATGCGCCCGAGACGGGTCCGGAGACGAATCCGCAGCTGGATGCCGCGGCGGGCTATTCCATTCGGTACTACCAGGACTTCGTGAAGCCCGCGAAGACCTATCGCGCCCCCGACGGGACGGAGCGGGCGGCGATGGAGGATCTCCTGGCACGCCTGCGGGCCTGGGACGGCGGGCTCGACGCGGAAGAGCTTCAATCCATGGTGTTTTCCGTCGGCAA
>JBNKWI010000004.1:13099-98714 GCA_050299695.1 Paracoccaceae bacterium
TAAGCATCACGGTTTCGAGCCGCTTCGGGACTGGTTCAAGGCGCTTTACGAGGTGCTGCTGGGCGCCTCGCAGGGGCCACGGTTCGGCGGATTCATCGCGCTTTACGGAATCCATGAATCGATCGCACTCATTGAGGCGGGGTTGGCGGGCGATCTGGGCTGAGGCCCGGATCCGGGGCGCACAACCTGTACACAGGCTGTACACAGCCCGTACACCGGCTGTGCGCCTTCGTCGGGGACCCTGAAGAAGACGCTACCGCGCGGCCGCGTCAGGGATCGGGAACGAAGTTCACGCGGATTTGATCGCGGGCGCGGTGGATGAGCCTGCCGTGGCGTGTCGGGTGCGCCCCTGAGGGGCGCGGGATGCCCTGGGGCGGAGGTGCGTCTCAAGCGGGCCGGAGAGGCGCTCGCCCGGCACCTTCGGCGCTGGTCGGGCGGATGCGGTGCGCGGCGGAGGCTTGCGAAACGGATCCGGCCCTAGCGCCTGCCCCGCGCGGCCATGAGCACGGCGGCGATTGTCACGCCGAGGGCGCCGAGGAGGAGCACGGCGCCGCCGAGGAGGGGCGGGGCGTCGGCGAGGTCCACGAGACCCGCCGCGAGCGCCACGAGGGCGAGGATCGCGGCGGTGAGGCGGGCGTCGGCCACGAACATCGAGAAAAGCTCGGCAAGGACGTCGCGGAGGAGGGTCAAGGCGCGGCCTCCACCGCGGGTGCGCGGGCGAGACGCGCCGCGAGGAGACCGGCGCCGAGGAACAGGGCTCCGAAGACGAAGAGCGCGAGATCGCCGCCCGGCCAGTCGATGCCGATGCCCTCGCCGGTCCAGAACACGCCGAAGGCCGACAGCATGACGCCGACGCCGAACTTGAGCGTGTTTTCGGGCACGGTGGAGAGCGGCCGGTGCACGATGGTGCCGATGGCGAGCACGGTGGCGCAGGCGGCGAGCGCGCCCGGGCTCGCGGGCCAGATCAGGCCGCGGCCCGAGCCCACGGCGATCACGATGAACACCACCTCGAGGCCCTCGAGCAGCACCGCCTTGTAGGCGGTGAGCCCGGCGATCCAGTCCTGCGAGCTGTCCCGCCGCTCGGCGTCGAGCCGGGCCGTTTCGCGCGCATAGATCGCGTCCTCGTCATGGAGCGGGATCACGCCGGCGGCGCGGAGGGCCGCCTTGCGGAGCCAGCCGATGCCGAACAGGAGCAGGAGCACGCCGATCACGAATTGCATCAGGGGGAGCGGCACCCGGCCCAGAAGCGGGCCGAGCGCGAGCACCAGAGCGGCGAGGGTCATCAGCGCGGCGCCGGTGCCGAGGACGGCCGGGCGCCAGCCCCGGAGCATCGCGACGGCGAGGATGATGGTGAAGGCCTCGACGATCTCGACCGCGGAGGCGAAGAAGGCCGAGCCGATGGCGGGCGCGGCGGTGGACCAGTCGATCATCGTTCCGGCTCCTGCCCGGTTCCGGCACCCTGCGCGCCGGATCCGGCGCCAATCTAGAGGAAAGGAAACGGCTGGCCCATGCCGAAAGTTCCACTTTAGGACCGCGTTAGGGGACGGGCGCTGGTCTTGCCCCGCTAGCAAGCCGGAAGGAGTGCGGCCATGGTGCTAAGTCTCGGAACGCGAGCGTTTCATGCGGGGGCGCAGTCTCTGGCGATGCAGTTCGGCCGGACCAAGACGGTCACGGCAGTGTCGTTCTCGCCGGTCGGGCCGAGCGGGATCTCCTTCGCCAAGGCGCCGGAGATCGGCGGCCTGGGCGACGGGTTCTACGGCGATCCGAGGCTGCCGCTCCGGCCGATGTCGGCCGGGGAGCTGGGCGCGTTCGCGGGCGATGTGGTGCGGGCTGCGCTGACGGACGGGATCGCGGCGCAACGGGACATGCTCGCCCGGCTCACGGCCGACAACCTGGCCGAGATCGGGAGGCGGCGGGTGACCGGCTGCCGGCTGGCGTCGGGGCGGCGCTCCGGACCCTCGAGGCGGCCGGTGAGGCGGTGGCGGCGCTGGGGGGCGGCGGCGCCGGCGCAGCCGCAATGACCGCCGAGGCGCGCGATGCGTTGGTCGGGCGCGCGGTCCGGGCGCATGTGGATGCCGAGATTTCCGTGGAGCTGGCGATGGCGGAGGTCGAGGCGTCGCGCGGCCTCTCGGTGCTGCGTCTCTTCGGCGGCGACGCGTTGGCCGAGAAGATGCACGGGCTGCTGGCGCAGGGCCGGAAAGCCGAAATCCTGTCGGGCCGCGACGAGAGGATCGGCGACATGCTCGACGACATAAGGCATGGCAAGCTCGTCGCCACGCTCACGCAGGAGACGTTCTGGGCCGGGGAGGCCGTGTCGGTGGCCGACCCGAACCGCGACAGCGACACGGCGGTCCTTGTCGACCACGCCACGCATTTCGCCGCTGCGACAGCGGGCGTATGGATCGACTTTTCGGGTTGAGAGGCGGAGCGCGGAGAGGCCTTCGGCGAAGAGCGCGTTTCGGCGTCGGAGTGCGGATCCGGGACCATGAAGCGCGAAGCCGGGGCGTGGTTCCGGGCGGGGCCTACCGTGGTGTGACATTGGCCGGCGCCCGTCCGGCTTTGCCCTTCTTGGTCCCGGATGGCAGGCGTGGGGTCGGGCGGCCGATCCGCCGGACCGGTCCCGCTCAGCCGCGCTTGCGGGCCACGCGGGTCATCAGGTGGTACTCGTCGCGGTGCCGGAAGCCGTTGCGCTTGTAGAGTTGCAGGAGGCGGGGCTTTTCGGCGGTGGCCTCGAGATGGAGGGCGCGGAGGCCGTTCGCCTCGAGCTGCGGGATCAGCGCGCCGAGCACTTCGGAGCCGACGCCGCGGCCGCGGACGCCGGGGCGGACGAAAAACTCGTCGATGAAACCGTCCATGCCGCCGAATTCGAGCGACCAGCCGAAGGTGATGACGATGTAGCCGATGGGGGCCGTCCGGGGGCCGATGATGTAGACGCAGCCGAGGGGGGAGCCCTCGAGCAGCGGCGCGAGGGCGGCTTCGCGGTGTTCGGGCGTCGACGCGATGCCCTCCTCGGCATGGTAGGACGCGACCATGGGGAGAAGCGCCTTGGCGTCCCGCGACGCGGCGAGGTGGATCGCGGCGCTCACAGCCGGGCGATCCGCTCGGTGAGCAGCGCGAAGAAGCCGTCGGCGTCGACATCGCCCATGAAGAGCGCGTTCTTCGGACGGTCGGTGACGCCCCACCAGTCGGCGACGGTCATGCCCATGGTGAGCTCGGAGCCGGTCTCGATCTCCACGTTGACGTGGCGGCCCGAGAACAGCTCGGGGCGGATCAGCCAGGCGATGGTGCAGGGGTCGTGCAGGGGCGCGCCCTCGTGGCCGTATTTCTCCGAATCGTAGCGCTCGAAGAAATCCATCCAGCCGGCGGTGGCCTCGCCCACGGGCGTGCCGAGATTGCGGAAGGCGGCGACGCGCTTGTGCGTGGTCAGCGCCTTGTGGGTGACGTCGAGCGGCATCACGGTGAGCTTGACGCCGGAGCGGAACACCGCGTCGGCGGCCTGCGGGTCGACATGGATATTGAACTCGGCGGCGGGCGTGGTGTTGCCGACCTCGAAATAGGCGCCGCCCATGAGCACGATCTCGGCCACGCGGGGGACGATGTCGGGGGCCTTCGCGAAAGCGCTGGCGATATTGGTGAGGGGGCCGATGGGGCAGAGGGTGACGCTGCCCGGCGCCTCGCGGCGGAGCGTGTCGATCAGGAAATCGACGGCATGGGCGGCTTGGAGCGGCATGGTCGGGTCGGGCAGGGGCGGGCCGTCGAGGCCGGTCTTGCCGTGGACATGCTCGGCGGTGACGAGGGGCCGGGCGAGGGGGCGGTCGCAGCCGGCAAAGACGGGCACGTCGCGTCGGCCGGCGAGTTCGCAGACCATGCGGGCGTTCTTCTGGGTGAGGGCGAGGGGGACGTTGCCGGCGACGGCGGTGATGCCGAGGAGCTCGACATCCTCGGGGCTCGCGAGCGCGAGGAGGATCGCGACGGCGTCGTCCTGGCCCGGGTCGGTGTCGATGATGATCTTGCGAGGTGCCATGTCGGGTTTCCGTTTAGCCCTGTCGCCGGGACAGTGCCAGCGGCGTTTCCGGGGGGCGGGGCCGAATTCCTCGCAACGAGGAATTTGCTAGAGAATCCGCGATTTTCCTGGCCGCGCTAGACGGCGGAGTTCCGCTCCGCCGCCTTGGCGGCGTCCCAGAGCGCGTCCATTTCGGCGAGGTCGCTGTCCTCGGGCCGCTTGCCGCGTGCCGCGAGCGCGGCCTCGATGGCGCGGAACCGGCGGGTGAACTTGTCGTTGGCGGCCCGGAGCGCGGCCTCGGGGTCGATCTCCATGTGCCGCGCGAGATTCGCCATCGCGAAGAGGAGGTCGCCGAATTCCTCCGCCTGCCGTGCCGGGTCGGTCTCGGCGCGAAGCTCGGCCATCTCCTCGGCGATCTTGTCGAGCACCTGGTCGGAGGAGGGCCAGTCGAACCCGACCCGCGCGGCGCGGTTCTGCAGCTTGAGCGCCCGCAGGAGCGCCGGGAGCCCGAGCGCCACCCCGTCGAGGACGCCCGCACGCCCGCGCTCCTTCGCCTTCGCCGCCTCCCAGTCACGGGTCTGCTGTTCCGCCGACTTCTCGCGGCTCTCGTCGCCGAAGACATGCGGATGCCGGTCGACCATCTTGTCGGAGACGGCGCGCACCACCTCGGCAAAGCCGAAATGCCCGTCCTCTTCGGCCATCCGCGCGTGGTAGACCACCTGGAGGAGCAGGTCGCCCAACTCGCCCTGAAGCTCGCCCCAGGCCTGGCGTTCGATGGCGTCGGCCACCTCGTAGGCCTCCTCGATCGTGTACGGCGCGATGCTGCGGTAATCCTGCTCGATGTCCCAGGGGCAGCCCGTGTCCGGATCGCGCAGGGCCGCCATGATTGCCAACAGGCGCTCGATTCCGGCATCGCGGTCGAAGATCAGCGGATCGGACATTGCAGGTTTTTTCCCTTCCTGAAACTGTGCCGCCCAGCAATCACGCGCCTTGCCCGGAGTCCACCATGCCCGTCATCAACCGTATCGCCGGGTTCGCCGACGAGATGACCGAATGGCGCCGCTGGATGCACCGCAATCCCGAGCTGGGTTTCGAGTTGCCGAAGACCGCGGGCTTCGTGGCGGAGCGGCTGCGCGAGATCGGGGTGGACGAGGTGCATGAGGGGATCGGCCGGACCGGGATCGTCGGCATCGTCAACGGGCGGAGGGAGGGGCCGACCATCGGGCTGCGCGCCGACATGGACGCCTTGCCCATCGCTGAGGAGACCGGCGCGGACTGGGCCAGCGAGACGCCGGGGGCGATGCATGCCTGCGGCCATGACGGGCACACCGCGATGCTGCTGGGGGCGGCGAAATACCTGGCCGAGACACGGGCGTTCCGGGGGCGGGTGGCGCTCCTGTTCCAGCCGGCGGAGGAGGATGGCGGCGGCGGCAAGGCGATGGTGGATGACGGCGTGATGGACCGGTTCGACATCCACGAGGTCTATGCGCTGCACAATTCGCCCGAGCTGCCGTTCGGCGAGATCGGCACCTGCGCGGGGCCGATCATGGCGGCGGTGGACGAGTTCAACTTCACGATCACCGGCGAGGGCGGGCACGCGGCCTTTCCGCATCTCTGCACCGACCCGATCCCGGCGGCCCTGGCACTGGGGCAGGCGCTCGACACGGTGGTGGCGAAGAACCGGCCGGGGACGGAGCCCATGGTGGTTTCGGTGACGCAGATCCATGCGGGCACGGCGAACAACGTAACGCCGGGCGTGGCGCGGCTGAGCGGCACGGTGCGCTGCTTTTCGGCGGCGTTGCGCGACATGGCCGAGGCGCGTATCCGTGCCATCGGGGAGGGCATCGCCGGGAGTTTCGGGGTGGGGGTGGATCTGGTCTACGACCGCTCCTACCCGGCCACGGTGAACGATCCGCACCGCGCCGAATTCGCCGCCGAGGTGGCGCGCGAGCTGGTGGGCGCGGAGAAGGTGACCGGGGATCTGGCGCCCGAGATGGGGGCGGAGGATTTTTCCTACATGCTCGAGGCGCGGCCCGGGGCATACCTGTTCCTCGGCCAGGGCACCGCGCATTACTGCCACCACCCGGCCTATGATTTCAACGATGCGGTGGCGCCGATCGGCGCGTCGTTCTTCGCCCGGCTAGTGGAGCGGGCGCTGCCGCTCGAAGAATGAACATCACAACGTAACCTGCTGAACGGAAAGACAGATGGCCCTGGAAGACGCGAAGAACGAGATCGACGCGGCGTTCACCCGGCAGGATCCGCGCGGGCTGAGCTACGAGAACGCGTTCGGAGGGGCGACCTCGTTCCTGCGGCGGCGCTACAGCAAGGACCTGACGGGCGTCGACCTGGCGGTGACCGGGATCCCGTTCGACCAGGCGGTGACGAACCGGCCCGGCACGCGGCTGGGCCCAAGGGCGATCCGCGAGGCGTCGAGCCTCCAGCCATTCGACCGGCCCTATGGCTGGGGCTTCGACCCGCTGGCCGAGTTCACGGTGGTCGACTATGGTGACATGGCCTTCGACTATGCCGACGTGCCGGCCTTCCCGGGGCGGCTGAAGGACCATGTGGCGGGTATCCTGGCGGCGGGCGCCGGGTCGATCTGCCTCGGGGGAGATCATTCGATTACGCTCCCAGTTCTGAGGGCTTACGCGGCGAAGTTCGGGCGGCTTTCGGTGATCCAGTTCGATGCGCATACCGATACCTGGGCCGACGACGACGCGAGCCGGATCGACCACGGGACGTTCATGTACAAGGCCGTGAAGGAGGGGCTGGTGGACCCGGAGAGTTCGGTGCAGATCGGCATCCGCACGGACAATCCCGAGACGCTCGGCTTCCACATCATCGACGCGCGCGAGGTGCACGAGGCCGGCGCCCGGGCGGTGGCGGAACGGGCGCGGGGCATCGTCGGCGACCGGCCGGTCTACCTGACCTTCGACATCGATTGCCTCGACCCGGCCTTCGCGCCGGGCACCGGTACGCCCGTCTGGGGTGGGCTGTCCTCGGCGCAGGCCGCGCATGTCCTGCGCGATCTGGCGGGGGTGAACCTCGTCGGCGGCGACGTGGTCGAGGTCTCGCCACCCTTCGATTCGGGCCAGATCACCGCGGTGGCGGGCGCGCATGTGGCGCATGAGATCCTCTGCCTCTGGTGCTGGGCCCGGCGGAACGGCGCCTGAGGGGCAATCCGCCCCATTGCATTGGCTGTCGAAGCGCGCTTGGGAAGGGGCATGAAGTTCGTGCTCCTGATCGTTCTCGTGCTGGCGGCGTCGGCCGAACTCTGGGTGCGCTTCGCGCCCACGGATCCGGCGCGCTGGAACGTGCGGCCGGCGATGCCCGCGCCGGGGCCGGGCGACTGGCCCGAGACGGGCGGGTTCAAGGCGCAGCGGATCGTGCCGGGCGAGCCCGGGGCGGTCCTCGCCGCACTTGACGCGATCGCGCGGAACACCCCGCGGACCAAGCGCATCGCCGGCAGCCCCGGGGATGGGCTTGCCACCTATGTGACGCGCTCGCGCCTCTGGGGTTTTCCGGACTACACGACCATCTCCGCGCTGCCGGCGGGCACCGGGACGAAGCTCGGCATCCACGCGCGGCTCCGCTACGGCACCAGCGATTTCGGGGTGAACCGGGCCCGTGTCGAGGCCTGGCTCGATGCGCTCGGTGCCTGACATCCGGCTCCCTTCATCTGGTGTCGTCGGAGTGCGTGGGGGGAGCGCGAGGGGGGCGGAGCCCCCTCGCCCGGGGCGACGCCGGAGGCGGCGCAAACCTGTCATGTGCGCGCGGCACGCGCGCTCCGGTCGGAAGCATGCCGCTTCGGCTTTCCTTCCCTGCCGGCTTCCGCTATCCCCCGCGGTCGAAAGCTGCCGGAACCGTCCCCATGACTTATGAACAGCCCGGACCGGTCGAAGAGACCTGGAAGGATGCGATTTCCTCGACCGAGGAGATCATTGAGGATGCACGCAACGGGCGGATGATCATCCTCGTCGACCACGAGGACCGCGAGAACGAGGGCGACCTCGTGATTCCCGCCCAGATGGCCACGCCCGAGGCGATCAACTTCATGGCCACCCATGGCCGCGGGCTGATCTGCCTCTCGCTGACCGGCGAGCGGATCGACGCGCTGGGCCTCCCCCTGATGGCGAGCCAGAACTCCTCGCGACACGAGACCGCCTTCACCGTCTCGATCGAGGCGCGCGAGGGGGTGTCGACCGGCATCTCGGCCCATGACCGGGCGCGGACCGTGGCGGTGGCAATCGATGCCGGCAAGGGAGCCGGGGATATCGCGACGCCGGGCCATGTCTTTCCGCTTCGCGCGCGCGACGGCGGCGTCCTGGTGCGCGCGGGCCATACCGAGGCGGCGGTCGATATCGCGCGGCTCTCGGGGCTGAACCCCTCGGGCGTGATCTGCGAGATCATGAACGAGGACGGCTCCATGGCGCGGCTGCCCGATCTCGTCTCCTTCGCGCAGAAGCACGGGATCAAGATCGGCACGATCTCGGACCTGATCGCCTATCGCCGCCGGCACGACAATCTCGTCAAGGTGACCGGGGAGCGGACCGTTGTCAGCGAGTTCGGCGGCGACTGGGCGCTGCGGATCTTCTCCGACACCGCCCATGGCGACGAGCATATCGCGCTGATCAAGGGCGACATTTCCGGGCCCGGGCCGGTGCTCGTCCGGATGCACGCGCTCGACCCGATGCTCGACGTGGTCGGGCTCGGCGGCAAGGGCCGTGCGCGGGAATTCGGCGACGCGATGGAGATGATCGCGGCGGAGGGGCGGGGCGTCCTGGTGCTCCTGCGCGACACCACGATGAAGCTCGCCCCGGAAGACGCCGCCTCGCCGCAGACGCTGCGGCAATACGGGCTCGGCGCGCAGATCCTGTCGTCGCTGGGGCTTTCGAAGCTCGAGCTTCTCACCAATTCGCCGAGGCCCAAGGTTGTGGGGCTCGAAGCTTACGGGCTCGAGATCGTCGGCACGCGGAAAATCTCGGAGATCGGCTGATGGCGGGACATTCGGACAACGACCTGGCGCTGCCGGAATTCGACGCGCCGGTCCGGGTGGCGATCGTGATCGCGCCCTATTACAAGGCGATCGCCAAGGCGCAGATCGCCGCGGCGACGGCGGTGCTCGAACGGGCCGGGGCGGCGCATGAGATCGTCGAGGTGCCGGGGTCCCTGGAAATCGTGCCGGCGATCACGCTGGCGAACCGGCTTTCGAATTTCGACGGTTACGTGGCGCTCGGCTGCGTGATCCGGGGCGCGACCAGCCATTACGACGTGGTGGTGAACGAGAGCGCGCGCGGGCTGACCATGCTGGGCCTCCAGGGGATCGCCATCGGCAACGGGATCATCACCGTCGAGAGTATCGAACAGGCCGAGGAGCGCGCCGATGCGGCCCGGCTCAACACCGCGGGCGGGGCGGCGGAGGCGGCGCTGCACCTGATCGCGCTGACCCGGCGCTGGGGCCGGAAGGAAAAGGGCGTGGGCTTCGTGCCCGGCAGCTACCGGATCGCCGGCGAGAGCGGCGAGGGGCCCGCCACCGCATGAAACCCTCACGTCAGGCGAAATCGGCCGCGCGGCTCTACGCGGTGCAGGCGCTGTTTCAGATGGAAGCGGCCGGGCAGACCATGGAAGCCGTGTGCCGCGAGTTCGAGACGCACCGGTTCGGCGCGGTCTACGAGGGCGAGGAGATGGCCGAGGGCGATGTGGACCTGTTCCGCAAGCTCGTGGGCGACGCGGTGAACTGGCAGGCGAAGATCGACCAGCTCACCGACCGGGCGCTGGTGGAGAAATGGCCGATCAACCGGATCGACCCTACGCTCCGCGCCCTGTTCCGCGCGGCGGGGGCCGAGATCACGGAGGGCGCGGCGCCGCCCAAGGTGGTGATCTCGGAATTCGTCGATATCGCGAAGGCGTTCTTCCCGGAGGGGCGCGAGCCCAAGTTCGTCAATGCCGTGCTCGACCACCTGGCGCGCGAGGCGCGGCCCGAGGCGTTCTGACGGCTCCGGGCCTGGGGCCCCGCGCGGTCGCGCGGGGCGGTTCCGTCAGGCGGGAGCCATGGCGTCGGCCAGGGCGGCGGTGTCCTCGTAGAAGTGGTAATGCGTCAATCGCCCGTCCTTCGACCGGGTGACGAGCGCCCAGTCGCTCGGGAAAGGCCGGCCGGTCGCCCGAACAGTGTGGCGCAGCCGGCCGAAGAGGCAGGCGAATCCTCCGGTTCCGAACCTGCCCTCGATCGCGAAATCCCCCGGCTCGATCATCTCGGCGCAGGATCGGCCCCGTGGAGGGGCAGAGCCTGCGGCTTCGGCGGCTGGGGGAGGTGGTCTATCGTCCTTATGGCCCGTCGCCCGACGCCGGGGTGATCCTTGCGGAAACTGCATTGTTGGAGACGGCGCGCTGGATGGCGGCCTGGTCGGAGGCGCGCCGCGTCGTGTTCCATACGTCGGATACGGCAGTGATGCGGGCGGCCGTCGCCGGCGGGCTGGGGATCGCGCTGCTGCCGGACTTCTTCGCGGGCGATCTGCCGCCGGTCGGGGACGCTTCGCTGGCACGCCCGATCCACCTCACGCTGCACAAGGATATGGCGCGGTCACCGCGGGTCCGGATCGTTGTCGACGCGGTCGCGGAGATCGTCGCCGCCTGGGCGCGCGGGGCACGGCGGCTGCCGCCGGCCGCGGGATTGTCCGGAGACCGGTCCGAAGGCTGAAGCGGCCCGGCTCAGCGCGGCGAGCTGTGCTCGGTTTCCAGCGCCGGGGTCATCGACCGCACGGCGTCATGCACGTCACCGAATTGCGCGCGCCCGCTGGGGAGCGCGAAGGCGATGGCGAGGAGGGTCGCCGTCCCCAAAAGGACGCAGACCTCGATGCGGAGGCGTTTCATCTGCTCTGACCTGCCTGACGGTTCTTGTTTGGCCGCGTTGTACGCCTTGCCCCGGGCGGAGTCCAATCCCGGATTGCCGGACGAGCGCGAAGTCCTGCCGCCGCCGCTCCGCCCGGACGGCCCGTCCCCGCCGGTCTGCGGTGCCAGGATCGCGCCCTTCTTGAACGACCGGGGGAGGCCGGGCCCGATGCGCCGATTGACGGCCGGAAGAACCGCATGGCAGCCTTTCCTTCTCCGCGGCTTCATGCGGGAAAATCATCTCGGAAGCATGAGAGTTTCAGATGAATTCCGTTTTCATCCTCCTGGCCATCACCGGCCTCACCCTGTGCGGCGACTAATGCATCAAGCTGGCCTCGGATGAGCCCGGCGGCCTGACCCGGCCGGTCTTTCTGCTGGGGGTCGTGCTCTACGGCTCGCCGGCGATCGGCTGGTTCTTCCTGATGCGGAGCCATTCGCTCGCGGCGATCGGGGTGTTCTACTCGGCCGCGACGATCTTCCTCCTGGCGATTCTGGGCACGGTGGTGTTTCGGGAGCCTTTCGGGCCGCGCGAATGGCTCGGGCTGGCGCTCGCTATCGCGGCGGTCGTGGTGATGAGCGGCGAGAGCTAGGCCGCGCCGAGCGCTGCCCAGACCGGCAGGTGGTCGGAGGCGATGCGGGTTTCCGGGGTCTCGACGACGCCTGCGTCGCGGAGGTCGAGCCTTCCGCAGGTGGCGACACGGTCGAGCGCGGCGAGGGGGCGGGCGGCGTGGAAGGAGCGGCCCGGGGCGTGGATCGTGAAGCCGTCCCCGAGGGGTTCGAGGCCGCGGGTCGGGGACCATTCGTTGAAATCGCCGAGAATCACGGTGGGCCGTTCGTCGCCGTCCGAGAGGGCCGCGCTGAGCGCGGAGAGCTGGCGGCGGCGGTGGCGGCGGGCGAGGCCGAGATGGATGGCGGCGACGCGGATCGGGGTGCCGTCGCGGGTCAGGTCGGCGAGGAGCGCGCCGCGCGGTTCGAGGCCGGGCAGGTCGAGGCGGCGGACCTTTTCGACGCGGTATTCGGGCGAAAGGAGGATCGCGTTGCCGTGCCAGCCCAGCGAGGGGCCGTTCCTGGTGTCGACGGCGCGGAGCCCGGTTTCCGCGGCGATCCGCTCGGGGCAGAGCACCGAGGGGCGCTTGCCGAGGCGCCGGTCTGCCTCCTGCAGCGCGACGATGCCGGCGCCGAGCCCGGCGATCACGCCGAGGATCCGCTCCGGGTCGCGGCGCCGGTCGAGGCCGACGGCCTTGCGGATGTTCCAGGTGGCGACGCGGTGCGGGGTCATGGTGCCGAGGATATGGGGCAACGGTTCGGAAATGCAAAACGATGTCCGAAGGTCGGGCTTGGATGCGCGCGCGGGTGGACTATCTTGGAGTCGTAACCGCGGGAGATCGTCCGATGCCGGACTTGGTGCGCCTTTATATCCGCCACACGCTGATCGGCTTTGCCGCCGCCCTGGGCTTCGTGGCGCTGCTCTTCTGGTTCGACATCGGCGGCCTTTGGCATCTGGTGAACGCGACCGAGGGCGGCTGGCTCGCGGCGTTCCTGCTCGTGGCGTTCAACGGGATCGTGTTCTCGGGCGCGCAGTTCGGGATCGCGGTGATGGCGATGGCCGAGCGTCCGGACGGGGGCGATGGCGGCTTGCGCGGGCTGGATGCGGTGCCGGTGCCGATCCCGGTACACGACCGGCGCAGGGGCTGACCGGGGCAGAGCGTGGCGGGACCACCCGGACCGTCGCGGGATTGAATTCCCGAGGACCTGTATACACAGGTGGGCGCCAGGTAACCGAACCAGGGTCCGGACAGAGCCAGCTCCCTCGGAATTGAGTAAGGCCACCGGAATTGGACCGCTACACGAGAGGGGCAGACCGCCACCCGCGAGAGATAGGGCGCGGGCGGGCGGCTTGCAAGCGGGACGTTTTCTGACCTGCGGGCTTGCCCGACGTTCACTTTATGTTCACTATCCTCCCATGCCCGACGATTTCACCTCCGAGAGCGCCCGGCCCGGCCAGCTTCTGGCGCGGGGGGTGTGTCGGCATCTCCTCGCCCATGATTTCGTGAGCGTGGAAGAGCTGGTGCCTGCGCGAGGGCTGAGGGTCGACGTGATGGCGCTGGGGCCGAAAGGCGAGATCTGGATCGTCGAGTGCAAGTCCTCCCGCGCCGATTTCATGTCGGACGGGAAATGGCAGGGCTACCTGGAGTGGTGCGACCGGTTCTTCTGGGCGGTGGATGCGGAGTTCCCGGTGGAGCTCCTGCCCGACGAGACGGGGCTGATCCTGGCCGACGCCTACGATGCCGAAATTCTGCGCATGGGGCCGGAAATGCGGCTCGCGCCCGCCCGCCGCAAGGTCATGGTGCAGAAATTCGCGCGCCATGCCGCTTTGCGCTGGCAGGCGGCGCGCGATCCGGGTGGGATGCGCTGAGACGGACGGGGAGCGGCTTGTTGGACGGTCTGGAAATCGGCGCCGAGGGCGTGGCGGAGATGGTGGTGGGCTCGAACGACACGGCGTTGCGCGTGGGGTCGGGGAAGAGCCCGGTCTTGGCGACGCCGGTGATGGTGAGCCTGATGGAAGAGGCGGCTTTGGCGGCGGTGGAGGAGCTGTTGCCCGAGGGGATGCAGTCGCTCGGCACCCGGCTCGACATTTCCCACATCGCGGCGACGCCGGTGGGGATGAAGGTCCGTGCGGTGGCGCGGCTGGTGGAGATCAGCAAGCGGCGGCTCGTGTTCGTGGTGCGGGCGGAGGACGAGAAGGAGGTGATCGGCGAGGGGACGCATGAGCGGGTCGCCGTCTCGGTCGCGGGCTGCATCGAGCGGGTGCAGGCGAAGGCGGTGAAAGGGTGAGATAGGGTGTCGGACTGACCAAGTCGAAGGGACGCATTGCGGGACGAAGCTGCCGTTCGAACTGTCAGCTTGAATGTCCGGTCTTGAAGCGGGCTATACTTCCAGAACGAGCGGACAGTGGTCGGAGACTTCGGGATCGTGGATCACGTCGAAGTGCCTCACTGCATTTTCTTGGTCGATTAGCATGTAGTCCGCAAAGCGCCCGGGTTTCTTGTATTGCGAGTTGCGTGTGCTGTCGAAGCCGCGCCGCGTTACCAGTTCGGTCAGTCCGGCACTGCCGAGGATCGAAAGCGTTTCGCTGTCTGGCTCGACATTGAAATCGCCGCAGATTACCGTGAGATCGTCTGGCTCCGTTAGACCGCGCGACATGTCCAGCAGCCTGCGCGCTTGCTCCGCACGCTCTGGCGTATCCATTTTTCCATTCAAGTCACGCAAACCATGCATATGGGTGACGCTCACGGCTCGGTTGGCGTCATAGTCCCAGACACGAACGCCATGGGCATTGCGCGAGCGCGGGTGGTCGCCATAGCCGACAGGTGAATAATCCTTGTGAACAAAGCTCTGAACCTGTCCGATGACCGGAAAAGCACGATGCACAAATGTGGCGAGGCCCCACTGCGACGGAATCGAAACATGGGCATCCCAAAGAACCCCTTGCGCAGCTGGGCAAAACATCGCGACATGCCCCGGCAATGCAGCCGCAACATCGCGAAACAGGTTCGCGCGTTGCGGAAGAATGTGACCGCTATCACGATAGGTCAGCCAGTCCTTTTCAGACGCAGGGCTGTGTATCACCTCCTGCAAACACAGAATGTCGGGCGCCGACTCTACGAGATAGGGCAGAAGCGCTTCATGGAGTTTTCCGCCCCAACCATTCAAACACATGATTTTCAATGCTTGCTCCCTCTTCTTCGGAGCAGACATTCGCTGCATTGGCGAAAAGAAGCAAATTGGGCTCTGACCAGACATTCGCCGAGCCTCGGCTCGCCGGTGCCGTCGATCAGTACTTCGACGGCACGTAGAGCTCCTTCGGCAGCACGGCGCGTTCGTATTCGGAATTGTAGACCCGGTCGGGGAGGTCGACGGGGTCGTGGGGGACGGGTTCGTAGGGGATCTGGGCGAGCAGGTGGTCGATGCAGTTCAGCCGCGCGCGTTTCTTGTCGTTGGCCCGGACGATGTACCAGGGCGCCTCGGGGATGTTGGTACGCGCCAGCATGTCTTCCTTGGCCTTGGTGTACTGCTCCCAGCGGACGCGGGATTGCAGGTCCATCGGCGAGAGCTTCCACTGTTTCAGCGGGTCGTGGATGCGCATCAGGAAGCGCATCTGCTGCTCCTCGTCGGTGATCGAGAACCAGTACTTGATGAGGCGGATGCCGGAGCGGACCAGCATGCGTTCGAATTCGGGGACGTCGTGGAAGAACTCCTCGACCTGATCCTTCGAGGCGAAGCCCATGACGCGTTCGACCCCGGCGCGGTTGTACCAGGAGCGGTCGAAGAGCACGATCTCGCCGCCCGCGGGCAGGTGCGGGACGTAGCGCTGGAAGTACCATTGCGATTTCTCGCGGTCGGACGGAGCGGGGAGCGCGACGACGCGGGCGATGCGGGGGTTGAGGCGCTGGGTGATGCGCTTGATGACGCCGCCCTTGCCGGCGCTGTCGCGGCCCTCGAAGATCACCACCACCTTTTCCCTGTGGTACTCGACCCAATCCTGGAGCCGGATCAGCTCGGACTGGAGGCGCAGGAGCTCGGTGAAGTAGGTGCGGCGGTCGATCTGGTCGGGATGCGCCTCGCGGAACATCCGGCGCAGTTCCATCGTGAGCGCGGGCTCGGAGAGTTCGAGCTCGTAATCCTCGTCGAGCGTGTCGGCCAGTTCCGCCTTGAGCCAATCGGCACCGTTGCCGTAGCCGTCGTCCGCCATGGTCTCTCCCGTGATCCGTCCCGCGCGGAGACTGCGCGTTTTCTGTGACAGTTTCCTGTCAGGCCGGGCGGATTGGCAAGGGGTCTCGCTCAGCGGCGGGATTTCTGAGCCATGGCGCGGGCGCGGGCGGCGGCGGCGCGGATTTCCTCGGCGATTTCCTCGGCCTCGTCGGGGTCGAAATCCATCGGCACCTCGAAGCCGTCGCCGGCGATGAACAGCCGGACCGTGCCCGCCGTGGTCGGGCCGATCTGCAGGTTCGCCTCGATGTCGCGTTCGCTGTCGATGCTCATGGCCCGGCTCCAAGGATTGGCGAGACGGGGTAGCGCCTTGCCGGCCCCCGTGCAAGGGGGCAGGGTGGCGGGATGGACGAGGCGGAGCTGCGCATATTCAGGCCGGAGGACGCGGATTGGCTGGTGGCGCGGCACGCGGCGCTCTATGCGCGCGACGAGGGGTTCGATGCGAGTTTCGGGGTGCTGGTGGCGGAGATCGTGGCGGCGTTCCTGGAGAGGCACGATGCGCGTTGCGAACGAGGCTTCGTCGCCGAGCGGACCGGCGCGCGGCTCGGGTCGATCTTCTGCGTGCGTGGCGATGCGCCCGGGGTGGCGAAGCTGCGGCTGTTCTTCCTGGAGCCGGAGGCGCGCGGGTTGGGGCTGGGGCAGCGCCTGCTCGACACCTGCCTCGGCTTCGCGCGCGGCGCGGGCTACGGGCGAATCCGGCTCTGGACCCATGAGAGCCACCGCGCGGCCTGCGCGCTTTACGCGAAGAATGGCTTCGCGATGACCGGGGCGCGGCCGGTGCGCTCCTTCGGGGTCGATCTCGTCGAGCAGAGCTGGGAACGGGCGCTGTAGGCGCCCGCTGCCGTTTGCATGATCCAGCGCATTTCCGAACCGGAAAAGCCTGCCGACTTTTCCTGAAAATGCTTCAGCGGGTCATCATGTAGAGGATCGCCTGGTCGCGCTGGCGGCCCTTGAGGGTGAGCGCGGCGGCCGAGAAGATCTTGCCGAAGCTGCAGGAATAGCGCTCCGAATTGCGTGGGCTGGCCCAGGCTTCGTAAAGATCGTCGGCATTCTTCTGGCGGCCGATCATCTGGTCGACGACGGGGAAGATCGATTCCTCGACCGAGCGGACCTCGGCGGCGTTGAGCGTCTGCACGCGGCCCTTGCCGTTGAGGCCGCGGCGCATCGCCGAGCGCGTGGCCGCGTAATAGGCGGCGAGCGTCTTCGGCGGCATCTGGATCATGTAGGAATCATGCAGCTTCTGCGCGCGGTCGGGCGACAGCCGGTGCGAGACGAGCCGGTTGCAATCCTTCATCCTCAGGGCGCGGAGAAAGCCGGTATCGACCTGGAACAGCAGCGCGCGCTCCTGCGCGGAGAGGCGCGGGATGCCGGAATCGTAGGCGTCGCCGAGCATCGTGTCGAGGCTCAGCATCAGCCTGGTGTTCACCTTGTAGCCGTTGGTCTTCAGGATCGAGGCGATGCGGCGCTCGAGCCCGCCGATGATCTCGCGGTCGGAGAAGAGAAGGCGGGTATGGTCGACCATCACGTCGAAGCGCTCGCCTGTATAGCCGCGGTTGCGCAGGTCCTGGCGATAGGCCGGGTCGAGATGCAGCGAGCGGAGGAAATCCACTGTGCTGGGCTGCTCTTCTGCAAAGACCGGAGTGCAGAGGAGCGCGAAAAGGAGCGCGAGGGCACGGAGCACGGGACAGGTCCTTTCTCAGCTTGCGGCTGTCTTCCACGCTATGCCGGGCGAGTGTGCCCTGAAAGTGGCAAGAACGGTACCTGATGATGCCGCCTGCCCGGGCGTGGCCGTGGCGCGACAGGGGTGAAGCGCCCTTGCATTCACCCGTCCGGGCCGCTAAATCGCGGCCTCAGTGCCGCCTTAGCTCAGTTGGTTAGAGCGCTGGATTGTGGATCCAGAGGTCCCCTGTTCAAGCCAGGGAGGCGGTACCATCTCCGGCGATGTCGGCCATCGGGGCCCTTTACGCGCGGCGCGGCTGCGGTCACTCTCGGGTCATGCGGATCGCGGTCATTTCCGATGTTCACGGCAATTCCACGGCGCTCGACGCGGCTCTGGGGGATATCCGGCGACGCGGGATCGACCGGGTGGTCAATCTCGGCGACACGCTGAGCGGGCCGCTCGATCCGGCGGGGACCGCCGAGCGGCTGATGGCGGCGGACTTCCCGACGATCGCCGGCAATCACGACCGTTGGCTCTACGAGCCGCCGGCCGGCCAGCCGCCGCTCTGGGAGGAATGGACGCTGCCGCTCCTGTCGCCGGCGCATCTCGACTGGGTGCGGGCGCTGCCGGGGCGGCTGGTGGTGGAGGGCATGCTGCTCTGCCACGGCACACCGGCGAGCGATTGCGAGAACTGGCTGCACCGGCATGACGCGGCGGGCGGGTTGCGGGAATCCTATCTCTGGGAGGTGGCGCCGCCGGCCGAGGGCGAGGACTACCCGGTGATCCTCTCGGGGCACACGCATCTGCCGCGGATCGTGCGGCTGCCGGACGGGCGCCTCCTGGTCAATCCCGGCGCGGTGGGCTGCCCGGCCTATCTGGACGACCGCTGGGAGCCGCCCTTCGTCGCCGAGGCGGGCGCGCCCGACGCGCGCTACGCGGTGCTGGAGCGGGTCGGCGCGTCCTGGCAGGCGAGCCTCCACGCGGTGCCCTACGATCCGGACGCGATGATCGCGCGGGCCGAGGCGCTGGGCGCGGAGGGCTGGCGCAGGGCGCTGGCGGAAGGCTGGATGCGGCCGGGACCCGATTGAGCGCCTGCGGCGCACGCCGTTTCACGAAGGTGAGGGGGCTTTGCCCCCCTCACGCTCCTGCGGGACGCTCACCCCCAGGATGCACGGGCCCAAAGAAGGGCGGTGCCCGTTTCGCTTCTTTGGGTCCGGAAAATCCCGGGGAGTCCGGCGCGCCAGCGCCGGACGGGGCAGAGCCCCCATCCGCGCGAAGCGCGGGGAAAGATGGCGTGCGCCGTAGGCGCTCATTTTGATAACGGTCAGGGCGCCGGGAGGATCGCGATTTCCTGGCGGAGCGTGGTGCCGCTGCGGTCGTAGATCAGGATGCGGTCGTCGCCGGTGACCACGGCGATCCAGTCGGCGCCTTGCGTGAAGGCGGTGGCGGTGGCGCCCGGGGGAAGCGCGATCGCCTGGGGGAGGGCGGCGTCGGGGCGCTGGAGGCGGATGACAAGCAGGGTGGCGATGGCTAGAACCCCGAGGATCATCGTGGCGGTGAGCACCGTCACCAACGTTTTCAGGTAGCGCAGCGTGCGCGCGTCCCGATCGGAAATGGGGGCTTCCTCGGTCATGCCGTCCTCTCAGGTCACCGTCACGATAGGGGCCGATCCGCCCGAGCGGCTTGATAAGGCACTCGCCCTTTTCGTGCCAGAGGCGGCGCATCTGTCGCGCTCGCGGCTTGCCCGGTTGATCGCGGAAGGCGCGGTGGCGGGGCCCGGCGGGACGGTGACAGATCCCAAGGCGAAGGTCGAACCGGGCGAGGTGTTTCGCGTGACCGTGGCCGAGGCAGCGGAGACGGAAACCGCGCCGGAGAACATTCCGCTGACGGTGGTCTGGGAAGATGCCGATCTGGTGGTGATCGACAAGCCGGCGGGGATGGTGGTGCATCCCGCGCCGGGGAGCCCGGGCGGTACGCTCGTCAACGCGCTTCTGCATCATTTCGGCGGCGATCTGTCGGGGGTCGGCGGCGAGAAGCGGCCGGGGATCGTGCACCGGATCGACAAGGACACCTCGGGGCTCCTGGTGGTCGCCAAGTCGGACGCCGCGCATCACGGGCTCGCGGCGCAATTCGAGGCGCATACGGTTGAGCGGCTCTACCGCGCGGTCTGCCACGGGGTGCCCGACGCCGGGGATCCGCGCCTGAGGGGCGTCAAGGGCGTGGCCTTCGAGGCGGGGGGCGTGATCCGGCTGACCACCGGGATCGAGCGGCACCGGACCGACCGGCAGCGGCAGGCGGTGGTGTTCGGGCGCGGGCGGCGGGCGGTGACGCGGGTTCGGGTGGCGGGCGCCTTCGCCGACCAGGCGGCGCTACTGGAATGCTGGCTCGAGACCGGGCGGACACACCAGATCCGGGTGCATCTGGCCCATGCCGGGCACGGGCTCCTCGGCGATCCGGTCTATGGCGGGCGGCGGCGAGTGACGGAGAAGGCGCTGGGGGCGAAGGCCGCCCTGGCGGCGAACGGGTTTCCGCGGCAGGCGCTGCATGCGGGCGTGCTGGGCTTCGTGCATCCGGTCACCGGCGAGGATCTGCGCTTCGAGGCGCCCTTGCCCGGTGACATGGCGGCGCTTCTGGCGGCGCTCGGGGGCGCGGGGGGCGCATGACCCTATCCTTCGGGATCGTCCTGCATTTCCTGGCGCAGTTCGTCACCGCGATCCGGGCGCTGACCCGCAAGGACCGCGAGCCCGCCTCGCGCGCAGCCTGGCTGCTTCTGGTGATGGCGGTGCCGGTGATCGGCGTGGTGGCCTATTTCCTGGTCGGCGAGGCCAATATCGGTCGCCGGACCGAACGGCGGATGGCGGCCGCGCGGCGCGCGCTGTCCGACCACCGGCCGGCGAAGGAGGTGGTGGCGCCAGAGATCCCCGAGGCCTTCGCGCCGGTCTTTCGCCGGGCCGGTTCGGTGAACGGCTTCGCGGTGACGGGCGGCAACTCGGCGCGGCTGATGCCGGACGAGAACGCCGCCATCGACGCGCTTGTGGCCGAGATTGACGCGGCGCGGTCGCATGTGCACATGCTGTTCTACATCTGGCTCGAGGACCGGAACGGCTCTCGGCTACTCGACGCGGTGGAGCGGGCGGCGGCGCGGGGGGTGACCTGCCGGCTCCTGATCGACGGGGTCGGATCCTGGCGGCTGGCGCGGTCGCCGCGCTGGGCGGGGCTTCGGGCGAAGGGGGTGAAGACGGCGATCACTTTCCGGATGCTCTGGCTGCCCTTGCATGTCTTCCTCGCTCGGGTCGATCTGCGGAACCACCGCAAGATCGCAGTGATCGACGGTGTGGCGGCCTATTGCGGCAGCCAGAACTGCGCCGATCCGGAATTCCGGCCGAAGGCGCGCTTCGCGCCCTGGGTCGACCTGATGATGCGCCTCGAGGGGCCGGTGGTGCGGCAGATGCAGCATCTTTTCGCGGTCGACTGGATGACCCACGGGCGGGAGGAGATCGCGGATCTGCTCGATATCGATCCCGCGCCCGTCGCGGGCGGGTTTCCGGCGGTGGCGGTGGGGACGGGGCCGAATATCGACAGCCACGCGGTGTCGGACCTCTTCGCGATGCTGCTGAACGGTGCGGCGCGGGAGGCGGTGATCACCACGCCGTATTTCGTGCCGGACGAGACCCTGAAACGGGCCATCGTCGGCGCCGCGCTGCGCGGGGTGGCGGTGACGCTGATCCTGCCTGCGCGGGTCGACAGCGTCTTTGTGGCGCGGGCGAGCCGGAGCTACTTCCTGCCGCTCCTGAATGCGGGGGTGCGGCTGGCGGAGTACCGGCCGGGGCTCCTGCATGCCAAGACCATGACCATCGACGGGCTGGCCGCCTGCATCGGCTCGGCCAACATGGACCGGCGCAGCTTCGAGCTGAACTACGAGAGCAATCTCTATCTCGTCTCGGAGGAGGTCGCGGGCGAGATCCGGGCGCGGCAGATCCGTTACCTGGGCGACAGCCGGGTGGTGACGCGCGCGGAGGTGGTGGCCTGGCCATGGTATCGGCGGGCGGTCTGCAACCTCTTCGCGACGGCGGGGCCGCTACTCTAGGCAAGCGTGCGAATTTTCACAGACCCGCCGCGGATTGCGCACCTGTCTGCATCACAGCGCACAAGTTGGTGAGATTGCTGACATATTTCGCCTGCTGCCCTGCGCGCGCCTTAATGAAGGGTTAAGACAATTGCCGTAACGCTCTTGAACTAAACCGGCCAGTTCACTATTTGAATGTTAAGCCGCTAAACATGGCGGGACTTGCAGGGAATTACGATGGCGAACGCACAGAGCTATACCAATCTTCCGGCCCCGAGCCCCGAACAGGGACTGAACCGGTATCTCCAGGAGATCCGGAAGTTCCCGATGCTGGAGCCCGAGGAAGAATACATGCTCGCGAAGAGCTGGGTGGACCACGGCGATACCGAGGCGGCGCACAAGATGGTGACGTCGCACCTCCGGCTCGCGGCCAAGATCGCGATGGGCTATCGCGGCTACGGCCTGCCGCAGGCCGAGGTGATCTCGGAGGCGAATGTCGGCCTGATGCAGGCGGTGAAGCGGTTCGATCCCGAGAAGGGGTTCCGGCTCGCGACCTATGCGATGTGGTGGATCCGGGCCTCGATCCAGGAATATATCCTGCGGTCCTGGAGCCTGGTGAAACTCGGCACGACCTCGGCGCAGAAGAAGCTGTTCTTCAACCTCAGGAAGGCGAAGGCGCGGATCGGTGCGCTGGAAGAGGGCGACCTTCGGCCCGAGCACGTGGAGAAAATCGCAACCGATCTCGGCGTGTCCGAGGACGAGGTGATCTCGATGAACCGCCGGCTTTCGGGTGGCGACGCCTCGCTCAATGCGACGATTTCGTCGGATGGCGAGGGGGCCGCACAGTGGCAGGACTGGCTCGAGGACGAGGATGCCGACCAGGCGGCGGATTACGAGGCGCGGGACGAGCTCGACGCGCGCCGCGCGCTTCTGGCCGAGGCGATGGACGTGCTGAACGACCGGGAGAAGGACATCCTCGTGCAGCGGCGGCTCCAGGACAATCCGGTGACGCTGGAGGATCTTTCCGGCGTCTATGACGTGAGCCGCGAGCGGATCCGGCAGATCGAGGTCCGGGCCTTCGAGAAGCTGCAGAAGCGGATGACCCAGCTCGCCCGGGAAAAGGGCCTGATGTCGGTGGCTTAGGCCACCGGCTTCGCCTGACGTCTCCTGAGCCATAGCGCTGCGCCCGCGGCGAGGATCGAGGCCGCGTGGAACCACACCAGGCGGTCGAGCCGCGCCTGTTGCGCGCCGGTGGGCAGGAACGCGGGCGGAACGTCGAGCACCCAGTCCCTGAAGACCGTGTAGAGCAGGATCTGCCCGAGCGCGGCGATCCAGAGGAGCACCACACCCATGGGCGGGCGGAAGACCAGCGCCCCCGCCACGGCGAGGCCGAGGGGCAGATAGACCATGTCGAGAACCTGCCAGCGGAGCGGCGCGGCGGCCCAGTCGAAGCCGGTCTGCCCGGCCATCGTGAGGCCGCGCAGGACCGCCCCGTGGCCGTAGAAGAGGGCGAGCACGGCAAGGATCATCGTGGAGAGGATGCGGCGCATGAACAACTTTAGCTTGTGTGTGCGTCGGGCGGCAAGCCGCCGAAGCCGCGAGAGAAAACCGGTTTCCAAAGGGCGTGGCAGCGTCTAGCTTCGGGGCCTTGTGGGGAGGGCTTTGACCATGCAGGACACCGTACGCTGGGGCATTCTGGGGGCCGCGAATTTCGCGCGCGAGCACATGGCGCCGGCGATCCACGCCGCCAAGGGGGCCGCGCTGGCCGGGATCGCGACATCGGATCCGGCCAAGGCCGCCCCGTTCCAGGCCTTCGCGCCCGATCTGAAGGTCTATGGCGACTATGACGCGCTCCTTGCCGATCCGGCGATCGACGCGGTCTATCTGCCCTTGCCGAACCACCTGCACGTGGAGTGGACCAAGAAGGTGCTCGCGGCCGGGAAACCGGTGCTGTGCGAAAAGCCGATCGCCATGTCGGCGGGCGAGATCGACGGGCTAATCGCGGCGCGGGATGCGACCGGACTGCTGGCCGCGGAGGCCTACATGATCGTTCACCACCCGCAATGGCAGCGGGCGCGGGCACTCTATCGCGAGGGCGCGATCGGCGAGCTGGTGCTGGTGGACGCGGTGTTCTCCTACGACAATTCGGGTGACCCGGGGAATATCCGCAACCGGCCGGAAACCGGCGGCGGGTCGCTGCCGGATATCGGCGTCTACACCATCGGTTCGGCGCGGTTCGTGACCGGCGAGGAGCCCGTGACGGTGGACGCGACGATCAGGCGCGAGAACGGCGTCGACGTGTTCTCGCATATCACGGCGGATTTCCCGTCGTTCCGTTATTCCTCGATCACGTCCATGCGGATGCATCCCAGGCAGTTCGTCGCTTTCCATGGGCGCGAGGGCGTGATGACCCTGACCGCGCCGTTCAATGCAAACGTGTTCGGCGAGGCGCGGCTCGAGCTGCACCGGGGCGGCGGGGCCGGGGCCTCGGTCACGGTCGAGCGCTGGCCCGGCGTGAACCAATACGTGCTGCAGGTCGAGGCCTTCGGACGCTCGCTGCGCGAGGGGGTCGCCTACCCCTGGACGCTGGAGGATGCGAAAGGGACCCAAGCCGTGATCGACGCGGCGCTGGCGGCCGGCTGACCGTTCAACGGGTGGCAACGGTCCGCTCACCGCGATCACATTTTCGTGTGCTCGAGAATCGCTGCGCCGCCGAAACCACGGTACTTCGACGCCAAGGCGGGGCTGAGATAAGCTACTGAGATTATTAATTTAACGATGCCTTGCGGCGCTGCGGCGCCCGGGCGCTTCCCGCCCTCTGTGGCGGGAACAACACGACGGCGCCGCGCCTTCGTTCTGTGAACTACATCGCAGATTACAACGCCGATTGGTGCGAATATGTGGACGGATCAGGCGAAAATCGCCGGACCGTTTCAATGGGTGGCACATGGCAAATACGAAGAAGAATCCGTCCTGCAGCGGCGAGAGCCGCCTTGGTCAGGCCACCGGTACTTTTAGAAAGTGTGTTCAGATGACAAATTTCAAAAGCGCCTTGACGGCGATCGTTCTCATTTCCGCCTCGAGCACCGCCTATGCCGGCGGCTATGAAACCGCCTATGCGGATCCGGTCGTGACCGCGCCCGCCGGGGTGGCGGGCATCAGCGTCCGCACCTGCTCGGACGAGCCGGGACTTCGCCGGAACTGCCACGACGGCGACCGGCGCCGTGTCTCGGTGACCCGGTCGGCCCCGCCGCCGAGCGACAAGCCGGAGGACAAGCCGACCGATACGTCCTCGGAGGAACCGAAGGATCACGCCTCTAGCGATTGCCCGTCCTGCGACGAATGGCGTACCGAATACGAGCGGAAGAAGGCGGAAAAGCCCTGGCTCAACAATCCGAAATGGTCGGCCGACAAGCCCTTCAAGAAGCGCGAGCGCACTGGCAAGAGCATGTGGGAGAAGTGCATCGGCGACAAGCGGGCCGCCCAGAAGGAAGCCCACGACGACCGCAGTTGATGCGCGGACCTTCCGCCGTTGAGGCCGCCCCTTGATCGGGGCGGCTTTGTCGTTTCAGGTGGTCAGAACCCGGCCTTGATCTTCTCGAACTCGGCGACCATCTGCTCGCGCAGGCGGTTGTCCATCGGGAGTTGCGCCAGGATCGGCGCGTCGACCTGGCCGAGGCCGGCGGCATCGAGATCTTCCGTGGAATAGACCTTCATCGCCTCGGTATTGGAGTGCCCGTAGCCCCATTCGCCGACGATATAGTCCGCGACCGGCTGGCCGAGCCACTGGTTGACGAAGTAATGCGCCTTCTCCTCCGAGCCCGGCCCGTCGACGAGGTTGACATAGCCGCATTGCCAGTAGGAGGAGCCCTCCTCGGCCTCACGCTGGAACCCGATATTGTAGCCTTCGCCGTTCATCGTCGCGGGCGTTTCCGACCAGGCCCAGGCGATCAGCACTTCGCCGGTGCCCATGAGCTGGGCGAGTTCCGACCCGTCGGTCCAGTAGGCGCGGACATTCGGATGCACCTCGCGAAGCCAGGCGGAGGCCTTCTCGAAATCCTCCTGGGTGGCTTTGGTCCAGTCGTCGAGGCCGGTCGCCAGGTAGGCGAGTGCGTAGATGTCGTCTACGTTGTCTGGGAGCGCGATCCGGCCGGCCCATTTCGGGTCCTTGAAGACCTGGAGGCTCTTGACGTCCTCCACGGTCACCTTGTCGGCGTTGTAGGCGATCGCTGTGGTGCCGAAATCCGCCGGGATGAAGTAGACCTTGTCGCCGTCGGTGAAGACCGGGTCGGTGCGGAAGCGTTCGTTGATGTACTGGTAGTTGGGAACCTTGGAGATGTCCCAGGGTTCGATGAGCCCGGCCTGGCGCCATTTGTCGACGGATTGCGAGCAGGGATGCGCCACATCCGCCCGGAACCCCGAGCGGAGCTTCTGGAACGCCTCCTCCTCGTCGCCGAAGAAGGTGTAGGTTGGGCCCTCGCCGTATTTCGCGGCGTAGTCCTGCCAGTAGCCGTCTTCCTCGAAGCCGGACCAGTCGAAGATCAGAAGTTCGGAATCCTGTGCGGCGGCGGCGCCAGCCATGAGGGCCAGGGCGGTCGCGCCGAGCAGGCGTGTGGTGATGGTCATGGTGTCTCTCCCGGAGCAGATGTCCGCCGCGGATGCTATGAGCATAGTGGAAAGCCATCAAGAGACAGTGCCGCCGGGTCAGGGCGCAGCCTTGGAAAGCTGACCGCGGCACCGCGTCCGGGCAGAAGATGGACTCCCGGCGATCGCGAGTCGACGGGCTTCGACCGGGCCATCTGGAGATCCAGGAGGAACCCGTGGGCGACGCACAAGCGTGGGCGGTGACCGCCTTACGCGTGAAGGCGATGGAACTCCCGGACCGTCACCAGAACTCGTCCGCCGAGTCGTGGTGCGCCTGATGGCCCTCCAGCAGTCGCGAGGCCAGGCTGTCGAGGCGAACGGCAGCCAAGAGACGGCCGCGAGGGACACGGAGGTCCCCCGCATGCTCACCGAGTTCGATATGCAGATCGGCGAGGCCGCGAAGGACCTGCGCGATCCGGTCGAGTTCCTGCAGGGCCATGGTCGTTTCGCGACACGGATGGATCCGTCCGGATTCGACGAGCGAGCCGAGCTGATCCTGAAGCCAGTCCGCGGCCGACGCGAGATCGTGGCACGTTGCACCGCTCCGTCGCAGGACACCTGCGACCGCCTCCGCCGTATCTGGATCCGACGAAGGCAGCTGGATCGGTGCGATCTCTGTCACAGCCTGCCGACGATCGCTTCGATGGCGGTCTTGAGGTCGGCCGGCTGGAATGGCTTTGCGATGTAGTTGTTCATGCGAAGGCTGCGGCCGCGTTCGATGATTTCCTTGTCGGCGCGTCCCGTGATCAGCAGGAAGCCGATGCCGGCGGTCTTGGCACCTTGCCGCAGAGATTGCAGGAGCTGGAGCCCGTCCATTCCGGGCATGTTGAAGTCCGAGATCACCAGATGTACCGGCGACCGCGCCACGCTTTCGAGGGCGCTTGGGCCGTCGGCGGCCGTGGAAACGTGGCTGACACCCATTGCGTCGAGCGCCTGGGTGATCAGGCCGCGACTGGTTGACATGTCATCGACGACGAGAACACGAAGCTGATCTCTGAGTGCCATTGGGAACCCCTAGTACTTTGATTTTTCGGTACCGGCACGCCGGCGATATGTCGTGACGCCGACAGTATCGAACCCGATCTTGCCCGGGTCGTGGATCCGCTCGGAATGCCCGAGGAAGAACCATCCCCCCGGCATCAGGGCAGAGTGGAACCGCGGCCAGAGCGCCGCCTGCGTTTCCTCGGAGAAGTAGATCACAACGTTTCTGCAGAAGATGGCGTCGAAGCCGCCGCGCATGGGCCATTGGGCCATCAGGTTGAGCTGCCGGAAGCTTACGAGACTGCGGATGCGATCCTTGGCCGAAAACCACTCACCGTCCTCACCGCGGGACCGATCGAAGTATCGCGCGAGCAGCGCCTCGGGAATCGACTGCACCTGACGGTCGTCGTATTGACCGGCCTTCGCCGCAGCCAGCACCTTGAGGTCGATGTCGGACGCGAGGATCTTGACGTCGTGTGTGTCGATCTTGTTGTCGGCCTCGAGGAGCGTCATCGCGATCGAGTAGGGTTCCTGGCCTGTCGAGCAACCCGCTGACCAGATTCTGATCCGCCCGCCCTGACGCGCGCGCTCCAGGAGCCCGGGAAGAACCTTTTCCCGAAGCGCGGCGAAGTGATGGTCCTCGCGGAAGAAATGCGAGACGTTCGTCGTCAGGGCCGAGACCATCTGCTCGAGTTCGGTGGCGCCGTCGGGGCCTTCGACATGGTCGAGATACTGGTCGAATGTCGGAATGCCGGTCACCTTGAGGCGCCGGGCCAGGCGCGACTGCACCATCGTCCGCTTGCTGTCCGGGATCGAGAGGCCGGCAGCCGCCAGTGCGATCTTCGTGACACGCACGAACGCCGCGGTGTCGAGCACCGCGATCGAGGCGTCCCGCGCCGGTATCCCGCCCAGAGAGCTCACGCAGCGACGTCCGTCGTGGTCGGGACGACCTGGGGAAGGTCGAGGATGCGGATCATTCGGCCTTCGACGATGGTGAGCGCCCGCACGAAGCTGTGGCCGCGGTCGGCCGACATTTCGGGCGGCGGCTGCAGCTGGCTTTGCGGGATCGACAGGATGTCGGACACCGCGTCGACACGAAGGCCGACGGTGCGGCCGCCGATGTCCACGACGATGATCACGTTCCGCTCTGTCGGCTCCTCTGCCGGGAGGCCGAGCCGCATCGCGAGATCCACCACCGGGAGGACAGCGCCGCGCAGGTTGATCACGCCGCGCACGTAGGGAGGCGAATGCGGCAGCGAGGTGGCGCGGGTCCAGCCGCGGATCTCGCGGACCGACATGATTTCGACGGAATACTCGCTTTCGCCGACGCGGAACGAGAGGAGTTCGACTTCGTCGGTCTGGACGGGCGTGTCGGTTTCGGTTTTGACCGGGTCCATGGGGCTCTCCTAGGCAATGGCGAGATTGGGCTCGGGGCGGCTGCGCCCTGAAGCATTGGCAAGAAGGTCTGTCGGGTCGAGGATCAGGGCGATCTGACCGTCGCCGAGGATCGTCGCGGCGGCGACGCCGGGCACCCGGCCGTAGCTTTCCTCCAGGCCCTTGATGACGACCTGGCGCTGGTCTTCGATCCCGTCGACCACGAGCGCGGCCCGCTTTCCGTCTTCCTGGGTGATCAGGAGAACGATCGCGCCGTCATACTTGCTGCGCGGCTGCGAATATCCGAGCTCGGTTCCCAGATCGATCAGCGGCACGAAGACGTCGCGGACGCGGATGACCTGCGTCGACGGGCCCAGGCCACGGACGTCCTCGGGGCCAATGGACAAGGTCTCGGACACCGAACTGAGCGGCAGCACCAGTGTTTCGTCGGCCACGGTCACGACCATGCCGTCCAGCACCGCGAGCGTCAGCGGCAGCGAGATCGAGAAGGTCGTGCCGATACCCGACTGGGACGAGATCGCGATGCGGCCCCCCAGGGAGCTGATCGCGTTCTTGACGACGTCCATGCCGACGCCGCGGCCCGAGAGGTTGGAAATCTCCTTGGCGGTCGAGAAGCCGGGGAGGAAGAGGAGATTGTCGATCTCGGTCTCGGACAGGTCCTGTCCGGGCGCGATCAGTCCTTTCGATTCGGCGATAGACTTGACGCGGTCGCGGTCGATGCCGCCCCCGTCATCGGTGATCTCGATAACGACACGGCCGGACCGGTGCGACGCGCTCAGGGTCACATGGCCCTCGGCGGATTTGCCGGCGGCAAGGCGCATCTCGGTGGATTCGAGCCCGTGGTCGACCGCGTTCCGGATCATGTGAGTGAGCGGATCGGCCAGGCGTTCGATGACGGTCTTGTCGATCTCGGTCGATTCGCCCTCGGTCCGGAGGCGGACGGTCTTGTTCACCGAGGCAGACGCTTCTCGGACGATCCGGCCCATGCGCTGGAACAGCGATTTCACCGGCTGGGCGCGGATCATCATCACGCTGTCCTGAATGTCGCGGGTGAGCTGCTGGAACTCGTCCAATCCGGTTGCGATCTTGGAGTTGCCCGACAGGCCGGTCGCGGCGATCGACTGCGAGAGCATGGCCTGGTTGATGACCAGCTCGCCGACGAGGTTCACAAGGCGGTCGACGCGGTCGAGATCGACGCGGACGGTGGGCCCGGGCTGCGACGCCTGGCCCGAGCCGCCGGCCTTTTCGGCGTCTGCGTCGGGCTTCGGCGCGGGTCTTGCCGGCTCTTCCCGAGTCGCGGCCGGCATTGGCGCGGCCGGTTTGGGCGCCGGAGGCGTCGGCACGGCGCTCTTCTTCGGTGCCGCGACGGCCGGAGCGGCCGCGACCGCGGGTTCGGGCGCGGGTTCGGGCGCGGGGGCCGGTGCCTCGTCGGCCTCAGTTCCGGCATCGGCCCCGACCTTGCTGACTTCGAGTAGGCAGAGACCATCGACGAAATCGAAGACCTCGCGGATCGCTGCCGCGTCGACATTGGTCGATAGCTCGATCCTCCAGCTCAGGAGGCTGGTGTTCGGGCCGTACTCGGCGAGGTCGGGCGACGGCGCAACCGTGCAGGTCGTTTCGGCCCGGCCGAGCGCCTCAAGGGCGCGCAACAGGAACAGCGGGTCGTTGCCGGAGCGATAGAGCTCGGGTTCGGGTCGGAAGATGACCTCGAAAAGATGCGACAGGGCAGACGCGTCGTCATCTTCCTTTTCGTCCGCGTCACCGTCCGCGTCCTCGGCATCGAGATCCTCCGCCTCGTCGGCCGGGGTGCTTTCCTCCTCGGGCGCGTCGGACAGATCGAGATCGGGCAGGTCGATGGCGATTCCCATGGGCTGGAAATCGACCTCGGGCTCGGGTTCGGCACCGCCCGCCCCATCTTCGCCGGCGAGCGCCTTCAGCTGGTTCACCAGCGGCGCCATCTCGTCTTCGGACAGGAGTTCGCCATCCCGCGAGACCCGTACGAGATCCGACAGCATGTCGGCGCATTGGAAGAACAGCTGTACGATGTGTTCCTCGATGGCCAGGGAACCGCTGCGCACATCGTCCATCACCGTCTCGAAGGTGTGGGCGAAGCCGACCAGCTGATCGAGGCCGAAGGCGCCCGCACCGCCCTTGATCGAATGGACGGCCCGGAACGCGACGTTGATCGTCTCGCTGGTGTGGTCTCCGCCTTCCATGGACGCGAGTGCGTCCTGGAGGCCTTCGAGAAGTTCGTCGCACTCGATGAAGAACGAGTTGCGGATCTCCTGCATCGGATCGGACATGACGCCTTACCCCGCAACCATATGGATGGCACGCACCAGCTTGTCGGGGTCGAAGGGCTTGACGATCCAGCCCGTCGCTCCGGCCTCGCGGGCGCGGGCCTTGAGTTCTGCCGAACTTTCCGTCGTCAGCACGAGGATCGGCGTCGACATCGTGTCCTGTCGCGCGCGGGTCGCGTCGATGAAGCCGAATCCGTCGAGCCTCGGCATGTTGATATCGGTGATGATGACGTCGGGCGTGACGGTATCGAGAACTTCGAGCCCGTGCTGCCCGTCCTCGGCCAGGTGGCACTGGAACCCGGCTTGCAGGAGCGTGAACTTGATCATTTCGCGCATGGTGCGGCTGTCATCGACGGCAAACACGCTCAGACTCATCATTCCGTCCTTTCGACATCGAAAATCGTTTGGTCCATGCCCAGCGTCGCGAGATGGGCGGCTGCCCCTGCGGGCAGCGCTTCGACGGTGAAGGCATTCCCGTCGGCGGCCCAGCTTCGGGCCGCGACGATCAGGGTCTGTACGGCATGGGCGCCGAGCTGTTCGACCGCCGAGGGATCGATCGTCAGGTCGCTGCCCCGCAGTTCCTGCAATTCCTTCGCGAGATCGTCCGATCCTTTCAGATCCAGCTTGGATTTCAACGCGAGCCGGCCGGTCGCCGCCGCGTCTGCGTTCTGCGCATCTTGTGCCGTCATCTCTACTCAGCCATCCGAACCACCGTACGTTGGCTGCTCTTCGCAGGACGGGGTTAAGGCGGCGTTACGCCAAGCAGGGAATTTGCAGGACTTGTGTGGCTACGCCGCAGGCGCCGGGGCGATCCGGGCGAGATGGGCGGCGGTGCCCGCCAGGGCGGCAAAATCGTCCTCGATCACCTGGACCGGGAAGGATTCGAGAAACCCGGCGAAACGGCCCTTGTCGCGGAACGATTCGGCAAAGCCGAAGCGGTCGAGCCAGGGCGCCATGGCGCGCGCGACGCCGCCGGCGAGGTAGATTCCGCCGAAGGGCAGGTGGATCAGGGCCTGGTCGCCCGCGACGCAACCGAGAAAATGCACGAACCGGGCAACGGCGGCCTCGGCGCGCGGATCGCTGCCGGCGGCGCAGGCTTCCATGATCGTCGCGGCGTCGGCGGTGCGGGGATCGCCCGCCTCGTCGCCGAGCCAGGCATAGACATAGGTGAGGCCGCGGCCCGAGAGGACCTCCTCGACGGCGGGGAAGCCGTGCCGTTCCGCGAGCCAATCGCCGAGGCGTTTGTCCTCCAAGGTGCGGAGCGGTAAGGAAGAATGCCCGGTTTCGGAAGCCGCCACCACGCGCGCGGCGCCGGCGCTGTGCACCGGCGCGACGTTGAACCCTGTGCCGACGCCGATCACCAGGCGCGTGGCGTCTTCGGGTGCGGGCACGCCGGGGAGGACCGGGCGCAGGTTCTCCTGAGCGATGTGCCCGAGTGCATGGCCCTGAGCCTGCAGGTCGTTCAGGATCGCCACAGTGCCGGCCCCGGTCGCGCCGGCCAAGGTCGCCTCGTCGATCGACCAGTCGAGATTGGTGAGCGCGCCGACCCCGTCCTTCACCGGCCCCGCCACCGCGACGCAGGCGGCATGGCAGGCGCTTTCGCCGCGCTCGGCGAGGTAGGCGCGGAGCACCGCCTCGAGGCCGGGATAGTCGGCATTGCGGAACCGGCGGATCGTGTCGGGCAGAAGCGTCGCCCCACGCGCCAGCGCGACGCGGGTATTGGTGCCGCCGATATCGGCGAGCAGCGAATGCGGGGCGGCGGCGGGATCCATCGTCTCTCCTCAGCGCGAAAGCGCGGCGCTCAGGGCGTGATAGGACGCTTTCGGCGTGCGCTTCAAGCTGTCGAAATCCACGTGAACGAGGCCGAACCTTTTCTCGTAGCCGTAGGACCATTCGAAATTGTCCATGAGCGACCAGGCGATGTAGCCCGCGACCGGCACGCGAGCCGCGATCGCGCGGCGGACGGCGCCAAGATGGCTGTCGAGATAGGCGATGCGGTGCGGATCCGCGACCGCACCGTCCGTGACGACATCCGGTGCGGCGAGGCCGTTTTCGGTGACGTAGATCGGCAGGCCCTTCGTGTAGTCCTCGTGCGTGCGGCGCAGGAAGAATTCGAGCCCCTCGGGATAGATCTCCCAGCCCATCGCGGTCTTGGGCAGAGGGCCCTCGACTTCCTTGTGGGCGGGCCAGGGGCCGGAATCGGGCGCCATGAGCTTGCGGGTGTAGTAGTTGATGCCGCACCAGTCGAGCGGCGCACGGATCGTGTCGAAATCCTCCTGCCAGCCGGCCGGGAGGTGCGGGCCGAGGCCCTCGAGCACCTCTGCGGGGTATTCGCCGCGGAACACGCCCGAGAGGAAGAAGCGGTTGTAGTAGCCGTCATAGAGATGGGCGGCCTTTCGGGCCGCGTCGCTCGCGTCGGCGGGTTCCGCATATTCCATGTTGAAGACGCAGCCGAGGTTCTTCATGCCGAGCGCCCGCATCGCCTGGATCGAACGGCCATGCGAAACCAGTAGGAGGTGCATGGCGCGGGCGGTGGCGCGGATGTCGCGCAGGCCGGGCGCGTGGACGCCGAGGAAATGCGAGAGCCAGCTCACGCACCAGGGTTCGTTGATCGGCGCGGCGGACCAGACCCGGTCGCCGATGCGGCGCATCACCACCTCGGTGAAATCGGCGAACCAGTTCGGCATGTCGGCATTGCGCCAGCCGCCCATATCGGCGAGCGGCTGCGGCAGTTCCCAGTGGTACAGCGTGGCGGCCGGCTTGATGCCGCGCGCGAGCAGGCCGTCGACGAGCCGGTCGTAGAAATCGAGACCCTCCTCGTTGGGGGCGCCGCGCCCCTCGGGCATCACCCGCGACCAGTTCGTCGAGAACCGGTAGGTGTCGAGATGGGCGCCGGCGACGAGGTCGAGATCTTCCTCCCAGCGGTGATAGTGGTCGCAGGCCCGGGCGCCGTTCTCGGCGCGCACGACGTTGCCGGGCGTGGCCGCGAAGCTGTCCCAGTGACAGGGGCCGGCGCCGCCGAAGGACTGGCCCTCGATCTGGTAGGCCGAGGTCGCGACGCCGAAGAGGAAATCGTCGGGGAAATCGGCGCGGGTGAAGTTCATCTGTCAGGCCTTTCTTTTCGTGGGGATCTTCGGCGCAGGGCCGGTCGATGCGCCGATCACGAAATCGGCCTCGAGCAGGATCTGGGGCAGCGTTCCGGGATCGGCGATCTGGCGGATCAGCGCCTCGGCGGCGCGGCGGCCCGCCTCCCAGACCGAGGAGCGGATCGCGGTGAAGAGCGGCTCCTCGTCGCCGTTCCGGAAATAGGACAGAACGTCGTCGTGGCTGATGAGCGAGAGGTCGCGGCCCAGCTTCAGGCCTTGTTCGACCGCGGCGCGGCGGATGCCGAAGGCGATGATCGTCGAGGAGGCGAGGATCGCGGTCGGCCGGTTCTCCGTGGCGAGGAGCGTTCTCGCGGCGCGGTAGCCGTATTGCTCGGTCATCTCGTCCGAAAGCATCAGCGCGGGGTCCGCCTCCAGGCCGCGGACGGCAAGGCCCTCGGTGAAGCCTTCGCGACGGCGGCGGGCGAAGTCGTAGCTCTCGAGCCCGTTCACCAGGGCGATCCGCCTGTGGCCCAGATCGACGAGGAACTCGGCCGCCCGGCGGAACGCGCGCCGGTTGTTGATGTCGACCCAGGAATAGCCCTCCGCCTCCTCGCCGGCGCGTCCGTGCACCACGAACGGGATGCCGATCTCGCGCAGGAGCGCGATTCGCCGGTCGCCGGGGCGGGGAGAATGCACGATCAACCCGTCGACCAGCTGCTTGGCCGCCATGTTCCGGTAGTGGCTCTCCTGCTCGTCGTCGGGCACCACCGAGAGCACGAGATCGTAGCCCGCCCTGGTATAGGTCTCGCTCGCCCCGGCGATGGTGTCGGCGAAGACCGGGTTGACCATCTCGTGGCGGGTCGAGACCGGCAGGATGTGGCCGATCGCCATGGAACGCCCGGTGGCCAGGGCCTTGGCGCGCACGTTGGGCCGGTAATCGTGCCGCTTGGCCGCCGCCATGACCCGGGCGCGGGTCACCTCGCTGACCTCCGGATAGCCGTTCAGCGCACGGCTGACGGTGGTCTGCGACAGACCGAGCTGGGCGGCGAGATCCTTGAGCTTCATGCGTCCAAGTTTCTCCAAAGCGGTTTGAAGTTCAACGAAATTATTCGTCGATCCGTCCGGCGCGCCTACCACCGGGGGTAGGTCCGGTGGTGAAGTTTTCTGTCGAGAACTGCTTGCGGGATTGACTCCGTGCGCGGATTCGGCAACCGTCGGCTGCATCCAAAGCGCTTTGGCGATGGACGAATTCGTCGGGCGCGATAGGTTAAGAACGTGTAAAGAAACACGATACCGGGAGGGAAATCGTAATGAAACCGATGCTGCTTTGCAGCGCCGCGATCCTGAGCCTGTCCATGGGTCAGGCCAGCGCCCAGACCGAACTGCTCTTTCCGGTGGGAGAAGGCGGGTTCAACTGGCAGAGCTACGAGGATTTCGCGGCGAGCCACGATTATTCGGGCGAGCAACTGACGATCTTCGGGCCGTGGCTCACGCCCGACGACCGGGGGCTGCAGAACGTCCTGAACTACTTCCGCGACGCCACCGGCGCCGACGTGCGCTACACGGGCTCGGACAGCTTCGAGCAGCAGATCGTCGTCGATGCCGAGGCGGGTTCCGCCCCGAATATCGCCGTGTTCCCGCAGCCCGGCCTTGCCGCCGGTCTCGCGAAGCGCGGCTTTCTGACCCCGCTCGGTCAGGACGCCGCCGATTGGATGGCGCAGAACTATGCCGCCGGCGACAGCTGGGTGAAGCTCGGAACCTATCCGGGCCAGGATGGGTCGGAGGCGTTCTACGCGTTTCCCTACAAGGCGGACGTGAAGTCGCTGATCTGGTACGTGCCGGAGAATTTCGAGGATTACGGCTACGAGATTCCCGAGACGCTCGAGGACTTCAAGGCGCTGATGGACCAGATGGTCGAGGACGGTGTGACGCCGCTCTGCGTCGGTCTCGGGTCGGGCGGCGCGACCGGCTGGCCGGCGACCGACTGGGTCGAGGACCTGATGCTGAGGAACCAGCCGCCCGAGGTCTATGACGGCTGGGTGACCAACGAGATCAAGTTCGACGATCCGCGGGTCGTCTCGGTGATCGAGGATTACGGCTCGTTCGTGAGGAATGACGACTACGTGGCCGGAAACGCCAACGACACCGCGGCGGTCGATTTTCGCGATAGCCCGAAGGGCCTGTTCTCGAGCCCCCCGCAATGCATGATGCACAAGCAGGGGTCCTTCGTGCCGGCCTATTTCCCCGAGGGCACCGTGGTCGGCGAAGACGCGGACTTCTTTTACTTCCCGGCCTATGCCGAGAAGGACCTCGGCTCGCCGGTGCTGGGCGCCGGGACGCTCTTCGCGATCGCCAACGACAGTCCGGCCGCGCATGGGCTGATCGAGTTCCTCGAGACGCCGATCGCGCATGAACTCTGGATGGCGCAGGAGGAGGGCGGGTTCCTGACGCCGCTCACGACGGTCAACACCGACCTCTACGTGACGGGCGTGCGCAAGGCGCTCGGCGAGATCCTGACCAACGCCACCACCTTCCGCTTCGACGGGTCCGACCTGATGCCGGGCGGCGTGGGCGCGGGCACGTTCTGGACCGGCATGGTCGATTACTCGTCCGGCGCGAAGGATGCCGAGACGGTGGCGCACGAGATCCAGCAGAGCTGGGACGCGCTGAAATAGGCGCGTTCGCCTGAAAGACCGAGGGCAGCGGCTGGACCGCTGCCTTCCGATCCCGGGAGGGATGGAGCCAGGGGAGGGGTGCCATGAATCCGGCCTTGCAGGGTCTTCTGACCATCATCATCGGCGTGGGCGGCTGCATCGCCTACTACTTCTTCTCGAACCAGTTCCTCGACAAGGTGCTGTACCCGCCCTCGGGGCCGAACGCGGGGCGCAACATCAACCGCGCCAACTTGATCCGGCCCTGGCTGTTCCTGTTTCCGGCGCTGTTCGTTCTCGGGCTCTACCTGGCCTATCCGGTCCTGGAGACTTTGCGGCTTTCGCTCTCGGAGCGCGATGTCGGCTTCGTCGGGCTCGACAATTACGCCCAGATGTTCGGCGAGCCGAAATTCTGGGAAGCGATGAAGAACAACATGCTGTGGCTGATCGTGGTGCCGGCCTTCTCAACCGGGTTCGGGCTTCTCGCGGCGCAGCTCACCGACCGGATCGGCTGGGGCAATATCGCCAAGTCGCTGATCTTCATGCCGATGGCGATCTCCTTCGTCGGCGCCGCGGTGATCTGGAAGCTGGTCTACGACGTGCGGCCCATCGACCAGGAGCAGATCGGCATCCTGAACGCGATCATCGTCGGGCTCGGCGGCGAGCCCCTGACCTTCCTCACGGTGCCGTTCTGGAACAACTTCTTCCTGATGATCGTTCTGGTGTGGATCCAGACCGGCTTCGCCATGGT
Organism: Paracoccaceae bacterium; assembly: GCA_050299695.1. Classification (GTDB taxonomy): domain Bacteria; phylum Pseudomonadota; class Alphaproteobacteria; order Rhodobacterales; family Rhodobacteraceae; genus Ovoidimarina. The sequence goes on from JBNKWI010000004.1 coordinate 50,298, forward strand.
GATCCTCTCGGCCGCGCTCCGGGGCATCCCCGAGGAGACGATCGAGGCGGCGATCATCGACGGCGCGAACCCGTTCCAGATCTTCTTCAAGATCAAGGTGCCGCAAATCATGGGCACCATCGTGGTGGTCTGGACGACGATCACCATCGTGGTTTTGAAAGTGTTCGACATCGTCTTCGCGATGACCAACGGCCAGTGGGAGACGCAGGTTCTGGCGAACTACATGTACGACAAGCTCTTCCGCGCCAACGACTGGGGCGTGGGATCGGCAGCGGCGATGATCATCATGCTTCTGGTGACGCCGATCCTGGTCTGGAACGTGCACAACGCACGCAAGGAAATGCGCTGAGGGGAGGGCGGAGACATGGACAACATCGCGGGCCAGAGATCCGGTCTCACCTGGGCGGTTCACATCTCGGTCGTGCTCCTCGTGGCACTCTGGCTGTTCCCGACCGTGGGGCTGTTCGTGTCGTCCTTCCGGACGGCGGACCAGATCGCCTCCTCGGGCTGGTGGGCCTCGCTGTTCCCGGCCGAGCAGTCGATCCAGCTCCGCACCGCCGCACCGGACAAGCAGGTGCAAGAGGGCGGGAAATACGTGATCCAGGGCAATCTCTTCGCCGACGAGGGGCAGACGGCGGGCGATCTCTCCGCCTGGGGCACGAGCGCGCGTGACGTTTCGGCCCATGCAGCGGGCGACACCGCGGACCTGGGCAAGGATGGACGGCTAACCGTAGAGGCGAATGGCGACTACCGGCTGGAAAGCGACACGGAATTTTCCGGCAAGCGGGGCGAGCGGGTGTTCCTGACGGTGACCACGCCGCCCGAGTTCACGCTGAACAACTACCGCGAGATCCTCGGCCCCAGCAACCGCGAGGGGATGGCCAAGGCCTTCTTCAACACGCTGACCGTGACGATACCGGCGACGATCATCCCGATCCTCGTGGCGGCCTTCGCCGCCTATGCTCTGGCCTGGATGGACTTCCCCGGCCGGGCGCTCCTGATTGCGGCAGTGGTTGGGTTGCTCGTGGTGCCGCTCCAGCTCGCGCTCATTCCGCTCCTGAAGCTTCATAACGAGATCGGCATCGGCAAGGGCTATCTCGGCACCTGGCTGGCGCATACCGGTTTCGGGATGCCGCTCGCGATCTATCTCTTGCGGAACTACATGGTCGGCCTGCCGCGCGACATCATCGAGAACGCCAAGGTCGACGGGGCGACGGATTTCCAGATCTTCGTGAAGATCATCCTGCCGCTGTCCTTCCCGGCGCTGGCGAGTTTCGCGATCTTCCAGTTCCTCTGGACCTGGAACGACCTCCTGGTGGCGCTCGTCTTCCTGATCGACTCCACGGGCGAAACCACGGTGATGACCAAGCAGATCGTCGAGCTTCTGGGGACCCGCGGCGGGAACTGGGAGATCCTCGCAACCGCGGCCTTCGTCTCCATCGCGGTGCCGCTCATCGTGTTCTTCGCCATGCAGCGATATCTGGTGCGTGGCCTCCTTGCAGGGTCCGTAAAATGAGCTTTCTCGATACCGCGGTCGACCAGCGGCCGATCCTGGCCGCCGATCCGGACTGGTGGCGCGGGGCGGTGATCTACCAGATCTATCCGCGCAGCTTTCAGGATTCGAACGGCGACGGGATCGGCGATCTGTCCGGGATCATCCACCGGCTGCCGCATGTGGCAGATCTCGGCGTCGATGCGATCTGGATTTCGCCCTTCTTCCGCTCGCCGATGCTGGATTTCGGCTATGACGTGTCGGATTACCGTGATGTCGACCCGATGTTCGGCACGCTCGGCGATTTCGACGCGCTGATTTCCCGCGCCCACGAACTGGGCATCCGGGTGCTGATCGACCTGGTCCTGTCGCATACCTCGTCGCAGCATCCCTGGTTCGCCGAGAGCCGGTCGAGCCGCGACAACGCCCGGGCGGACTGGTATGTCTGGGCTGACCCGAAACCCGACGGGTCGCCGCCCAACAACTGGCTGTCGATCTTCGGCGGGCCGGCCTGGGAATGGGACGCGGAGCGGATGCAGTACTACCTGCACAACTTCCTGACCGAGCAGCCCGACCTGAACTTCCACTGTCCCGCCGTGCAGGACGAACTGATCGACGTGGCGCGGTTCTGGCTGGAGCGGGGGGTGGACGGGTTCCGGCTCGACACCGTGAATTTCTACGTCCACGACAAGGAGCTGCGCGACAACCCGCCGCTCGCCGTGGAGGAGCGGAACGACAACACCGCGCCCTCGGTGAACCCCTACAATTTCCAGAACCATCTCTACGACAAGACCCGGCCCGAGAACATCGCCTTCCTGAAAAGGCTGCGGGCGCTCTGCGACGAGTTCCCGGACCGGACCACGGTGGGCGAGGTGGGCGAGAGCCAGCGCGGCGCCGAGATCCAGGCCGAATACACCGCCGGGAACGACCGGCTGCACATGTGCTACGATTTCGACTTCCTGTCGGGGCAGGCGCCCACGGGCGCGTTCTTTGCGCGGGTGCTCGGCAAGGCCAATGAGACGCTGGGCGATGGTTGGGCCTGCTGGGCGTTCTCGAACCACGACGTTCCGCGGCATCCGACGCGCTGGCACCTGAACGAGCCGGCGCTTCGGCTGTTCGCGGCGCTGTTGCTCTCGGTGCGCGGGACCGTCTGCCTCTACCAGGGCGAGGAGCTCGGGCTGACCGAGGCCTATGTGGCCTACGAGGACCTTCAGGACCCCTACGGCAAGCGGTTCTGGCCGAAATACAAGGGCCGCGACGGGTGCCGCACGCCGATCCCCTGGGTGCGCGACCACCAGTATGGCGGTTTCACCGACGGCAAGCCCTGGCTTCCGCTGGCGATGGAGCACCTGCAGCGGGCTGTGTCGCTCCAGTACAACGAGGAAGGGGCGACGCTCGATTTTTACCGGCGGATGATCGGCTTCCGGAAGGCGCACAAGGTGCTCGCCAAGGGCAGCCTGGAGGTGACCGCGTCCGGGGAGGACCGCATCGCCTTTATTCGCGCCCTGGGCGACGTGCGCATGTTCTGCGCCTTCAACCTCTCGGGCGCGGCCATTTCGGTTCCGGTGCCGGAGGGGTCCTGGCGACAGGACCGGGGCGCACCGTTCCGGGCGGAACTGAACGGGGGCGAAGTCGACCTGCCGCCCTACCAGGCCTTCTTCGGCCTGGAAGGCAACGACATCTGAAGAAGACGGCGGCCAGCGGCCGAGGGGAGGAGAAGACATGGCGAACCTGAAGCTGACCGATGTCGGCAAGTCGTATGGCGGCACCGTCGAGGTTCTGAAGAACATCGACCTCGACATCGAGACGGGCGAACTGATCGTCTTCGTCGGGCCGTCGGGCTGCGGGAAGTCGACGCTTCTGCGGATGATTGCGGGGCTCGAGCTGATCACCGCGGGCACGCTCGAAATCGACGGGCACGTGGTGAACGACGTGCCGCCGTCGCAGCGGGGCATCGCCATGGTGTTCCAGTCCTACGCGCTCTACCCGCACATGACGGTTTACGACAACATGGCCTTCGCGCTCCGGCTCGCGAAGAAGAGCGAGGACGAGATCAAGAAGGCGGTGACGGCGGCGGCGGAGAAGCTGCAGCTGACCCAGTATCTCGACCGGTTGCCCAAGGCGCTGTCGGGCGGGCAGCGGCAGCGGGTGGCGATCGGGCGGTCGATCGTGCGCGACCCGAAGGTGTACCTGTTCGACGAGCCGCTCTCGAACCTCGACGCCGCGCTCCGGGTGGCGACGCGAATCGAGATTGCGCAGCTGAAGGAGGCGATGCCCGAGTCGACGATGATCTACGTCACCCACGATCAGGTCGAGGCAATGACGCTGGCGACAAGGATCGTGGTTCTGGCGAACAAGGGCATCGCGCAGGTGGGCTCGCCCCTGGAGCTCTACGAGCGGCCCAACAGCGAGTTCGTGGCGCAGTTCATCGGCTCTCCGGCGATGAACCTGATGGATGGCGAGATCGTCGGCACCGGCGCGCAGACAAGGGTGCAGATCGACGGCGAAGGGATCGCCGTCTCGGACGTGCCTTCGGATGCCGCGCTGATGGGCAAGCGGGTGCGCGTCGGCGTCAGGCCCGAGGATTTCGTCGAGACCGAGGGCGAGGCGATCTATCACGGGACGGTGGATTACGTGGAGGCGCTGGGCGAACTCACGATCCTCTACTTCGAGCGCAAGGGCAGCGCGCCGCAGGTGCTGGCCAAGCTGGCCGGGATCCACGTCGACGCGCGGGGCCGCGAGGTCCGGGTCACGGCGGATCCGTCCAAGGTGCATGTCTTCCTCGACGGAATCTCGCTGCTCTACCGTTAGGCGCCTGGTAACAGCGGGGAGGTTCCCCCCGCGATTCCCGGGCGCGCGCGGCTACAATCCTCTCGTCCCAGGTTGGATTCCCGTGCTTTCAGCATGGAACCCAGGGTGTAAACCCGGTTTTCGCCATGGCACCGACACATTTCAGCCGCTTTTCCGCCCTTCCGTCACGAAATTGATCGAAAGACGGCACGACAATGGTGCCCTGGGGACAAGAGGTGGAAGACATGGTCCATTACGCAATCATCCTGCTCTGCATCGCGCAGATCCTGCATTTCGCGCGTCACTGGCTGGTCCTGAGCCGGCGCCAGTATGGGGAATACATGGACCGCAGGCTGAAGAGCCATCTGGACTGGAGCCGCACGAGCCGCGACATGATCTATGGCGACGCGCGCCCGGGTAGCGCGATGCGCCGCGCCTGACGCCGGGCAGACGGGGCGGACCAGAGGCAGGGCCGCCCCAAGCCGGGCACGGTCAGCCGGGGGGGATCTCGCCCATGTCCTTCGGCACCTGGTAGCCGCGCTGCACGGCCGGACGGTTCAGGATGCGGCGGTACCAGGAGCGCACATTCGGGAAATCCGCCAGGTCGATCCCCTGCCATTCGTAGCGCGAGATCCAGGGCCAGGCGGCCATGTCGGCGATGGAGTACTCCCCGACGATGAAGTCGCGCCCCTCCAGCCGGGTGTCGAGCACCGCGTAGAGCCGCCGTGCTTCGGTGCCGTAGCGCTCCTCGGCATAGGGCGCCTTGCCGGGGTTGAACTTCAGGAAATGGTGCGCCTGGCCAAGCATCGGGCCGAGGCCGCCCATCTGCCACATCACCCATTCGAGCACATGCATCCGGGCCTGGGCGTCCCCGGGCAGGAACCGGCCGTGCTTGTCGGCGAGGTACCAGAGGATCGCACCCGATTCCATCAGCGAGAGCCCGGTGTCGCGGTCGACGATGGCGGGGATCTTGTTGTTCGGGCTGATCATCAGGAAGTCGGGGGCGAATTGCTCGTCCTTGCCGATGTCGATGGCGTGGACATTGTAGGGGATCCCGAGTTCCTCGAGCAGGATCGAGACCTTGCGGCCGTTCGGGGTGGTCCAGGTGTAGAGGTCGATCATGTGGGACACGGTCCTTTGCAGGTCTGGTCTGCGGCATGAAATGCGGCTTCCGCGGGATTGTCCATGCGTGGGGCTGAGGGGCTCTGCCCATCGGTGCTGCCGCGCCTCACCCCGGAGTATTTCCGGCCTTATGTATCAAGCGCATGCGCTTGATACATAAGGCCGGGTAATTCGGGCCGGATGAAGAATGAGCCCCGGTCCGGCGCGGCCGGCGCTAGGTATGGGCGGCACCGTCGAAGCCGACGTTTCTCAGGACACCAGCAGGTTCGGGAGCCAGAGCACGATGCCGGGGAAGGCGATCAGGACGCCCACGGTCACCACGTCGGCGACGAAGAAGGGCGAGGCGCCGCGAAACACGTCCTGGGCGGAGATTTCCGGCCGGACGCCCGCGACGACGAAGCAGTTGAGCCCGATGGGGGGCGTGATCAGGCAGAGCTCGGCCATCTTCACGACGATGATGCCGAACCAGATCGCGCATTCGTCGGAAGTCATGCCGAGCGATCCGACTTCGCTGCCGGTGGCGCCGTTGAGCGCGAGGACGGCCGGGAAGGTGACGGGCAGGGTCAGGATCAGCATGCCGATCGCGTCCATGAACATTCCGAGGACCACGTAGGCCGCGAGGATCGTCAGGAGGATCATGTAGGGCGGGTAGTCGAGCCCGGCGATGAAGGCGGCGAAGGTGTTGGGCAGGTCGGCGAAGCCGAGATAGCGCACGAAGATCAGGACGCCCCAGATCATCGCGAAGATCATCGTGGTGAGCTTGGCGCTTTCCATGAGCGCACCCGAGAGGTCGTTCCAGCGCATTCCCTTCCAGACCGCCATCACCAGCACGATGAAGGCGCCGAGCGCGCCGGCCTCGGTGGGCGTGCCCCAGCCGCCGTAGATCGCGAACATGATGATCGCGACGACGAAGACGATGGGCATGGCGCCGGGCAGGCTTTCGAGCTTCTCGCGCATCGTGAAGCCGGTGACGGGCGGGCCGAGCGAGGGGCGGAACCAGGCCATGCCGATGATCAGCCCGGCATAGATCACGGCCGAGACGAGGCCGGGCAGGAACCCGGCCATGAGGAGCTTGCCTACCGAGCTTTCGGTGATGATCGCGTAGATGACGAGGATCGCCGAGGGCGGGATCAGCGAGGCGAGGGTGCCGCCCGCTGCGACGACGCCCGCTGCGAAGCGCTTGTCGTAGCCGAGGCCCAGCATCTCCGGGATCGCGATCCGGGCAAAGACGGCGGAAGTGGCGACCGAGGCGCCGGAGACGGCGGCGAAGCCCGCGGTGGCGAAGACGGTGGCGACGCCCATGCCGCCCGGCAGCCAGCCGAGCCAGCGCTTGGCGGTCTCGAAGAGCGCGCGGGTGAGGCCAGCGAAATAGGCGAGGTAGCCGATCAGGATGAAGACCGGGATCAGGCCGAGCACGTGGCTCGCGGTCTTGGAATGCGGCACCTGGCCCGCGAGCTTCAGGGTGACCGTCAGCGCGCGCATCGCGTCCATGTTGCGGTCATGGGTGTAGAACAGGAACAGGCCCAGCATGCCGATGAAGGCGGTGGCGAAGGCGACGCGGACGCCGATCAGCACGAGGACGATCAGCACGCCCGAAAGCACCATGGCCATCTCGATGGTGGTCATTCGCGCTCCTCGAGGCCGGAGACGGTTTCGGCTTCATGCGCCGCTTGCGTGGCGGCGTCCTCGATTAGAGGCACCGCGACGGGTTCCGCCTCGCCCGAGAGCGCGGCGCGGCCGTAGCCCCAGAGCTGGAGGAAGAGGCGCAGGATGAGGATCGAGAGCATCACCGGCACCACCATCTTCACCGGCCAGGTGGGGATCGAGAGGTCGTCGGTCGTGTCGCCGAGGGTGAAGGCGCGCATCGCATGGTCCCAGGAGCCGTAGACCAGCGCGGCGGCGAGGACGATCATGGTGAGGATGCCGAAGAACTCGGCGATCCAGAGCGGGCGGCCGCGGAGCCGGCCCACGAGAATGTCCATCCGGATATGGCCGCCGAGGCGCTGGCACCAGGAGATAGCGAGGAAAGCCATCACCGGGACGAGCTGCTGCATGATCGCGACATAGCCCGGCACCGGCATGTTGAAGAGCTTGCGGCCGAGGATGTTCACCACCGAGAGCAGCATCGCGGCGAGGATCGCGAGGCCGCCCGCGAAGGTGAGCCCGCGTTCGACATGGTCGAGCGCACGGTCGAGCCGGCTCAGGAGCGAGCCGTCGGCGCGGATATTGGAGACGGTGGCCATCCTGTTGGCGGTGCGCCCCGGCGGACCGGGGCGCCTGATCCGTCAGCTGCCGCCCTTGAGCTCAGAGAGCTTGGCGATGACGAAATCGTAGAGGCCCTGGGCGTCGTAGCCCTTGGCGGCGGTATCCGCGATCCAGGCGTCGCGCACCGGCACGGCGGCGGCGGCCTTCATAGCCTCCATCACCTCGTCGGGCAGGTGGACAACGGTGGTGCCGCGCTCCTTCAGCTTGGCGTCCCACTTCACGTAGGTTTCGTCATAGGCCTCGTAGTAGCGGTCCATCGCCGCGGGGACCGACGACATCAGCGCCTCGCGCTCCTCGTTGGAGAGGCTGGCGAGCGCGTCGGTGTTGACCACCACGGGGCAGTTGACCGAACCGGGGTTGAGGTTGTCGGTCCACCAGGTGGCGATGTCGATGGTGCGGAACGAGAGATGCGCGTGCGGTGCGAAGGCCACTGCGTCGACGACGCCGGATTCGAGCGCGGTATAGGCCTCGGCCGAGGTCACCGAGGTCGGCACGGCGCCGATCTTGGCGAAGGCCTCGCCGATCCCGCCGGTGGCACGGACCCGCATGCCGTTGAAATCCTCCAGCGTCGCGGGCGCGTCGCCGACGCCGGCGAGGTTGTATTGCGGGAGGGGCGAGGCCATCAGGATCGTCGCGTTCCAGCGGGCAAGGTCCTTCACCACTTCGGGCTGGACGTAGAGCGCTGCGTCGAGGTCGCCCTCCTGCTTCAGCGTCTCCACGCCGAGGAAGGGCAGGTCGAGCACCATCAGGGTGGGGTTCTTGTCGGGGTGATAGGCGGCGCAGAACTGCGCCATCTCGAAGGCGCCGATCGAGATGCCGTCGAGATTCTCGGTGTTCTTCGAGAGGCCGCCATAGGAGATGTTCAGGGTGAATTCGCCGCCGGTCTTTTCGGAGACGAGTTCGGCGAGCTTTTCCACATGCTCGGTGAAGGCGCGCCGCTTGCCCCAGAGCGAGACGTTCCACTCGGTGGCGAGCGTCTCGGTGGCAAAGGCGGTGGTCAGGGCGGCAAGGGCCGCGCCTTTCAGCAGTCTGGACATGGTTCCTCCCGGGAAATTCTTTTCGCTTTTGTAGCCGACAGCCTAGCGGGCAATTCGTGGGATTCCACCCCAAATCGCGACCCGGTCTGCGGGTGGCGGCCTTTCCGACCGGCGCGCCCTCCGGGCGCACGCGATGCGTTTGCGCCCGCCTCCGGCAGGCGCGGCTGGCAAGGGGGCTCGCGCCCCCTCGCGCTCCCCCGGGTGCGCGCAACTCAGCCGCTGGCGGCGCGGGCGTCGAAGATGAAGCCGAGGAGGTTGAGGAGGATCTGCGCCGCGAGGATCTGGGTGCTGCCCGACGGGTCGTAGTCGGGGGCGACTTCGACCAGGTCGATGCCGACGATCTCGTGACGCCGGGCCACCTCCTGGAGGAGTTCGAGCACCTCGTAGTAAAGGAAGCCGCCATGGCTCGGGGTGCCGGTGCCCGGCGCGATGGATGGGCAGAAAGCGTCGATATCGAGCGTGACGTAGACGCGGGCACCGCTCGGGATCCGGTCCGCCACCGCCCCGGGGCCGTGCGTCCTTGCCTGGCGGACGGAGAGGATGTCGGAGCCCATCCGGCGCGCGTCCTCGTAGCCCTCGCGGGCGGTGGAAGAGACGTCGCGGATACCCACCTGCGTCAAGCCGGTGACGAAGGATTTCTCGGCGGCCCGGCGCATGGGATTGCCGTGGCCGTTCCGGACGCCGTGTCGTTCATCGACGAAATCGAGATGCGCGTCGATCTGGAGGATGTGGAGATTGCCCCTCCCCGCGAAGGCCTCGATGCAGGGGATATTGACCGAATGATCGCCCCCCTGCACCACCGGGAGCGCGCCGGCCGTCAGGATCGCCTCGACGCCCGTGCGGATATTCGCGTGGCTCTGCGCGGTGTCGGTATGGACGATGTCGGCATCGCCGATGTCGACGATCCTCACTTCGGGGCCGAGATAGGTGCGGTCGTCCTCGTGGTCATAGGCGCCGGCATGTCCGAAGGAAAACAGCGTCGAGGCTTCGCGGATCGCGCGCGGGCCGAAGCGGGCGCCGGCCCGCCACTGGGTGCCCGCGTCGAACGGGGCGCCGAGCACCGCGGCATGGGCGTCGATCGCGGTCCAGTCGGGCCGGTACGGCCGCTTGCCGAAGGTGGCGATGCCGACGAAGGGCAGGTCCAGGCGGCCGCCGTCATAGCCATGGGTGCTCATGGGCGCATTGAGGCGGCGGCGGGCGGGCGTGGCAAGGGCAAAACGCTAGGCCCGGTCGCGGATGAGGTCGGCGAGCGCGAGGGCGGCGGTGAGGCCGGGGCTCTCGATGCCGAAGAGGTTCACGAGCCCCGCAATGCCGTGGGTTTCGGGGCCTTGCAGGGTGAAATCCTGGTGGCCCGCGCCTTCGGGCAAGGTTTTGGGGCGGATGCCGGTATAGCCCGGCAGGAGCGCGCCCTCGGGCAGGCCGGGCCAGTAGCGGCGGATCGCGGCCTCGAAAGCGGGTTCGCGGGTGGCGTCGAAGCTGTAGTCGATCCGGTCGATCCAGGTCACGTCGGGGCCGAACCGCGCCTGGCCGGCGAGATCGAGCGTGAGGTGGATGCCGAGGCCGCCGGGGGTGGGGACGGGGTAGACGAGATGCCGGAACGGGGCTTTTCCGCGCAGGAGGAAGTAGTGGCCCTTGGCGTAATGGGCGGTCGGGATGTGCCGGGTCGGGAGGCCAGCGAGGCGGCGGGCGAGGCTGGGCGCGTGGAGGCCGGAGGCGTTCACCACGGAGCGGGCGCGGAGGGTCATCGGCTCGGCGCCGCCGGTGGTGAGGGTGAGACCGTTCGTTGCGGTGCCGGAGACGACCGGCGTGCGGAAGACGAAGGTTGCCCCTGCCGCTTCGGCATCGGTCTGGAGCGCCAGCATGAACCTGTGGCTGTCGACGATGCCGGTTTCGGGCGAGAGGAGCGCGGCGGTGCCCTCGAGCGCGGGTTCGAGCGCCCGGGCCTCGGCGCCGGAGAGGCGGCGCATCCCTTCGACCCCGTTCGCCTGGGCGCGGGCGAGGATCGCGTCGAGCTCCTCCGCTTCCACCCCGGTTGTCGCGACGATCAGCTTGCCGCAGCGCTCGGTCCGGACGCCCCGGTCGCGGCAATAGGCGTAGAGGCGATGGCGACCTTCGGTGCAGGTTCGTGCCATGAGGCTGCCGGCGGGGTAATAGATCCCGGCATGGATCACCTCGCTGTTGCGCGACGAGGTGCCCGTGCCGATCGTGTCCTCGGCCTCGAGCACCAGCACTTCGCGACCCGCGAGCGCCAGCGCCCGAGCGGCGGCGAGGCCCACCACGCCCGTCCCGATCACAACGCAGTCGACGGTTTCCATCGCCTTCTCCCTTCGCCTGCGGACCAGTGCCGAATCCGCCGGGCTCCGCAAGCCCCGCGACGGTCCGTCACTGGCGGTGCCGATGGAGACATGGCAGATCCTGCATGAGAGGAGCGCCGCCATGTCCCATTTTCCGCCGCCGCCGCCATTGCCGGGCAAGGTCGGGCTCTGCCGGCAGGTGCCGCCGGCGGTGTTCCCGCCGATCCTGGGTCTGCTTGGGCTGGGCCTCGCCTGGCGGCGCGGGGCGGCCGCGTTCGGCGTGCCGGGGCAGGCGGTGGAGCTGGCGCTGGGGGCGATCTCTCTGGTTTTCATATTTGCGGCTGGGGCCTACGTGGCGAAGCTCATGTTCCGTGCCTCGGTTTGCCTCGACGACCTCGGGACATTGCCCGGCCGCGCCGGTCTCGCGGCGGCGAGCATGGGGGCGATGCTGATGGGCGCAGTCCTGGCGCCCTACATGGCGGTCACGGCTTGCCTGTTTCTGGGCCTCGGATTCCTCGGGCATCTCGGGACGGCGCTCGTGGTGGGCAGGCGGCTGGTCCGCGCACCGGAGGCGCAGGGGCCGGTCACGCCGGCGCTACATCTCGTCTTCGTGGGCTTCATCGTTGCCCCCGCCGCGGCCCTACCGCTGGGCGTGCCGCCCGGCTGGGTCGCCGCGCTCACCTGGTATTGCCTCGCAGCCTCGGCACTCCTCTGGGCGCTGACGCTCGGGCCGCTCTTCGGCCGGGGCGGGACGCCGCCCCTCCGCCCGCTCCAGGCGATTCACCTCGCGCCCGCCGCGCTCACGGCCTCGGCGTTCTTTCTCCTCGGGCAGGAAATGCTTGCCACGCTGCTCCTCGCCTGGTCGACGCTCCTGTTCGTCGCGCTCCTGGCCCGCGCCCGCTGGATGACCGAGGCCGGTTTCAGCCCGTTCTGGAGCGCCTTCACCTTTCCGCTCGCCGCCTATGCCGGGGCGCTGGCGATCGCGTGGCAGATCGAGGGCGCGGAGGGGCTCCGCATCGCCGCGGGGATGGCTCTCGTCTTCGCAACCCTGGTCATCCCGCCCATCGCGCTCCGCATCCTGCAGATGTGGGCCAAGGGCACGCTCGCGGCGAAGACCAACGCGGCCATTGCCTGACGACGGGACCGCGGGGGCCTATTTCCGCGAATATTGGGCTTTCCGTCCTCCCCGGGCCATGCAATAGGGGGGCGCCAAACCGACACTCCCGAGGAGACGTTCCATGGAGATTCGCGAGGCGCTCACCTTCGATGACGTTCTACTGGTTCCGGCGGCCTCCACCGTGATGCCCTCGACCGCGGATGTGCGCACGAAGGTGACCCGCGACATCTCGATGAACATCCCGCTTCTATCCTCCGCGATGGACACGGTGACCGAGGCGCGGATGGCCATCGCGATGGCCCAGGCGGGCGGGATTGGAGTGATCCACCGCAATCTAGACATCGAGCACCAGGCCCGCGAAGTGCGGCGGGTGAAGCGGTTCGAGAGCGGCATCGTCTACAGCCCGGTGACGCTGACGCCCGACCAGACGCTGGCCGATGCCAAGGCGCTGATCGAGCGCTACAATTTCACCGGTTTCCCGGTTGTGGACAATTCCGGCAGGGTGGTGGGGATTGTCACCAACCGCGATATGCGTTTCGCCACTTCGGACGATACGCCGGTCAGGGTGATGATGACCTCGAAGGATCTCGCGGTGCTGACCGAGCCCGCCGATCTCGACGAGGCCAAGTCGCTGATGAAGGCGCGGCGGATCGAGAAGCTCCTGGTCACCGACGGCAAGGGCAAGCTGACGGGGCTTCTGACCCTGAAGGATACCGAGCAAGCGGTCCTGAACCCGCAGGCCTGCAAGGACCGGCTGGGGCGTCTCCGCGTGGCGGCGGCGACCACGGTCGGGGACAAGGGCTTCGAGCGGTCGCAGGCGCTGGTGGAGTCGGGCGTCGACATCATCGTGATCGACACCGCGCACGGCCATTCGGCCGGCGTCGCCAAGGCGGTGGAACGCGCGAAATCCCTGTCGAACGAAGTGCAGATCATCGCCGGCAACGTCGCGACGGCGGAGGCGACGCGGGCCTTGATCGGCGCGGGCGCCGACGCGGTGAAGGTGGGGATCGGCCCGGGGTCGATCTGCACCACGCGGATGGTGGCCGGGGTCGGCGTGCCGCAGCTCACCGCGATCATGGACGCCGCGAGTGCCGCCGGCGACGTGCCGGTGATCGCCGATGGCGGCATCAAGTTCTCGGGCGATTTCGCCAAGGCGATCGCGGCGGGCGCCTCCTGCGCCATGGTCGGCTCGATGATCGCCGGCACCGACGAGAGCCCGGGCGAGGTGATCCTCTACCAGGGTCGCAGCTTCAAGGCCTACCGGGGGATGGGTTCGCTGGGCGCCATGGCGCGGGGCTCGGCGGATCGCTATTTCCAATCTGACGCGGCTTCGGATAAGCTGGTGCCGGAAGGGATCGAGGGCCAGGTTCCCTACAAGGGGTCGGCCGGGGCCGTGATCCACCAGCTTGTCGGCGGTCTGAGGGCGGCGATGGGCTATACCGGTTGCGCCACGGTCGAGGAGATGCGCCGGAACTGCCGCTTCGTGCGGATCACGGGGGCGGGGCTCAAGGAGAGCCACGTTCACGATGTGCAGATCACGCGCGAGAGCCCGAACTATCGGTTCGGGTAGGCGACGGAATTGAGGTGTGGGGCGACGAGACGCCCGGGCAGTGGAATGAGTTGAGAGGCGCCGCTTCAGCCCGGCGGCGTGCTCGTGTGAGAGCGGTTTTGAAAGGCTGGGTGGATGGGCACTTCGCCGAGACGGACACGGGATTACCCGGTCGGGCGACGTAAGACCGACGTCCTAGGACAGGACTGGGAAGCGCGGCTCGCCGAGGCGCGCGAGCGGCGTCTGGTTGCGCTTGCGGCGCGCGAGGTCCTTGCCGGCAGCTCCGATCGGCGCGATTCCCCCTGGGACGAGGCGGCGCTCGACGTCTCGCCTGATCTCGTGGACGAACGCGCGGCGCCCGTGCCGCGGCGGCGGCGCGGCGCGGGGAAGCCGGCCATGCCGGATCTATCCACCGGGCTCGAGACACCGGTTTCACCGGGCCCCGCCGTGGAGGCGCCGGACGAGACGGCGACGAATTTGCGTTTCGTGCCGGCGGCCGAACCGCCGCAGGCGAAGGTCTGCGCTCCGGAGGCAAGGCGCTCGGCGGCCTGGGTTGCCCGCGCGCCGGCCGTGCTCACGCCGATGCTCCAGCCCACGGAGGCGGTGCCGGAGCGGCGTCGCGCGCGCTGGATCGCTGCGGCGGTTGCGGCGCTCCTGATCCTGCCGGTCGGTGGCTATGCGCTGTTCGGCGCGCGAGATGTTGAGGCGGTTCGGACCGAAACCGCGGATGCGGCGCAGACTGCTCCGCCCACCGAAAACGCAGCCCCGGCGCCGGCCGAACCCGCGCCCGCGACGGACCGTCTTGCCCGGGTGGCACCGCGGCCGCGTCCCGAGCGCTGGCAGGTGCGCGATGCCGGGCCCGCGACCTTCGCCGCCTTGGCTGCGGCCGGCCGAGCGGCCCCGCTGGCAGACGCCGCCCCACAACGGCCCGATCCCGGCATGGCGGTGGTGATGCTCGCCCCGCCCGCCGCGCCGGAGGTGCCGGGCCGTGACCGGGCGATGGCGGTCATGCCGGGCGGTGTGGCGCAAACGGTGCAGTCCTCGCTGACGCTGCCGTCCGGACAGGACAATGCGGCCGTAGAAGGCCTTGCGATGCTCGCGCTGCCGAGGGCGCTGGCGGCGCCGCCGCCGGAGGCCGTGCCGGCGGGGCTGTCTGCCGGAGGCGCCCCGGATCGGCCTGTTCCGCTGCCCGCCTTGCCCCGGCCGCCGGCCGCGATCGCCGTTGCCTTGCCCGCCCTTTCCGCGCCCTTGACGCCAGGGACCGGCGCGATCCGCGTCGCCTTGCTCGACCCCGCGACGGGAGGCGCGGCCGGTCCGGCGCTGGTGCGGCCTGCGGCTCCGGGCGTCGCGCCCGTGGCCGCCGTGGCGAAGCCCCCTGCGGCGCCGGTCCGGCCCGCGCCGCCCGTGGCGACCGTCTTCGTCCACGCGCCCGGCAGTCTCGACCGCGGGATCGTGGAGGAGGAAGCGAAGCGCATCGCGTCGCTGACCGGGCTGGCCGTGGAACTGCGCGATCCGGTCGGCTTCAAGATCTCGGCCTCGAACGTCCGGTTCTTCCACCCTGAGGACCGGAAGGCGGCGGCGGAGGTCGCCGGGGCGCTTTCGGCCCAGCTGCGCGATTTCACCGCGTTCCAGCCTTCGCCGGAGGTCGGGACGATCGAGGTCTGGCTGGCAGGCGCGTCGCAAACGGCACCGGCGGAGGTCGCCGCGGCACCACCGCCTCAGCCGGCAAAGCCCGCGCTGCAGCAGGCGGCGGCGCCCCGGAGCCAACCGGTCCGGGCGCGGCCCGCGCCGGCCTCAAGCTTCGAGACGACGACGATCACCCGGACCCGGCGGTCCGGCATCGGCCGGCTGTTCGGCAATTGATCCGGGACGCCCGGACGTGACGCCGGCGGCGCGGGTCGCGGCGGCGATCGAGGTGCT
The DNA here is from genome assembly GCA_050299695.1 of Paracoccaceae bacterium. Lineage (GTDB taxonomy): Bacteria > Pseudomonadota > Alphaproteobacteria > Rhodobacterales > Rhodobacteraceae > Ovoidimarina. The sequence continues at coordinate 65,884 of JBNKWI010000004.1, forward strand.
CGACCGGATCGGCACGGGCGTGCCGGCCGAACAGGCGCTGACCAACTGGGCGCGCGGAAACCGCTATGCGGGGTCAGGCGACCGCGCTGCGATCCGCGATGTCGTTTTCGACGTCCTGCGCCGGCGACGCTCCGCGGCGGCGCTGGGGGGCGGCGAGACGGGGCGGGCGCTGGTGCTGGGGCTCCTGCGCGGTCAGGGCGCGGATCCGGCGGAGATCTTCAGCGGCGCAGGGCATGCGCCGCCGCCCCTCACGGCGGAAGAGGCGGGGGCTTTCGGCCCTCAGTTGACCGAGGGGGAGCGTCTCGACCTGCCCGACTGGCTCCTGCCCGAACTGCGCCGGAGCCTCGGCGCGGATCTCGACCGGGTGGCGGCGATCCTTCGGGACCGGGCGCCGGTCGGGCTCCGCGTGAACCTCGCGCGCGCCAGCCACGAAACCGCCGAGGCGGCACTTCGGGCCGACGGGATCGAGAGCGCGCCGCACCCGCTGGCCGCGACGGCGCGGATCGTCACCGCCAATGCAAGGCGCCTGAAGACCGCGCAGGCCTATCGCGACGGGTTGGTAGAGCTGCAGGACCCGGCCTCGCAGGCGGTGGTCGAGGCGCTTCTGCCGGTGCCCGAGGGGGCGCGGATTCTCGACTATTGCGCGGGAGGCGGCGGCAAGGCGCTGGCGCTGGCGGCGGCGACCGGCCGGCCGGTCGCGGCGCATGATGCCGATCCGCGGCGCATGCGCGACATCCCGGACCGGGCGGCGAGGGCCGGGGCGTCGATTGCCTGCCTCTCGGCGGAGGCAGTGGCGGCACGGGCACCGTGGGACCTGGTCCTGGTCGATGCGCCCTGCTCGGGAAGCGGCGCGTGGCGGCGGCAGCCGGAGGCGAAGTGGACGCTCACGCCCGAGCGCCTTGCCACGCTGAACGCGGTGCAGGACGAAATTCTGGCCAAGGCGTCACGGCTGGTGGCGCGGGGCGGGCTGCTGGCCTATGCGACCTGCTCGCTCCTCGAGGCCGAGAACGGCGACCGTATCGCGGGCTTCCTCGACCAGGCCGGCGGCGGTTGGCGATTGCGCTTCGAACGCCGGCTTTCGCCGCGCGACGGCGGCGACGGTTTTTTTGTTGCTCTTCTTGAGAGGGAATGAGTGCAAAGACGCAACCTATGCGGTAATCTTCAAACTCCTTAAGGCCTGGTTAACGAATTCCGTCGGAAATGGTTGTGCTAGAATCGCCTACAGGGGGAACCGGTGTCCGACCAGACGCAGTCGACACAAGGCGCCTCCCGACAGGAACCTGAGCTTGGCGACAAGTTTGGCTATCTGGTCGGGCTCGGAGCCGGCTGTCTGATCGCCTCCGCCTTCGTGCCGGCGCAGCAGATGATGCTGGCCCTCATGTTCTCCGGGGCGGGCCTTCTCTCCGTGGCGGCGTATTTCAAGGGCATGGAGTTCCTCCGCGCCCGCGCGCAAAAGGCCCTGTTCCGCTCGGTCACGAGCTTCGTCGAGAGCGACGCCGCGCCCAGCTTCACCACCGACGCGGAGGGAACGATCTTCTTCCAGAACGCCGCCTCCGTGCAGCGGTTCGGCGAGAAGACCGGGGTGTCGCTTGTGATGGTGCTCGGCAGCCTCGTCGCCTCGGCCTCCGCGGCGCTGCACCGGCTCAAGGCCAAGGCCGATCTGGGCGGCGCGGCGCGCGAGGATATCGCGCTCCGCCGGGGTCATCTCCGGCTCGCGGTGCACCGGATCGGCGGCGACGGCTACCTCTGGCGCCTGGAGGAGATCGCGGATTTCGCGAGCATGGCGCGCGGCTCGGACGGGATCGGCCTGCCGATGCTCGCCGTGTCGAAGACCGGTACGGTTCTGTTCATGAACGAACCGATGCGGAGCCTGATCGGCCAGCGCCGGAAGACCCTCGACCGGATCGTCGAGGATCTGCCGATCCGCCCGGGCGACATGCACCGGATCACCACCGACGCCGGGCGTCAGAACGTCGCGATCGTCGAGGTTCCTGGCGCGGCCGGCCGGCGCGAGCTCTACTTCGTGCCGAGCCCGACCGAGACGCCATGCCTCGAGCGCGACATGGTGGATGTCCTGCCGGTGCCCATCGTGACGATGAAGCGCGACGGGACGATCCGCGTCGCGAACCGCATGGCGCGCGAGCTCCTCCGGATCGGCGAAGGCGACGAGGCGGGGCTGGGCGAGCTGATCGAGGGGCTCGGACGGCCCTTGCAGGACTGGATCGCCGAGGTCGCCGACCGGACCGTCATCTCCCGGCCCGAATTCGTCCGCGCCGCGCGCGCGCCGCAGGACACCTATATTCAGGTCACGCTCAGCCGGTTCGAGAAAGGCGAGGAAGCCGGCCTCGTCGCGGTCCTGAACGACGCGACCGAGCTCAAGACCCTCGAGGCGCAATTCGTGCAGAGCCAGAAGATGCAGGCCATCGGCCAGCTTGCGGGCGGCGTGGCGCATGACTTCAACAACCTCCTGACGGCGATCAGCGGACATTGCGATCTCCTGCTCCTGCGCCGGGATCCCGGCGACCCGGACTATGCCGATCTCGAGCAGATCAACCAGAACGCCAATCGGGCGGCCAGCGTGGTGGGGCAGCTCCTGGCCTTCTCGCGCAAGCAGAACCTGCGCCCCGAACTCCTCGACCTGCGCGACACGATCGGCGACCTGACCCATCTCCTGAACCGGCTGGTGGGCGAGAAGATCACGCTCCACCTCACCCACGAGCTCGATGACAAGATGATCCGTGCGGATCGGCGGCAGTTCGAGCAGGTGATGATGAACCTCGTGGTGAACGCCCGCGACGCGATGACCGATGGCGGCACGATCGACATCGAGACCCGGCTGGTGACGCTGCGCGAGGATCTGGCGCGCGACCGCGCGGTGGTGCCGGCGGGCGAATACGTGATGATCCGGGTGCGCGACCAGGGCAGCGGCATCCCGCCCGAGAACCTGCCGAAGATCTTCGAGCCGTTCTTTACCACCAAACGGTCGGGCGAAGGGACCGGGCTCGGCCTCTCCACCGTCTACGGTATCGTCAAGCAGTCGGGCGGGTTCATCTTCGCCGACAGCGAGATCGGCACCGGCACCTCCTTCACGCTCTATTTTCCGGCGCAGGACCCCGAGCAGGTCGTCGCGGCACAGGCCGCGCCGCTCCCCGAGGCCTCGGCGATCCACGAAGGCGGCGTGGTGCTTCTGGTCGAGGACGAGGCGCCGGTCCGCGCCTTCGCGTCGCGCGCGCTCCGGATGCGGGGGTACACGGTGATCGAGGCCGCCAATGCCGAGGAGGCGCTGGAGACGCTGGGCGACGAGACGCTCGAGGTCGACGTGTTCGTGACCGACGTGATCATGCCGGGGATGGACGGCCCGACATGGGTGGCCGAGGCGCTGAAGCGGCGGCCCGGCACGCGTGTGATCTTCGTCTCGGGCTATGCCGAGGAGAGCTTCGCCGACGACCAGGCGCGCATTCCCGATTCGGTCTTCCTCCCGAAGCCGTTCTCGCTAACCCAGCTCACCGAAACGGTGCAGGCGCAGCTCCACTAGGCAGCAATGGCTCGACGGGTCGTCCCGGCGGGAGGCTCCGAGCGCAGCGATTGTGGGAGGGTGTAACTTGTCGATGCGGGCCCTGCGCAGGACCTGACGGTGGCCGGCGACGCCTGCGGGCGATGCGTGACCCCGTCGGCCGCGCGCGCCTGGGCGCGACACTCAGGCGGTGGGACGCGGGATCGCGAAGACGCGCAGGTGGCGGGTACGGTCCCGCAGCCCGCTGGGCTCTCCGCGCGATACGGCCGCCACCGGCGCCGCGCTCTCCTCGCGGCCGCGTCGGCGCACCGCGCGCGCACCGCCCGAGGGCCAGGATCCTGCCCGAACGGCCCGGATCCGAACCCCGTCCGAACCCCGCCCCGACTGTCACATTCCTGTGTTGCAACGCGACTATGGAACGCCGCGCAACGCTACATTTTGGGGAAAGCATGCTCAGAACTCTCAAAGTCTCCGCCCTGGCCCTTGCCGCCGCCACCGCCGCGCAGGCCCAGGACCTGCCGCAGGCCGGCAGCGACTGGTTTACCGCCGGCCAGGCCCATATCGACGCGCTCCTCGCGCGCCAGCCGAACACCGGCCGGGCGAAGAACGTCATCCTGATGATTGCCGATGGCAACGGCGTCGGCACCAACTATGCCACGCGGCTCTTCGACGGGCAGCAGAAGGGGATGCTCGGCGAGGAGAATGTCCTGCCCTACGAGACCACCGAGTTCCACTCGGCCCTCGTCAAGACCTACAACATCAACGCCCAGACCCCGGATTCCGCGCCCACCGCCGGCTCGATGAACACCGGCGTCAAGCAGCGCTTCAACCTCATCAACCTCGGCGAGAACGCGATCCATGACGATTGCGGCACCGTCGCCGGCAACGAGCTCACGCTGTTCTCGGAAATGGCGACGGACATGGGCAAGTCGGTCGGCGTCGTCTCCACCGCGCGGATCACCCACGCCACCCCGGCGGCGGTCTACGCCAAGACCGCGAACCGCAACTGGGAGGACGAGGTCCCCGCAGGCTGCACCGCCCAGAAAGACATCGCCGGCCAACTGATCGACGCGATGGCATCGGGCAACGTCGATTTCGTCGCCGGCGGCGGTCTGCGCTACTTCCTGCCCGAGGGCACCGAGGTCGCGGGCATCGGCGGCCACCGCAAGGACGGGCTGAACCTGCTCGACGCGGCCACCGGCGCGGGCACCCAGTTCGCCACCGACACCGCCTCCTTCAACGCCCTGAACCTCGACGGCACGGCCCCGGTCCTGGCGCTCTTCGACGCCAGCCACATGAAATACGAGGCCGACCGCGCCGACGAGGACGAGCCCTCGCTCGCCGACATGACAAAGGCCGCCATCGAATACCTCTCGACCAACGAGAACGGCTACTATCTCGAGATCGAGGGCGGTCGGGTCGACCACGCCAACCACGATGGCAACATCGCCCGCGCCGTGCGCGACGGCGTTGCCTTCGCCGAGGCCGTGGCCATGGCCGACGCGCTCACCGACGATGCCGACACGCTCCTGATCGTCACCGCCGACCACGAACACGCCATCGCCTTCAACGGCTATTGCGGCCGCGGCACCGACATCACCGGCCTTTGCATGGGCGTGTCCAAGACCGGCATCAAGCACTCGAACGAGGTCGAGACCGCCGATGACGGCAAGCCCTACACCGTGGCGGGGTACCTGAATGGCGCCGGCTCGGTCCTGCGGGAGGACAAGGATTGGACGGGCACCCGTCCCGAGCTGAACCAGGCCGAGGCGACCGATCTCGACTACCTCCAGCAGGCGCTGATCCCGATGTCGTCGGAGACCCATTCGGGCGAAGACGTCGCGGTCTTCGCCAAGGGCCCTTGGTCGCAACTCTTCGACGGCGTCATCGAACAGAACGTGATCTTCCACGTGATGAACTACGCGGTGAACCCGAAATAGGGCGCTCTGCGCCTTTCAAGACGGGCGGGGAGGCCAGGGCTTCCCCGCCCCCACGTTTCGAGACAGACTGACCCATGCTCAGACGCCGCTTCCTCGCCCTTTCCGCCGGCACGCTCGCAACACCTGCCCTGGCCGCAGCCGACAGCGCCAGAAAGATCCGCACGCTCTACGAGAAGGGAGGCGATTTCTCCGACGAGGCCCGGGCCCTCGAAGGCAGCCGCGTCACGCTCGAGGGCTTCATGGCCCCGCCGCTGAAGGCCGACGCCCGCTTCTTCGTGCTCACGAGCCGCCCGCTCGCGGTCTGCCCTTTCTGCGAGACCGAGGCCGAATGGCCCGACGACATCATCGCGATCTACACCAAGCGGGTGATCGACGTGGTGCCCTTCAACGTCCGGATCGAGGCGCGCGGCGTGCTCGACCTCGCGGCCTTCAAGGACCCCGAGACCGGCTTCTACAGCAAGATGCGGCTCACGGACGCGACCTATGACGAATGACGCCCCGGCGGCGCCCCTGCCGCTCGAGATCCGGGACCTCAAGGTCACCGCCCGCCGGGGGCGCGCGCTCCTTTCCGTCGACGCCCTCACTGTCGCGCCGGGCGAACTCGTCGGCATCCGCGGCCCCTCGGGCGCGGGGAAATCCACCTTCCTCAACGCCATCTCCGGTCTCGCCGACACCGCCAGCGGCCAGATCCGCTGGGGCGGGACCGACCTCCTCAGCCTCACTCGAGAGGCGCGCGCCCGGTTCCGCCTCCGCCATCTCGGCATGATCTTCCAGGACCTCCTGCTCTTCGACGAGCTCTCCGCGCAAGGCAACGGCGCCATCGCCGCGATGTTCGCCCCCGCCGCCGAGCGCCCCGCGATCCGCGCGGCGGCGGGGGAGGCGCTCGCCCGGCTGAACCTCCCCACGGGCCCCCGCGCCGTCGCCAGTTTTTCGGGCGGCGAACGACAGCGCGTCGCCGTGGCTCGCGCGCTCGCCGGGGCCCCCGCCGTGCTCCTCGCCGACGAGCCCACTGCCAGCCTCGACCGCGCCTCAGCCGACGCGCTTATCGCCGATCTCACCGGGCTCTGCCGCGCCCGCGGCGGCACGCTGATCGCGGTCAGCCACGACGCCCATCTCCTCGCCGCCATGGACCGCGTGCTCGAGATCGCCGACGGCACCCTCCTGCCTGAAACGGTACTCCCCCATGCGTGACCTCTGGGACAGCCTCCCCGCCACCGCGCAGGACAGCGCCACCGCCCTCGGCCTTCTCCTCCCGGTCCTCCTTCTCGGCGCGCTCCTCCTCCGCGGGTACCGCCCCTTTCCCCTCGTCGCCGCACTTCTCGGCCGGTTTTTCTGGGTGAACCTCGTCTTTGTCGCGCTCATTGCCGTGGCCATCGGCATGGGCATCGGGCTCGTCGCGCAGGAGCGTGGCCTCCGCGCCGGCATGGCCGCCTCGGCCGACAAGTTCGACCTCGTGATCGCCGCACCCGGGAGCGAGATGACCATGCTTCTCGCCACGGTGTTCCTTCAGCCGAGCGACGTGCCGCTCCTCGACGGGCATGTCTTCGAGGCGATCCGGACCCGCGAGCACGTCATTCTCGCGGCCCCCATCGCCTTCGGCGACAGCCACGGCGCCGCGCCCATCGTCGGCACCACCGCAGACTTCGTCACCCATCTCACCGGCGGCGCCCTCGACGGAAGGATCTGGCAGACCGAGGGCGAGGCGCTCCTCGGCGCCGCCGTGCCCCTCGCCCTCGCTGACGAGTTCGAACCCGCCCACGGCATTGGCGACGCCGCCGATCACGAGGCGCATGAGGAAAGCCACCTCACCGCCGTCGGCCGCATGCCCCGCACCGGCACCCCCTGGGACCGCGCGATCCTTGTCCCCATCGAGACGCTCTGGGAGGTCCACGGCCTCGCCGATGGCCATTCCGAACACGGCCGCCTCGGCCCGCCCTTCGACCCCGAGCTCTTCCCCGGCACCCCGGCGATCATCGTCAAGGCCGACGGCCTCCCCGCCAGCTACGCGCTCCGCTCAGAGTTCAACCGCGACCGCGAGACCATGGCCTTCTTCCCCGGCACCGTGCTGGCCGAGCTCTACCGGGTGATGGGCGACGTGCGCGAGGCGATGTCGGTGATGGCGCTCGTCACCCAGATCCTCGTCGCCGCCTCGGTGCTCACCGGCCTCTTCATCCTCTCGCGCCTGTTCCAGTCTCACGTCGCCATGCTGCGGGCCATCGGCGCCCCGCGCCGCTTCGTCCTCGCGCTGGTCTGGAGCTACGCCGCCGCGCTTCTCCTCGCCGGCACCGCGTTCGGCATCGCGCTCGGCTTCGGCGCCGTCACGCTCCTGTCGCGGATCATCACCGAGCGCACCGACATCCTGGTCCGCGCCGCGCTTGGCTGGTCCGAGATCCACCTCGCCCTGGGCTTCCTCGCGGCGACCGCGCTCCTCGCCCTCGGCCCCGCACTCCTCGTCGCCCGCCAGGCGTTCCGGAGCGGTGCCCGCTGACTCCGTCTGGCGGGTCTCAGCCCCCGTCTCTGGTGCAACCAGAACAGCTAGTCCAGCGTCCGCCGGAACCGCCGCAACGCCACGGCGGCGAGGACGAGGACGAAGGCGGTGAGCGCGAGGAACGAGCCCGCGACAGTGGCGGCGTCGGCGCCTTTCAGCATCACCGAGCGGATGAGCCGCAGGAAATGGGTGAGCGGGAAGATCTCGCCCAAAGCCTGTGCCCAGCCGGGCATGCCGCGGTAGGGGAACATGAACCCGGACAGCATCAGCGAGGGCAGGAAAAAGAAGAACGTCAGCTGCATCGCCTGCATCTGGGTGCGGGCGACGGTGGAGATCAGGTAACCCAGCAGCACCAGCGAGAGGACGAAAACGAAGATGCCGGCGAGGATTACCGCGAGTGCGCCGACGAAGGGCACGCTGAAGAGGCCCCGCGCGGCGAGGAGCACCACGGCGACCTGCACCGCGCCGACGACGAAATAGGGGAGCACCTTGCCGAGCATGATCTCGAGGGGCGTGGCTGGCATCGAAAGGAGGTTCTCCATCGTGCCGCGCTCGATCTCGCGGGTCAGCGCCATGGCGGTCATCATCACCATGGTGAGCTGCAGGATCACGCCGAGGAGCCCGGGCACGATGTTGTACTGGGTGATGCCCTCGGGGTTGTAGCGGCGATGGACCACGACGGAGAGCTGCCCTTCGGCCTGCTGCGCCGCCTCGGCCTCGGCGCCGGTCTCGCGCAGGAGCGCCTCGGCGGCGACGGTGCCAAGCGTCGAGATCGCGCCCGAGGCGACGGAAGGGTCGGTGGCGTCGGCCTCGATCAGGATCTGCGGGTGGTCGCCGCGTTCGACCTTGCGGCCGAAATCCGACGGCACGGTCACCACGAAGGCGACGTCGCCGCGGGCGATCATCGCCTCCGCCTCCGCCTCGGTGCTGGCGGGCGCGACGAAGCGGTAGTAGCCGGTGAGCTCCAGCGCGGTGACCATGGCGCGGGTGAAGCGGTCCTGCGTCGGTGCGACGAGCGCGGCGGGGAGCTCCTTGGGGTCGGTGTTGATCGCGAAGCCGAACAGCAGGAGTTGCAGGAGCGGCACGCCGAGCATCATCGCAAAGGTCACCCGGTCGCGGCGCATCTGGATCGACTCCTTCCGGAGGAGCGTCGCGAGCCGGCCGAGGGAGAGGAAGGGTCTCATGCCATGTTGTCCTCGGAGGCACCCATCAGCTTGATGAACACGTCCTCGAGCGAGGTTTCGGCCTCGGAAAGCCGGGTTCCGGTGGCCTTGGCCACGGTTTCGGCCGAGGCGCGGAGCCTTGCGCCGTCCTGGCCGACGACATGGAGCGTGTTGCCGAAGGGCGCGACCTGTTCGACCCCGGGCATGCCCTTGAGCCGCTGCGCCGCCTCGGCGGTGCCGTCGCCCGAGAGCGTGACGGTGACGAGCCCGGCATTGGCCACCACCTCGGCCACGGTGCCCGAGGCGACTAGGTGGCCATAGGCGATGTAGTGGATCCGGTGGCAGCGCTCGGCCTCGTCCATGTAGTGGGTCGAGACCAGCACGGTGAGCCCGTCCGCAGCGAGCCGGTGGATTTCGTCCCAGAACTCGCGCCGCGCCTTGGGGTCGACCCCGGCGGTGGGTTCGTCGAGGAGGAGGAGCGCGGGCTTGTGCATGATGCAGGCGGCGAGCGCGAGGCGCTGCTTCCAGCCGCCCGAGAGCGACCCGGCGAGCTGGCTCCTGCGGCTCGTCAGGCCGAGGTCGGCGAGGGTGTCAGAGACCACCTGGCGCTCCGGGCGGAGCCGGTAGAGCCCGGCGACGAAGCGCAGGTTCTCCTCGATCGTCAGGTCCTCGTAGAACGAGAAGCGCTGGGTCATGTAGCCGACGTTGCGCTTGATCGCGCCGCCCTCGGTGCGGATGTCGTGTCCGAGCACGCGGCCTTCGCCGGCATCGGGGGTGAGGAGGCCGCACATCAGGCGGATCGTCGTTGTCTTGCCCGAGCCGTTCGGGCCGAGGAAGCCGGCGATCTCGCCCTTCCGGACCGAGAGCGAGACGTCGTCCACCACCTTCCGGTTGGAGAAAGCCTTGGTGAGGCCCGTGACCTCGATGGCGTTTTCCGGGCTCATTCCGGCAGCGCCACGTCGACGATCTGACCTGGTTTCAGCGCGGCGCCGGGGAAGGGCGTGGCCTCGACCAGGTAGACCAGCTTCTGCCGGTTCTCGAGCGAGTAGATCACCGGCGGGGTGAATTCCGGACCGTCGGAGATGTAGGTGATGCGGGCGCGGAGCCCGTCGCCGCAGCCGTCGCAATGGACCTCGAGCACCGAGTCGACGGCGATGTGGGCGAGCGAGTGTTCGGGGACGTAGAGCCGGAGCTTGACCGCGCCCGCGCCGAGAAACGAGAGGACCGGAGCGGAGGGGCCGGCGATCTCGCCCTCGACGCGGATCACGTCGGAGATACGGCCGGGGCCGGGGGCGGCGAGGGTGCGCTGGTCGAGGTTCCACTTGGCGAGGTCCTGGGCCGCCTGGGCTCCCTCGACGGCGGCCTCGGCGGCAGCGATCTCGTTCGGGCGGGCGGGGAGCTTCGCCACGGCGAGATTGGCCTCGATCTCGGCGACCTTGGCGCGGGCGACCGCGGCCTCGGTCACCGCGTCGTCCCGCTGGGCGGCGGTGACGGCGCCGCGCTCGGCGAGGCCGGTATAGCGGGCGGCGCTTCGGTCGGCCTCGGTGGATTGGGCGCGGGCGGAGGCGAGCTCGGCCTCGATCACCCGGATTTCCTCGGCGCGTTTGCCTTCGGCGAGGTTCGCCTGCTCGCTCTTTGCAGCCGCGAGCGCGGCCTCGGCCTGGGCGAGCGCGATGCGGGCGTCGCGGGCCTCCATGGAGACGAGCACGTCGCCCGCCTGCACCTCGTCGCCGCGGGCCACGTGGATCGTGCCGATCTGCGCCACCGCGACCGGCGCGATCAGGGTGTAGTCGCCCTCGACATAGCCGGTGGCGAAGGGCGGCGGCGCGGCGCAGGCGGCGGCGAGCGCGGCGGCATAGGGCAGGGAGCAGAGGAAGGCGGTCATGGGACCCGGCTCCTTTCGAGGGCGGCGTGGAGATTGGCGGCGACAATGTCGGCGATGGCGCCGGCCTCGGCAGGGCCGATCCGGTCCCAGCCCATGCGGCGGGTCACGACCGGAAGGCCGATGCGGAAATAGACCAGCTGGCCGATGGCGGCGAAGACCGCGAGGCGGGTGGTCTCGCTTTCGGGATCCTGGCCGGTGGCAAGCGCCCAAAGGCGGCAAAGCTCGCGATGTTTCGTTTCGATAACAGAGGCATAGAGCGTGTCGATCGCCTCGCCCGAACCGCTGCCGAGCACGCGGAGGATGAAGGCGGCGACGTCGGCGGCGGCGGGGGAGGTGAGGAGAAAACCGGCGAGGGCGCGCAGCGCGGTTTCGAGGAAGGCGCGGGCTTGGTCGGGGGTGATGTCGGGCGGGGCGGAGAGGGGGGCGACGGCGGAGAGGCGGCGGGCGACCTCGGCGGCGCAGGCGGTGTGGAGCCCGTCCTTGCCGCCAAAATGGTAGGCGATGGAGGCGACGTTGGTGCCGGCCAGCGCCGCGATCTCGCGCGTCGAGGTGCCGGAAAAACCGTGCTTTCCAAAGAGCTTGAGGCCCGCTTCGAGGAGCGCGGCGTTGGTGCCTTCGGGCGGGCGGGGCAGGGAATCGGTCATGCCCACAATATTAATCAAACGATTGATTAAATCAAGGGGCCTCTCGGTGCGAGGGTGCAGCGATGCCCCGAATCCGGGACACCGAGGCCCCCGAATGGGCGGCGCCGGACCCGGAATCCGGGGCGCACAACCTGTACACAACCTGTACACAGCCCGTACACCGGCGGAGTCACGGCGGCGCGCTCACTCGGGGGCATCCCGCGGACGGACGCGGAGCGTTTCGGACGGCGCGCGGCGGGATCGGGGACCGCTCGGAACGATCTGCGCCGCGCGGCCCGGACGTGCCGGAGCGGCGCCCGCGGGGGCGCTTTGCTGGGCGGCGCGCGGCGCCAGCTTCGGATCGGTTCCGGGCACGCCAAAAGTGTCGAAACAGGGCTTCCGCACTTTCCCTTTCGAGGAATTGCCGTCGCCGAACCGGGAGGGGGTGCCCCAAAAAGCCGCTGGCGCCCGACGGGACTGTCGAACGCCAGCACTTCTTCCACGGGACTACGGAAGAATACTCAGTACAGGAATGACTGGATTGGAAAAATCTTCTGCGCCAAATACTCCGGCAACGAAGCGTCCACCACACGCTTACTCAAAACTACAAGTTCATACTGTCCCAGAGATGGACGCGAAGGAATTCGTATGATTGCCTAGGCAATGTTGCCCATGCCGGCGATCGCGAGATTGCCCTAACCTGCGAAAGACGATGTATTTTCTCTGGGAGTCAGAGCCGTATCCCGTGACCTGCCGCCGCGCCGGCACCCCGAAACTCGGGGTGAGCGATCACTGTTCGGGGGCGGTCCGGTGAAGATGTCGCTCGGCGCGATTCTGGCGGTCGGGCTGGCGGGGCTCCAGCTCCTGGCGATCCTCCTCGTGGTGTTCACCTCCTATGTCAGCTCGGAGCGCGTGCTGATCGGCCATGCCCGCGCGCTTCTGAGCGATGTGGGCACCAACACGATCGAGCACTCGAAGAGCTTCCTGCAGCCCGCCCATGGCGCCGCCGAACTGGCCGCGAGCCTCGCCCAGAACGACGTGGTGGCGAGCGACGATCCCAAGCTGCTGGAACAGCTCCTGTTCCAGCAGCTCCGCCTCTCCACGCAGTTCGCGGGCATCTTCTATGGCAGCCGCGATGGCCATTTCGTCTATGTGATGCGCAGCGACGGCCCGGGGCCGTTCCGGTCGAAATTCATCACCGTGGACGGCGCGCAGCGCGAGACCGAGCTGATCTGGCGGAACCACGACTTCGCGCTGGTCGAGCGCCGGGCGGACCCGGAAGACACCTACGACCCGCGCACCCGGCCCTGGTACCGCAAGGCGACCGAGGAGCGCGGCACGATCTGGACCGATCCCTATATCTTCTTCTCGTCGCAGCGTCCGGGCATCACGCTCGCCGCGCCGGTCTTCGGCGACGGCGGCGAGATCCGCGGGGTGATCGGCGTCGATATCGAGATCGGCGACATCTCCGAGTTCCTCGCGCGGCTCCGGATCGGTGCGAACGGCAAGGCGCTGATCATCCACCGGAACGGCGACGTGATCGCGCATCCAGAGCAGGGGGTGTTGACTGCGCTCAACGATGACGGCAGCCCGCGTTTCGCGAAGATCTGGGAGCTGGACGACCCGATTGCCCGGGCGGCGTTCAGCCCGCTTTACCAGGCCGGATCGCTCGAGACGCCGAAAGAGGTGTCGTCGCAGTTCGTCTATGACGGCAAGAGCTTTGTCTCGGTGGTGAAACCGGTGATCAGCGACCAGTTGCCCTGGACCATCGCGGTCTATGCGCCGGAGGACGATTTCACCGCCGAGATCGTGGGCAACCGGCGCAGGAATATCTGGTTCGCGTTCCTGGTGGCCGGGATGACGGCGATCATCGGGCTGGTGATGGCGGAATACATCTCGCGCCCGGTGCGGGCCTTCGCGGTGCGTTCGGCGCTGATCGCGCAGGGCGAACTGGACCCGTCCGAGCCGCTGCCGACCACCTACAAGGAGCTCGAGCGCGCCAATGCGACGCTGACCCAGCAGATCGCGGCGCGGCGGCGGACCGAGCTGGAATACGGCCAGACCTTCGAACGGGCGTCGCGGGCGATGGCGCAGGTCGCGCCCGGCGGCGGTCGGCTCCTGCGGGTCAATCCCCGATTCTGCGAGTTGACCGGCTATGCTCCGGAAGAACTGGTGGAACTGTGCTTCTCGGATCTGGCGCGGGATGGCGACCCGAACCCGTTCCCGCATTGCGAAGAGCGGACGGACGAAGATCTTCCGGTCAATCACGAGATGCGCTGCGTCCGCAAGGACGGAAAGGTGATCTGGATCAAGATCAACGCCTTCATGATCCGCGACGAGAGCGGCGAGGCGCTCTATGCGATGGCGATGGTGGACGACATCACCGAGCGGAAGGCGACCGAGCGGCAGATCGCGCAGCTGAACCGCGACCTGTCGCACCTGGCGCGGGGGCACATGATGGGGCAGATGGCCTCGGGGCTGGCGCATGAGCTGAACCAGCCGCTGGCGGCGATCGCGCAGAACGCCGACACCGCACTTCTGGCGGCGGAGCGGGCCGGGAACGACGCGGAGCTGCGGACGATCCTGACGGAGATCGAGGCGCAGGCGTTGCGGGCGGGGGATATCATCCGCGCGCTCAGGAGCTTCGTGCGCAAGGACGAGGCGGCGCGGACGGTGTTCGACCTCGCCGAGCTGGTGGGCCAGGCGCAGCGTCTGGTTCAGGCGGAGGCGACCGAGGCGGCGGTGGCGATCGAGATCCACGCAGGCGAGCGGCCGCAGGTCGAAGGGAACCGGACGCAGATCGCGCAGGTGCTGGTGAACCTGATGCGGAACGCGGTGGAGGCGATGGTGCAGACCGAGGGCCGGGAGCGGAAGGTCACGGTGCGGGTGGCGCGCGAGGGGCGCGAGGCGGTGGTCTCGGTCTCGGATACCGGGCCGGGGGTCGATCCGGCGATCACGCTCTTCGCCGAGTTCGAGACGACGAAGCCCACCGGCATGGGGCTCGGCCTGTCGATCTGCCGCTCGATCGTCGAGGCGAATGGCGGGGAATTGTGGCTCGATCGGGAGTACGAGACCGGCGCGCGGTTCTGCTTCACGCTGCCGCACCGCGATGCCGCGCAGGTGGCGGGCGCGGCATGAACGGGCCGGGGCTCGCACCCGTGGTCTTTGTGGTGGACGACGACCCCGACATCCGCAGCTCGCTCACCCGGGCGCTGCGGATGCGCGGCTTCGAGGCGGAGGCATTCGCGTCGGCGCAGGCGTTTCTCGACTTCTATGACGGCCGCGCGGCCTGCATGGTGCTCGATTTCGGGATGCCCGGGATGAACGGGCTGGAGCTGCAGGCGCTGATCAACCGGGAGGGGTTTCCGCTCGCGGTGATCTTCATCACCGGCCATGGCGGGGTGCCGGAATCGGTGCAGGCGATGAAGGGCGGCGCGGTGGATTTCCTCGAGAAGCCGTTCCGCCAGTCGGTGCTGGTGGAGCGGATCGCCGCGGCTTGGGAGGTCGCCTCGGCGCGGGAGGTCGCGGAGGGCAGGAGCCGCGACGTGGCTGCCAAGTTCGAGCGGCTGACGGCGCGCGAGCGCGAGATCGTCGACTGGATCGTCGCGCATCCCGGCGCGGTGTCGAGCAAGGAGGTGGGCCGGTTCCTCGGCATCAGCCCGCGCACCGTGGACCATCACCGGGCGCGGATCCTCGAGAAGCTGGAGATCCGCTCGGTGGCCGAACTGGTGGACCTGGCGCGAGGGCTGCTGTGAGCCAGGTGCTCCCGAGCGGATAGCCGGCGCCGTGTCCGGCGGGATGTTTTGGCGAGGTGGAGCCGCCATTTCGTCCGCTGTGCGATGTCCTCCGGCCGAACACGCCGAAGGCTGCCCGGGCGAGCGCCTGCCCATGTCACGCCAGAGGCGTGCCTCCGGTACGACCGGGCCGGCGCTTTGGTGACGGTCCGCGCGGAACATCCGTACAGCGTGCTTGCACCAAAACCGTTGCTGCGCCATCCCAAAGGCAGGCGCCCGCCCGGCCCTTCGGACCGGACGCTGTTCGGTCGGATTCCCAGACTGCCCCGCCGCTTCCGCCCCGAGTCCGCCGAAGACGAAGCCCTCTTCGCCGGCATGGTCGAGCGCGGCGTCGGGGATGCAGCCCGGCCCGGCGAGGAACACCTTGGCGCCGAAACGGGCGTGCATCCGGGAGAGCCGGCCGAGCCGGTCGCAGGGCGCGTTTTCCCGGTGGCTGTCGCAGAGCTGCCCAACCGGTATTGAGATCCCGCCAAGATCGCCGGGCCGGGCATTGCGGCTGGGTGCCCACCGCCCGCAGGGCCGCGGCAGCGGCCTGGAGGGCCAGAAGGAATGCGCCGAAGGCGCGCCTTTGGATCAGGCCGGGTCCGTCCCGCGCTTGAGGCGGGCGGCGCGGCCGCCCCGGCGGGTCCTGGGTGCGGGCGTCCGGCTCGGCAGCTCGGCCAGGATCGCGCGGCGCGCCTCGGGCGAGAGCCGCGACCAGGCGGCGATCTCGTCGATGGTGCGGGCGCAGCCGGTGCAGAGCCGGGTCTCGGGATGGATCAGGCAGATCCGCACGCAGGGGCTCTCCACCTCGTCGCGGCTCCACGCGTCGCTCATGCCGCGCTCCCCAGGTGCCGCAGCCGGTCGAGCGCGCCCTGCAGGATGTAGCCCGCCGCCACGTGGTCGATCAACTCGCGCCGCCGTGCCCGCGAGGTGTCGGCCTCGAGGAGTGCGCGCTCGGCCGCCACGGTGGAGAGCCGCTCGTCCCAGAAGGCGATGGGCGCCTCGGTGAGGCCCGCGAGGTTGCGGGCGAAGGCGCGGGTCGCCTGGCAGCGCGGGCCTTCGCTGCCGTCCATGTTGCGCGGCAGGCCGAGCACGAAGCCGGCGATCTCGCGATGCGCGGCGATGTCGAGGAGGCGGCGCGCATCGGCGGTGAACTTTGTCTTGCGGATCGTTTCCAGCGGCGTGGCGATGGAAAGCGAGGTGTCGGAGACCGCGACGCCGATGGTCTTCTCGCCCAGGTCGAGACCGACGATGGCGCGGCGGGGCGGCAGGAGGCCGGCGAACGCCTCGAGGGTCTCGGCGATCATTCGGCCACCCCCGCGGCGCGGGCGGCGTCGCGGACGGGGGCGAGCGCGGCCTCTTCGGGGAAGACCTGTTGCGCCTCGCCCCAGATCGCGGCGGCGCGGTCGGTTTCGCCGAGGACGCCATAGGCGCGGATCAGCCTGGCCCATTCCTCGGGGCTGCCGCCCTCGGTGGCGAGCCGGTCGGCAAGCCCGGCGACCATGGTGCGGATCATCTCCGTCCGCTCCTCGGGCGTCATTTCGCTGGCGGCGTCGAGATCGGCGGCGGAGGGGCCCGGGGCATCGGCGGCAGGGGGCGGCGTGTAGCGGACGCCGGCCAGATCGGCGAGCGCGCCGATATCGGCGCGGATCGGCGGGATCCATGGCGCGTCGGCCGGGCCTTCGTCGAGGAGCCGGCTCCAGAGCCGGAACGCCACGTCGTAGCGGCCGATCTGCGCGGCGAGGAGTCCCGAGTAGTAGCGCGCCGCCGGGTCTTCCGGGGCGCGGGCGAGCGCCTCGCGAAGCGCCTGCTCGGCCTCGGGCGAGACATAGCCGTTCGCGGCGGTGATGTAGAGTTCGGCGAGCGAGGTGAATTCCGCGGCGCTTGCGGTGTCGCCCAGGATCTCGATCACCTGCGATTGCGCCGCCCGGGCCGCGGCGTAGTTGCCGAGCGCTGCCTCCTGTCGGGCGAGCAGCCGGTGGCCCTGGAGGTCGTCCGGGCGCCCGGCCACGGTCGCGCGGAGCCTTTCGACCAGCGCCATGTAGTCGGGGTCGGCTTCGACGGCGGGGGGCGGCCCGGCCAGCGCCTCGGCCTCCTCTTGGCCGATCCTGCTGCGGCGGACTTCCTCGGAGCGGGCATAGCGCGCCTCGAGCGGCTGATCGGGATAGCCCGGCGCGCCGAGCCGGAGGTAGAGTAGCGTCGCGCCGCCGAGCACCGCGGCGAGGACCGCGAGGCTGGCGATCCCGCTTGCGAGCCGGGGGGCGGCGGCGGTGGCGACGGCGGCCCGGTCGGCCTTGTCGGCGTCGAGGAGCCGGCGCGATACCTCGGTACGGATCGTCTCGGCCTCGGTTTCGCTCACCACGCCGCGGGCGAGGTCGCGCTCCACCTCGCGGAGCTGGTCGCGGTAGACCTGCACATCGAATCGGCGCGCCTCGCCGGCCCTGCGCCCGCGCCAGAGCGCGAAGACGAGGATCAGCGCGGCCAGCACCGCGAGCCCGGAGGAGATTGCCCAGAACACCATGTCCGCACCATCTAAGCGTTGCGGCGGGGCGGCGAAAGCCGGAACCGGCGTCGCATCCGGGCGCGATGTCGCAGATCGGGCGGAAATTGCCGTTCGCGGCTTGGCCTTCCGCGATGCCGGGGTCAAAAAGCAGGGGGCCGGCCTGCGTCCGGCGCCGAGGATCAAGGGGAGACCCCCATGCAGCGCTATTCCGTCTTTGCCGTCGCCCGCGAGGCGCTCCGCTTCCACAAGGGCTGGGAGCGCGCCTGGGCCTCGCCCGAGCCGAAGAAGAAATACGATGTGATCGTGGTCGGGGCCGGCGGGCACGGGCTGGCGACGGCCTATTATCTCGGGATGAATCACGGGATCCGCAATGTCGCGGTGATCGAGAAGGGCTGGCTCGGGGGCGGCAACACCGGGCGCAACACCACGATCATCCGCTCGAATTACCTGCAGGACCCTTCGGCGGCGATTTACGAGAAGGCGCGCTCGCTCTACGAGACAATGAGCCAGGACCTGAACTACAACGTCATGTTCTCGCCCCGTGGCGTGATGATGCTGGCCCAGACCGAGCACGAGGTGCGGGGCTACAAGCGGACGGCGCACGCGAACAGCCTTCAGGGCGTCACGACCGAATTCATCACGCCCGAGCGGGTGAAGGAGCTCTGCCCGATCATGGAGATCCGCGGGCCGCGCTACCCGGTTCTCGGCGCGCTTTGGCAGGCGCGCGGTGGCACCGCCCGGCACGACGCGGTGGCCTGGGGTTATGCCCGCGCCTGTTCGGCGATGGGCATGGACATCATCCAGAAATGCGAGGTCACCGGCATCCGGACCGAGGATGGCCAGGTGAAGGGCGTCTCGACCTCGCGCGGCGAGATCGATTGCGACAAGCTCGCGATCGTGGTGGCGGGGCATTCGGGCCACGTGGCGGAGATGGCCGGGTTCCGGTTGCCGATCGAGTCGCTGGCGCTGCAGGCGCTGGTGTCGGAGCCGATCAAGCCCTGCATGGACGTGGTCGTGATGGCGAACACGGTGCATGGCTACATGAGCCAGTCCGACAAGGGCGAGATGGTGATCGGCGGCGGCACCGACGGGTTCAACAACTACACCCAGCGCGGCTCGTTCCACCATATCGAGGAGACGGTACGCGCGCTGGTGGAGACCTTCCCGATCATTTCGCGGCTGAAGATGCTGCGGCAATGGGGCGGGATCGTCGACATGACCGGGGACCGCTCGCCGATCCTGTCGAAGACGCCGGTGCACAACATCTTCATCAACTGCGGCTGGGGCACCGGCGGGTTCAAGGCGATCCCCGGCTCGGGCTGGGCGATGGCGGAGCTTGTGGCGAAGGGCGAGCCGGGGCCGCTGGCCGCCGAGTTCGGGCTGAACCGGTTCCGCGAGGGGCGGTTCATCGACGAGTCGGTCGCGGCGGGGGTGGCGCATTGATGTCCCTCGGAGCTGTCGTCGCCGCGGCCGCGCTTGGTGCGACGGCCGCGCCAGAGGAACAGGCCCGCGACCATCACGACGATGGCCAGCGCAATGGGCTGCTTCACGGGGGACGCTTGGCGCGTCTCCGCCGATCTGTCCCGGCGCCGATTCCTTCGGCGGAATCCGGCGCGTGGGGGAGGCCGCTTCCGGCCAAGCCAAGCCGAAAAATCCGGGCGGAGAAATTTCCGTTGCCTGCAACCTCGCGTTGCGTCCCGATGGGCGCACCGAGAGGAGGAGGCTCGCAATGGACGATCGCTTCACAAGGGAGAGCCACGGCAGTTACGACGCGCGGGCGCCTATGGATTACGGCAGGGGCGGCTCCGGTGGAGCGCTTCTGTTCATCGTGGTCCTGCTCGGAGCCGTCGTGCTCGGCTCGTTCTTCATCGGGGCCAGCGACGCGCCGGTGCCCGAAGGCGCCCTACCCACAGCGCCGACGGCACCGGCACCGGCGGAGTGACGCCGGCCACCACCCGACACTCCTGACCGGAAGGCCCGGCGGACGCTTCCCTGCGTCCGCCGGGTTCCGTGCGTCCAGGAACTTTCCCGACATCATGAAACCTACGACGAGGGGTCGCCCATGCTGATCCTCCACTGTCCCTATTGCGGCGTGGATGCCGACGAGACCGAACTTGCCGCGGGCGGGGAGGCGCATCTGAAGCGTTTCGGGCCCGGGTCTTCGGACGAGGAATTCGAGGGCTACCTGTTCGGGCGCGAGAACCCGCGAGGCGTGCATTTCGAGCGCTGGCGGCATGCGCATGGCTGCGGCAAGTGGTTCCATGCGGCGCGCTGCACGGCAACGCTCGAGGTGTTCGGCACCTATAGTGCGCAGGTCACCGAGCCGCCCTCGGAGATCCGCGAGGCGATTACGGCGAAACGGCCCGGCTGGTCGTGGAGGGATTTTTCATGAGCACGCGTCTGGCGAAAGGCGGGCGGCTGATCGACCGCGCGCTGCCGATGGATTTCACCTTCAACGGCAAGCGCATGACGGGCTTTGCCGGCGATACTCTGGCCTCGGCGCTTCTGGCGAACGGGCAGATGCTGGTGGGCCGGTCGTTCAAGTATCACCGGCCGCGCGGAATCGTCGCGTCGGGCGCCGAAGAGCCGAACGCGCTGGTCAATCTGGGCGAGGGCGAGCGGGCCGAGCCGAACCAGCGGGTCACCACGACCGAGCTGTTCGACGGGCTGTCCTGCACCAGCCAGAACCACTGGCCGAGCCTCGAATTCGACATCGGCGCGGTGAACGCCAAGCTCTCGCGGTTCCTGCCGGCGGGCTTCTATTACAAGATGTTCAAATGGCCGCGGCCGTTCTGGAAGCATGTCTACGAGCCGTTCATTCGCCAGTCGGCGGGGCTCGGGAAACCGCCCACGGCGCGCGATGCCGATACCTATGAGCATTTCTA
Source organism: Paracoccaceae bacterium (assembly GCA_050299695.1). Taxonomy (GTDB): domain Bacteria; phylum Pseudomonadota; class Alphaproteobacteria; order Rhodobacterales; family Rhodobacteraceae; genus Ovoidimarina. The sequence continues at coordinate 86,661 of JBNKWI010000004.1, forward strand.
CGCGACGGTGGACGTCGTGGTGGCGGGCGGCGGGATCGCCGGGCTGCAGGCGGCGCTCGAGGCCGGGCGGTCCGGCGCGCGGGTGCTGCTTGTGGAGCAGACCGCCCATTGGGGTGGCCGCGCGGTGGTCGACGGGGCCGAGATCGACGGAAAGCCGGCCGAGGACTGGGTGAAAGGCGCGGTGGATGCGCTTGAAAAGATGGAGAATGTCCATCTTCGCCTACGGACAATGGCGGCGGGCGTCTACGACCATGGCTACGTCCTGTGCTACGAGCGGGTGAGCGACCACCTGCCGGGCGAGGACGCGCCGCGGCACCGGTTGTGGCGGGTGCGGGCGAAGCAGGTTGTGACGGCGACGGGCGCGATCGAGCGGCCCTTGTCCTTCGCCGGGAACGACCTGCCGGGCGTGATGCTGGCGGGCGCGGTGCGCGATTACGCGGTGAATTTCGGCGTGTCGGCGGGCGACCGGACGGTCGTAGTGACGAACAACGACGACGCCTACCGCACCGCGCTAGCGCTGCACGAGTCCGGGCTGACCGTGAAGGCGGTGATCGACGCGCGGCCCCAGGCGACGGGCCCGCTGCCGGAGGCAGTTCGCGCGGCGGGGATCCGGGTCGAGACCGGGACCGGCATCGCCAAGGTTAAGGGCGCGGCCAAGGTCGATGGGGTGATGCTCTGCGCCCAGGGCGGCGAGGGCGCGGTGACCGAAGAATTGTCCTGCGACGTGGTGGCGATGTCGGGCGGCTGGTCGCCCGTGGTGCATCTCTGGTCCCATTGCGGAGGCAAGCTGATCTGGGACGCAGAGGCGGCGCATTTCCGGCCCGATCCGGCAAAGGCGCCCACCGGCGCGGACGGTGCGGCCTTCGTCCACACGGCGGGGTCAGCCTCGGGCGCGCTGGCGACCGGGACGGTCCTCGAGGACGCGTTCGGCGCGGGCCGGGCGGCCTGCGAAGCGGCCGGGTTCAAGCCGAAGCGCGGCAAGGCAGCGCAGGCCGAGCCGGAAGAGGCCGGGCCGATCCTGCCCGTCTGGGTCATGCCGCAGGGCGCGGGCGACGCGCTGCGCTCGAAGATGTGGCTCGATTATCAGAACGACGTGAAGGTTTCCGATGTTCGGCTGGCCGCGCAGGAAGGCTTCGAGAGCGTCGAGCACACCAAGCGATATACCACGCTCGGCATGGCGACGGATCAGGGAAAGCTTTCCAACATCAACGGCTTGGCGGTGCTTTCTCAGGCGTTGGGTGCGGATATTCCGGCGGTGGGCACCACCACGTTCCGGCCGCCTTACACGCCGATCTCGATGGGGGCGATCGGCGGTGAGGCGCGCGGGAAGATCTTCCAGCCGCTCCGGCGGACGCCGATCCATGCCTGGCACGAGAAACGCGGCGCCCATTGGGAGCCGGTGGGCCAGTGGCGGCGGCCCTATGCCTTCCCGCAGGACGGCGAAACGGTGCATGACGCCGTCTCGCGCGAGGTGAAGACCACCCGGGAAGCCGTTGGTTTGCTTGATGCTTCGACGCTCGGGAAGATCCTGGTGAAGGGGCCGGACGCGGGCAGGTTCCTCGACATGCTCTACACCAACATGATGTCGAATCTCGGCGTCGGGAAATGCCGCTACGGGCTGATGTGCACCGAGAACGGGTTCCTGACCGATGACGGCGTCGTGGCGCGGCTCTCCGAGGACGAATGGCTGTGCCATACCACCACGGGCGGCGCGGAGCGGATCCACGGGCATATGGAGGAATGGCTCCAGACCGAATGGTGGGACTGGAAGGTCTACACCGCCAACCTAACCGAGCAATATGCGCAGATCGCCGTGGTCGGCCCGGATGCGCGCAACGTGCTGGAGGCGCTGGGCGGCATGGACCTTTCCGCCGAGGCGCTGCCCTTCATGCAATGGGCCGAAGGCGAGATCGCCGGGATTCCCGCGCGGGTGTTCCGGATCTCGTTCTCGGGCGAGCTGAGCTACGAAGTGGCGGTGCCGGCGGGCCGGGGCCTGGAGCTTTGGGAAGCGCTGATGAAGGCCGGCGCGCCGTTCGGCATCACGCCCTACGGCACCGAGGGACTGCACGTGATGCGGGCCGAGAAGGGCTTCATCATGATCGGCGACGAGACCGACGGGACGGTGATTCCGCAGGATCTCGGCCTCGGCTGGGCGATCTCGAAGAAGAAGGAAGACTATCTGGGCAAGCGGGCGCAGACCCGGACGCATATGGCCGATCCGAATCGCTGGAAGCTCGTGGGGCTGGAGACGCTGGACGGCTCGGTGCTGCCCGATGGCGCCTATGCGATCGCCGCGGGGCTGAACGGCAACGGGCAGGGGAACACACAAGGCCGCGTGACCTCGACCTATCATTCGCCGACCTTGGGCCGCGGCATCGCCATGGGGCTGGTGCTGAACGGGCCGGACCGGATGGGCGATGTGATTTCCTTCACCAATCCCGGGGGCGCGCCCGTCGAGGCGCGGATCGTATCGCCGGTGTTCTACGACCCGGAGGGGGAGAAGCAGAATGTCTGAGGCTGTGAGCGCGCTGGGCGGGGCACGATTCGAAGGCGCGGCGCTGGTAGCCGACAGCGGCCCGCGCGGGATGATCACCGTGCGTGGCGATCTGTCGGATGCCAAGCTGGTGAAGGCGGTGACGGGCGCGGCCGGGGTTGCGATGCCCGGGCAGCGCGAGGCGTGCGTCGAGGGCGAGAAGGGGCTTCTCTGGATGTCGCCCGACGAGCTGATGGTGCTGGTGCCCTATGCCGAGGCGCCGGCGGCGGCGGAGAAGATCGCCACGGCGCTCAAGGGCACCCATCACCTTGTCGCGAATGTCTCGGATGCCCGCGCGGTGTTCGCGGTGACCGGGGCCGCGGCGCGCGAAGTGCTGGCCAAGCTGACGCCGGCCGACCTGCATGTCTCCGCCTTCGGGCCCGGGCAGGTCCGGCGGAGCCGGTTCGCCCAGGTGGCGGCGGCGTTCTGGATGACGGACGAGACGGGGTTCGAGCTCTTCTGCTTCCGCTCGCAGGCGGTCTACATGTTCGACCTCCTTTGCGAGGCGGCGCGGAAAGGCGCCGGGGTCGGTTACTTCTGAGAAACATTTCCGGCGTTTCGGTCCCGCGCCGGCGGGGTGCCTAGGGTCGGGGCCTGTGTTCTGTTCCGCATAGGTTGTTTCGATGCGCTTTGCCCTGACCCTCGTTCTCCTCATGGCCGCCGGGCCGTCCCACGCCCTCGATCTCCTGTTCTGCACGCTCGGCGAGACGCGCCACAACTGGACGCCGAGAAACCTGGTGATCGCCCATGAGCCGGGCGCGGGCGAGGCCATCGTGGCCGACGACCTGGTGCTGCATTTCGAGGGCAAGCCGATCCGTGCGCGGGTCCTCTCGGAGAGTTCCCGGAAGCTGCGCTTCACCTGGTCGCTGGACAAGCTGAAGGACAGCCGGGGGCACCTGACGCCGGCGATGGTTTACAAGGCGACGCTCACCAAGAACGGACAGGTGCTGAAGATGAGCGCCGAACCGCTGGGCTATTCGGAGCGCTTCACCGGGAAGGGGGCGTGCCGGCCTGTCACCGAGGAGGAGCGGCGCCGGGTGACGGGGATGATCGGGCTGCCGGGGTAGGGCGTCGCCACCGGCGGAGCGCCCTCCGGGTTGCCGGGCGCGGGCAGAAGGAATTTGAGAAAGTCTTGAACAAACTTCCGGCCCGCGCCAGGGCTCGTCGAAACGCATCGCGCGTCTTTACCTTCCGTTAAGCAAGTTCTGGTGCTCTGCCGTCATCGCCACGGCAGCCGCAGCTTTCCCGTGATGCGCCGGGCCCTTCGGGGCCGGTGCAGGGGTGCCGTTCGTCCATTGTCCGGCCCCGGATCGCGGATCCCGGGCGCGGGCCCGAACCCGCCCGGGGGACCCGTTCATGCGCCTTGCCCTTGCCGCCCTTCTCCTTCTTGCCGCCGCCGCGCCCGTCCGGGCGGTCGAGATCCTGCGCTGCGATCTTGGCGAAACGCGCCACGGATGGGTCGCGCGGTCGATGGTGCTCGCGCACGAGCCCGGCGCCGCCGAGGCGGTGGTGGCCGACGACCTAGGGCTGTTCTTCGTCGGCAAGCCCTCGATGGCACGGGTGACGGTGGAGAGCGGCAAGCAGCTGCGCTTCACCTGGTCGATCCCCAAGGTGGAGGACGGCCACGGCAACATGGTTCCGGCGATGATCTATCGCGCGGCCTTGAGCCATGGCGGCAGCGACCTCCGGGTCTGGGCCGAGCCCCTGGGCTACCAGGTGCGGTTCTCGGGCCGGGGAAGCTGCCGGCCGGTACCGGAGGCGGAACGGCGGGCGATGGAGGCGTTGGTGCGGAAGGGCGGCTGAGGACCGCGCGCGAACCGGGAAGGGGGGTTGACGCTCCTTCGGGTGCGGCACAGGTATGCCCCATCGGATGGATACGCGCCAAACACGAGGGGGTCCCCATGGCTTTCGAACTTCCCGATCTTCCCTATGCCCATGATGCGCTCGCGCCTTACGGCATGTCGAAGGAAACGCTCGAGTTTCACCATGACCTGCACCACAAGGCCTATGTCGACAACGGCAACAAGCTGATCGCCGGCACCGAATGGGAGGGCAAGAGCCTCGAGGCGATCATCGCCGGCACCTATGACAAGGGCGCGGTGGCGCAGTCGGGCATCTTCAACAACATCAGCCAGCTCTGGAACCACAACCAGTTCTGGGAGATGATGGGGCCGACGGGCATGCCCGGGGAGCTTGAAACGGCGCTCACAGAGGCTTTCGGCTCGGTCGCCCAGTTCAAGGAGGCCTTCTCGGCGGCGGGCGCGGGCCAGTTCGGTTCGGGCTGGGCCTGGCTCGTGAAGGACACGGACGGGTCGCTCAAGGTGACCAAGACCGAGAACGGGGTGAATCCGCTCTGCTTCGGCCAGACCGCGCTTCTGGGCTGCGATGTGTGGGAGCATTCCTACTATATCGACTACCGCAACAAGCGGCCGGCCTATCTCACCAACTTCCTCGACAACCTGGTGAACTGGGAAAACGTCGCGAGCCGGATGTAGCCCGGCCGTAAGCGGCGCCCGGGCCGTCGAAAGGAGCGCCTTCGGCGCCCGCCATCGGTTGCGCCTGCCTCCGGCAGGCGCAGTGGGCGAGGGGGCTGTCTGCCCCCTCGCGCTCCCCCGAGGATTTTCCCGACCCAAAGAGCGGGCGGGGATTGCCAGGGTGGCGGGTGCCGCCCGGCGCAATCAGCGCAGCGCGCCCTGCGCCTTCAATGCATCGAGCTTTGCCTGGTCGATCCACCAGAAATCCACGCCCCGGTCATAGGTCGGCTTGATCTCCGGGCGGCCGAAGATGTCCCAATAGGCCAGCCAATGGGTGCCCTTGGTCCATTGCGGCACCCAGATCTGCTTCGCCCGCAGCACCCGGTCGAGCGCGTGGACGCGGGCGGTGAGCGTGGCGCGGTCCCCGGCGGCGATGATCCGGGCGATCAGCGCGTCGACCACCGGGTCCTTCAGCCCGGTCAGGTTGTAGGAGCCGGGCTGGTCGGCCGAGGCGGAGCCGTAGAGCGTGCGCAGTTCGATCGAGGGGCTGAGCGGCAGGGAGAAGCGGCCGATGGTGATGTCGTAGTCGAAGTTCTCGCGCCGTTCCTCGAATTGCGCCGGGTCGATCAGCGCGTGGCTGGCGTCGATCCCGGCGGCGCGGAGATTGTCGACATAGGGGATGACGATCCGCTCGAAGGCGGGTGAGTCGTCGGCGATCTCGAGCTTCAGGACCTCGCCCGCCGCGTTGCGCCGAAGCCCGTCCTCGCCCACTTCCCAGCCCGCCGCGTCGAGCAGGTCGGAGGCGCGGCGCAGCATCTTGCGGTCGAGCTGGCGCGGGCCGCTGACCGGCGGCACATAGGCCGGTTCGGTGAAGATCTCCGGCGGGAGCCGGTTGCGGAACTCCTCGAGCACCGCCAGTTCCGCGCCCTCGGGCAGGCCCGACGCCGCGAGGTTGGAGCCCTGCCAGAAGCTCTGGGTGCGCTCGTAGAGCCCGTAGAACAGGCTTTCGTTCGACCATTCGAAGTTGAACATCAGCCCGATCGCCTCGCGCACGCGGATGTCCTGGAACTGCGGCCGGCGCAGGTTGAACCAGAAGCCCTGGGCGCCCGAGGGCCGCCCGTCGGGGATCACGTCGCGCTTGACCCAGCCCTTGTCGAGGGCCGGGAAATCGTAGCCCGTGGCCCAGAGCGCGGAGTAGAATTCCTCGTGGAACACGTAGGCGCCGGCCTTGAAGGCTTCGAAGGCGGCGGTGTTGTCGGCGTAGTATTCGTAGCGGATGCAGTCGAAATTGTTGGCGCCCACGTTCACCGGCAGGTCGGCGCCCCAGTAGTCGGGGTCGCGGCAATAGGTGATCGTGCGGCCGGGCTGGACGTCCTTCACGAGGTAGGGGCCCGATCCGAGCGGCGGATCGAGGGTGGACTCGTCGAAGGCCACCGTGTCGTAATAGTGCCGGGGCAGGATGTAGAGTTCGCCCACCTGGCCGGGCAGGTCGCGGGTGGAGGCGCCGTCCTTGAAGGTGACCTTGACGCGGTGTTCGTCCAGCACCTCGGCCGTCTCGATGTCCTCGACCGCGACCCGGAAGAGCGGGTTGCCCATGGTCTGGAGCGCCTCGATGGTGAAGACCACGTCGTCGGGCGTGACCGGTGCTCCGTCGGCGAAGCGCGCCTCGGGGCGGAGCGTGTAGATCACCCAGCTCCGGTCCTCGGGATATTCGATGCTTTCGGCGAGGAGCCCATAGACCGCGTCGGGCTCGTCATAGGCCCGCGCCAGGAGCGTGTCGTAGAGATAGCCGTAGCCCTGCACCGGTTCGCCCTTCAGGATGAAGGGGTTCAGGCTGTCGAAGGTCTGCGAGGCGCCGGTCCCGCGGAAGCTCATGGTGCCGCCCTTGGGAGCGTCCGGGTTCACATAGTCGAAATGCTTGAAATCGGGGGGGTATTTCAGCTCGCCGAAGGTCGAGAAGCCATGGCTCTTCGTCACCTCCCCGGCCGTGGCGGGAAGGGCGAGGAGGAGGGCGAAGGCGAGGGCGAGACGCATGGGGGGCTCCTGTGGGGCGCGGTGTCGCCCCGGAGCTTAGCGTGTTGCCCCCACGGGTAAAGCGTCAGGCGAGCGCGCCCTCGGCGGTGATCCGGGTCTTGCCGCCGAGCCAGGGCGCGAGCGCCTCGGGCAGCGTCACCGAGCCGTCCGCCTCCTGGCCGTTCTCCAGGACCGCGATCAGGCAGCGGCCCACGGCGAGGCCGGAACCGTTCAGCGTGTGGACGAACTCGGGTTTCGCCCCCGCCTCGGGCCGGTAGCGGGCGTTCATGCGCCGCGCCTGGAAGTCGCCGCAGACCGAGACCGACGAGATCTCGCGATATGTGTTCTGGCCGGGCAGCCAGACCTCGATGTCATGGGTGCGGCGGGCGCCGAAGCCCATGTCGCCGGTGCAGAGGACGACGGTGCGGTAGGGGAGGCCGAGGCGTTCGAGGATGTTCTCGGCGCAGCGGGTCATCCGCTCGAGCTCTTCGCGGGAGGTCTCGGGGGCGGTGATCGACACCATCTCGACCTTCTCGAACTGGTGCTGGCGGAGCATCCCGGCGGTGTCCTTGCCGGCGCTGCCCGCTTCGGAGCGGAAGCACTGGGTGTGCGCGGTCATCCGGATCGGCAGGGCGCCGGCGTCGAGGATCTCGCCTGCGACGGTGTTGGTCAGCGTCACCTCGGAGGTGGGGATCAGCCACCAGCCATTGGTGGTGCGGTAGCTGTCCTCGGCGAACTTGGGGAGCTGGCCGGTGCCGATCATCGCCTCGTCGCGGACGAGGACCGGGGTGATCATCTCGGTGAGGCCGTTCTCGGTGGTGTGGATGTCGAGCATGAACTGCGCCAGCGCGCGGTGCAGGCGGGCGACGGCACCTTTGAGGACGACGAAGCGGGCGCCGGAAAGCTTCGACGCGGTCTCGAAGTCGAGCCCGGCCTTAACCCCTTGAATTTCGTAGTGTTCCTTGGGCGTGAAACCGAGCTCGGGCGGGGTGCCCCAGCGTCGGAGTTCGACATTGTCGGTCTCGTCGGCCCCGTCGGGGGTGTCGTCGAAGGGCGCGTTGGGGAGGCCGAGGAGGTAGTCGGCGAGGCGCTGGTCCTCGGCGCGCGCCTCCTCCTCGAGCCGGGCGATCTCGTCCTTCTTGGCGGCGACGAGGGCGCGGAGCCGTTCGAATTCGGCGTCGTTCCCGGCGGCCTTGGCGGCGCCCACGTCCTTCGAGGCGGCGTTGCGCTCGGCCAGCGCGGCCTCGGCGGCGGCGATCTTTTCGCGGCGTGCGGCGTCGATGGCGAGCACCTCGGCCGACACGCCCGCAAGCCCCCGCCGCGCCATCCGGGCGTCGAAGAGTTCGGGGGTCTCGCGGATCGCGCGGATGTCGTGCATGGGGGGCCTCGGGTCTGAAATTCTGGGGCGGGGTATGGCGGATTTCGGGCGGCTTGGGAACCGGAATCCGGGGCGCACAACCCGTACACAACCCGTACACAACCCGTACACAATCTGTACACTAGCGGATCGGCTCAGCGGTCCGGCGGGGTGTAGCCGATCTCCCGCTGCCAGGCGCGCCAGCGCGTTTCGAATTCGGGCCAGTCCAGATCTTCAGAGACCCAGTGCTCCAGCGGCGGCTTGCCAGCGACGAGTCCGGTTGGGAGCATGACCGATCCATCCCCAAATGTTTGGTGTAGCGTCGCGTCGAGTTGGGCATTTCTCAAATCGAGATGTTTGAATCCCGCGCCCCGCATCGACTTGGGTCGAAAATCGGTTGAGTTGATTTCGCGGGCTCCTCCGAAATCGACACCTACGAGGCTCGCGCCCTGTAGCTGCATCCCGTTGATCCAAGCGTACCGAAGGTCAGCGGCATCAAGACGCGCCGACTGTAGCTTCGCCTGTCTCATTCGTGCCTTCCAGAAATTCGCTCCTTTGAGCTTCGCGTACTGAAGATCCGAGTTTTCCAGATATGCCATCCGGAAGTTCGCCCATTCGAAGTTCCTGTTCGAAAAGTCATAGCCGCGCAGGTTCGAGTTTCGCAGGTCGAGCTTGTATCCCAGCTTTCGCTCATGCGGGATCTGCTCCTTCTCATTGCGACGGCCCAAGACATCTATGGCGACCTGGATGTCTGCTCTTGGCCTGAGAGAGTTGCGCTCTGGCGCGGCATTCTCTCGAACATAGGCGCAGAGGATTTCCATGATCTGTATGTGGTCACGGAGGCTATCCTGAGCGATACGTTCGAGCGCATAGATGGCGCCGATCCGGACTTCGAGGTTAGGTTCAGTGTAGGAGAAGACCTGCCAGTCGCCTGTGCGGGCAACGTGGTCGGTTGGAACCTTTTTCAGTTCGACGCCTTGCCACTCAATTTCCGAAACTTCGATTGGCCATTGCGTGTAGTGGATCGCGACTGGCGCCAACAGTCCGGACGATCTGTCAGTGCGTCGAAGTATTGATCTGTCCGGGAGCTTCGGTTCATTTCCTGGATCTCCAGAGACGCTGATTTCTGTTGGTCCGCCTTTCCAGAGGACCGCAGGCCGGCCGATCTTCGAAACGGACTTCTCAGTTCCGAGTCCCGCCACCGCCTTGTTGATCCTCTCGGTGACGAGGCCTTCTTCGGCGGCTTTGGTGGTTCTCTCGGTCGTGAAGACGCGGATCAGGGCGAGGGGGGTTCCGACGAGGCCGGCGAGGGCGGTCATCAAGCCAACAATGGCGAGGTAGTGGACTCGGCCCGCGAGGATGGACTCCGAAGTGGTTTTCGGCACTGGCGGCGGGTCAAATCCGAGGTCGTAGAGCGACTTGAGGGTGAGGCCGAGGAGAGTGAGCCAAACGGGTAAGAGGACAATTGCGAACCAGCCGAGCGCGTTTAGAGCGGGTTTCTTGTGGACGTGGAGTCGCCTTATTGACACGCCGGACAACCAGACGCTGACCATCAAGAGGGCGGCGGCGAAGAGGGGGTTGGTGACGATGGAGAGGTAGGCGTCGAGCATGGGTTGGTCCTGAAATGCGAGGGGAAGTATTGCGGCTCGGGGGGCCTGTGCCAATGGTTTGATGCCCGCCGGAGGCCCGTGTCGGGGCTGTAAACAGTTTGTTGATCGGCCTTGGAGGGTCGGGATCGGGCCCCGGCGTGGTAGGATGGGGAGGTTCGGAATTACCAAGTATTTTTGCTGATAGGGGGTATTGGCATGGCGTCCGAGGTCGGGAGAACCCTGAACAATCTTCAGGATGTGTCGCAGATCGTTTCCATTTCGGTGCTGGCGGCCGCGGCGGCGGGGGCTGTCGGGGCGAGCGCGTTGGCGGCGTCCGGGGTGCTGCCCTGGCTGAGCCTGACGGTGATGTATGGCGAGCGGGTGATCGAGGCGGGGCCGGCGGTGCAGGGGGGCGGGGCGGTGCTTCTGGCGCTGTTGTGCACGTTCTTTCCCTCGGCGCGGCGGGTTCTCAAGGTGGAGGCGATGCGGCGGGATTTCACGCTGAAGATGGACGATGTGACGCAGGCCTATTGGGCGGCCCATGCGGCGGACCGGGCCGGGGCGTTCCGGCTCGCGCGGGAGTTCGATGCGGTGCGGGAGCGGTTGTTGTTCCTGCGGGATCATCCGGATCTGGAGGATCTGGAGCCGGCGGTTCTGGAGGTGGCGGCGCAGATGAGCGCGGAGTCGCGGGAACTGGCGCGGGTCTATTCGGACGAGGCGGTGAACCGGGCGCGGGAGCTTCTGGAGCACCGGCGGGCGGATGCGGAGGAGATGTCGGAGCGGATCGCGCGGGCCCATGCGGCTACGGTGGAGATGCGGCGGCTTCTGGAGGATGTGGAGGTCGAGGAGGAAGTGGTGCGGTCGCGGCTGTCGCGGTTACGCGAGGAGCTGGGCGATCTGATGCCGGCGATCGAGGCGGCGCCCGGGGCGGAGGTTCCGGTGTTGCGGCGGTCGCTGATCGGGGTGGTTCCGGGGGAGTGAGCGCCGGGCCGGCCCTGGCCGGCGAGCTGGCGCTATTTCACCGTCCCGCACCGAACGATTGTACGGCGGGCTTGCACCATAAAGTGCCCCGATCAGCCGTTGCTGCGCCACCCCACGGGCAGGCGCTCGCCCGGCTTGCACTTGGTGGCGGCGGAAGGGGCAGGCCGATCCCTCAGCCCCAATGGGTGTTGGCGCCGCGAAGTCGGGGTTCGAGCCAGTTCATGTCGAGATCGCGCCGGGTGTAGGCCAGCCCCGCGCCCGGAGGCGGCCAGAGGCTGGCGCCCTTGGTCTGGTTGCAGCCGCGGGCGCCCGCCTCGTAGGACTTGCAGAGGATCACCGCGTTGATCGCGGTATTGGCGGCGTTGGCTGAGCCGCGCATCTCGCGGTCGGGCACCAGGTGGTCGACGTCGAAATACATCCGGTCGGTATGGCAGAACTTGCAGTTCTCGCACCAGTAGATCAGGCCGGCTTCCTTCTGGGGCATGTACTGCTCCTCGATGGCGATGCCGTCGATGGAGCCGATATTGGCCCGCGCGTTCCAGAGGAAGGCGTCGTCGCGGGTGGTGCGGGAGAAGTTCTGACGTGACATGGCGCCGAGGGTATTCCCGGACGGCGCGGGTGTCACCGCCCCTTGCTTGCCAAGCCCGGACCCCACAGATAGAAGGCGAGCCAATCCGAAGGGGGGCATGCGCGCCCCGATACACGGGGTACTAGAGATGTTCGCAACGCCTGCCTATGCGCAAGCGGTTGGGGGAGGGAGTGTCATCGCCAGTTTCGTGCCGCTTTTGCTCTTCTGTATCCCCTTCGCCATCGGAAACTATTTCCTGGCGAAGCGGATCGAGGGCGCGACCCCGGCGATCTGGGTCGTCGTGAGCCTGATCCCGCTGGTGAACTACTTCTTCTTCTTTTACGTCGCGTATCGGGTTGTCTTTCAGGTCCTGGACCATCTGAAGGACCTGAAGCAAACATCCGCATTCTAGGGAAGAGATCGACGACGTGGACAAGACAAGCTCGAAAGGCGCTCCGATGCATCGCAATCTGGCCCTCCCCGTGACGGCGGGTGTCCTCATGGCTGCGGCAGGCGTGACGCCGGCGCAGGCGCAGGCC
>JBNKWI010000005.1:0-72473 GCA_050299695.1 Paracoccaceae bacterium
ACCGGCGCAGGCGCGTCATGGACGCCGCGCGCTTCCTGCCGGTGGCGGCGATGTTCCTCTTCACCGTCCCGGTGCTCTGGGCGCGGTCCACGGGCACAGCGGCGGGGCTGCTCTACCTCTTCGGCGCCTGGGTCCTCCTGATCCTCGCCGCAGGCGCCATCGCCCGGGCCCTGCCCTACCTGCCCGGGACCGAGCCCGACGACGCGCCCGCGCCGCCGCCGGGAGACGGCGGAGCGCCCTGATGCTCTCGTTCAATCTGCTCCTCGCCGTCTCGATCGGCTATGCGAGCCTGCTCTTCCTCGTCGCCTTCGCGACCGAGCGCCGGGCGCTGAGCGGCCAGGCGAACTGGCTCCGCTCACCCGCCGTCTACACGCTCTCGCTCTCGATCTACTGCACCGGCTGGACCTTCTTCGGCGCGGTCGGATACGCCGCGCGCTCGGGGCTCGAATACGTCACCATCTATCTCGGCCCCACCATCGTGATGATCGGCTGGTGGTCGCTCCTGAGGAAGCTCGTGCGGATCGGCAAGACCCAGCGGATCACGTCCATCGCCGACCTCCTCTCCTCCCGCTACGGCAAGTCGGCCTTCATCGGCGGGCTGGTGACCGTGCTCGTAGTGGTCGGCACCACGCCCTATATCGCGCTCCAGCTCCAGTCGGTGACGCTCTCCTTCCAGGTCTTCGCGCCCGCCTCCGACGACGGGGTCTCGACCGGTTTCTGGGTCGCCGCCGGGCTCGCCCTCTTCACGGTGATCTTCGGCACCCGCAATCTCGACGTCGACGAACGCCACCACGGCGTGGTCATCGCCATCGCGGTCGAGGCGGTGGTCAAGCTCATCGCGCTCCTTGCCGTCGGGATCTTCGTGGTCTGGGGCGTCGCCGGCGGCCCCGCCGAGGCGCTCCGGATCATCGACGCCTCGCCCATCGCCGCCTGGAACATGGCGCCCGACCGCTGGGTGACGCTCACCTTCCTCGCCGGCGCCGCCTTCATCTGCCTGCCCCGGATGTTCCACGTCCTCGTCGTCGAGAACACCGACGAACGCCATCTCGGCGTCGCCTCCTGGGCCTTCCCGGTCTATCTCCTCCTGATCTCGCTCTTCGTCGTGCCCATTGCCGCCGTCGGCCTCTCGGCGATGCCGGGCCAAAACCCCGATCTCTTCGTCATCACCGTGCCCCTGCAATACGGCCGCGAGGGGCTTGCCATGCTCTCCTTCCTCGGCGGCTTCTCGGCGGCGACCTCGATGGTTGTCGTGGCCTCCATCGCGCTCTCGACCATGGTCTCGAACCACCTGGTGATGCCGCTCTGGCTCCGCTTCGCCGAGGGCGGCGCCACCGTCTCGGGCGACGTACGCAACGTGGTGCTCGTCTCGCGCCGGATCTCCATCGCCGGCGTCCTCGCGCTCGGCTATCTCTACTACCGCTCCTCGGGCGGCGGCGAGGCGCTGGCCGCCATGGGCCTCATCGCCTTCGCCGGCGTGGCCCAGCTCCTGCCGGCGCTCATCGGCGGCGTCTTCTGGCGCGGCGCGACCCGGGTCGGCGCCAGCACCGGCATCGCGCTCGGCTTCGCCGTCTGGCTCTACACCCTGTTCCTGCCGAGTTTCGGTGCCGATGCGCTGCTCAGCGCCGCCACGCTCCGCGACGGCCCCTGGGGCATCGCCGCGCTCCGGCCTCAGGCGCTCTTCGGCGTGACCGGGCTCGACCCCCTCGTCCACGCGCTGTTCTGGTCGCTCACCGCCAATCTCGCCGCCTTCTTCATCGGCTCGCTCCTGAGCTTCCCGAACCCGCTCGAACGGCTCCAGGGCGCAACCTTCGTCAACATCTACCGCTATTCCGGCGGCGTGCGCGGCTGGGGTCACGGCGTCGCCGAGGCCGAGGACCTCCTGGTCATGGCCCAGCGCATCATCGGCCCCAGCGAGGCCCAGGCGCTCTTCGTCGCCGCCTCTGCCAGCCAGGGCAAGCGCGGCTACCTGCCCGATGTGACGCCCGATTTCCTCGAACGGCTCGAACGGAAGCTCGCGGGTTCGGTGGGCGCCGCCACCGCGCATGCGATGATCGGCCAGATCACCGGCGGGGTGACCGTCTCGGTCGAGGACCTGATGCGCGTCGCCGACGAAACCGCGCAGATGATGGAGCAGCAATCCGCGCTCCAGGCGAAATCGCGCGAGCTCGAGCGCACCGCAAGGCAGCTCCGCGAGGCCAACGAGAAGCTCACCCAGCTCTCCGTCCAGAAAGACGCCTTCCTGAGCCAGATCAGCCACGAGCTCCGCACGCCGATGACCTCGATCCGCTCGTTTTCCGAAATCCTCCGAGACGGCTCCGGCTTCTCCGCCACCGACCGCAAGCGCTACTCGACGATCATCCACGACGAGACCCTGCGCCTCACCCGCCTCCTCGACGACCTGCTCGATCTCAGCGTCCTCGAACACGGCCAGGGCACGCTCAACCTCGCCCCCGCGCGGCTCCGCGGCGTGCTCGACCGCGCGCTCGCGGCGATGGAAGGGCTGGAAGGCTCGGGCGCGCTCCGTATCCTCCGGCGCCTCGGCGACGAGGAGATCGCGCTCACCACCGATTCCGACCGGCTCGCGCAGGTCTTCATCAACATCCTCTCGAACGCGCAGAAATACTGCACCGCGCCGCAGCCCACGCTCAGGATCGCGGTGACAAGGCACGAACGGCGCGTCGAGGTGGACTTCATCGACAACGGCGCCGGCATTCCGGCCGAGCACCAGTCGCTGATCTTCGAGAAATTCGCCCGCCTCTCCGATACCCGCGCCGCCGGCGGCGCCGGGCTCGGCCTCGCGATCTGCCGCGAGATCATGCTCCGCCTCGGCGGCGACATCGCCTACCTGCCCGGCCAGGGCGGCGCCGCTTTCCGCGTGACCCTGCCGCTCGCCGGCGCCGAGGCGCCCCGGACCGCGGCAACGATTTCCTAACCTCGCTCCTGTCTTATCCCGCGGCAGACCCGTCCGGCAGAACACGACAGGTATCATGAGCGCGACCGCGATAGAAAACCCCGCCCTGAAGCGGATGCTGAAACCGGCGAAGCCCGTCACGTCGGGCTCGCGCATGGCTGAGGCCAAGGCCTGGCGCATCTCGCTCCCCCGCATCTCCGAAAGCACGATCAGCCTCGTCGCCACAGTGATCGGCTACGACGTCACCACCACCTATCTGGAAGCGATCCTCACCGGCTGGGACCGGTTCTCCCTCGCGCTCCTCACGAAAGGGCCCGACGAGGTGCGCGGCCTGATCCAGCTCGACGACGCGCTCCGCACCGGCTTGATCGAGGCGCAGACCATGGGCCGGGTCCAGAACACGCCGCTCTCCGAACGCCCCGGCACCCCGATCGACGCGGCGCTCTGCGACCATGTGGTGAATGCCTGGCTGAAGGGCGCCGCCGAGGCCGGCGACTGGGTGAACGACTGGGAGACCACGCGCATCATGAAGGATCCCCGCGCCGCCAAGGTGGCGTTGGAGGAAGGCGAATACCAGGCGACCGAGATCGGCATCTCGCTCGGCGAAGGCGCGCGGCTCGGCACGCTCAGGGTCCTGAAGCCGCTCAGCGCCCTCGGACGCTCGCAATCCTCGGGGCCGTCCCATGGCGGCAAGCTCGCGGGCTTCCTCGCCCTCGAGGCCGAGATCGAGGCGGTGCTTTACCACACCAAGGTGCCCTATGACTGGCTGAGTTCGCTCGAGCCGGGCGCGATCCTGGAGATCCCGCGCCGGGCGATCGACCATGTCGAGGTGAAGACGCTCGAGGGCAAGCGGATCACCCGCGCGCGGCTCGGCCAGCTCGGCGGCAAGCGCGCGGTGCGGATCCTCGAGGAAGACGCCCCCGACAGCGAGCCACCCACGGGCCTGGGCGGCCTCGCCGGCATCGGCGCGGCGGGCGGCCTCCCAGCCCTGCCGGGCGCCGAGCCGATGGGCGCCCTTCCGGACCTGCCGGACCTGCCGCCCCTGGGAGGGCTCCCCGACCTTCCAGAACCGGAGCCGCTCGGCGCGCTGCCGGACCTCCCCGAACCGGGGGGCCTTCCCGACATTCCGGGCCTGCCGCCGCTCGGCGACTTGGACTGAAATCGGGCTTCCGCCCGCCACCGGGCTCGGTGAGGCTCTCGCCCTAGCGGCCGAGCCCCGAGAAATGCCGCCGCGGATCCTCGCCGATATTCAGCCAGCCGCGCGTCACCCGGGCCAGGTGGTTCACGATCCGCACCTTCTGGGTCTGCCCCTCCTGCGCCGCCACCACCGCCGCCGCGCCGGTATAGGCGTCGAGATCGGCCTTGATGAACACCGGATCGGTCAGCGGTTCGAGCGTCGCCGCGTCGAAAGCCTGGATGTAGTAGACGATATTGTGCACCGCCGAGGGCGCGAAGGCGACGGCGGCCGGCGTGACGGCGTGGAACTGCTGCAGCCGGACCGAGAAGCTCACCGGCCGGGTGCCCTTCAGATCGGCGGCCCCCATGGCGACCCCGTCATGCAGGATCTGCGCCACCTGGTCGCGCCGGTTGCCTTCCGGGTCGCCATGCCAGACGATATCGGCATTCGGCGCCACGCTGTTGACGTTCGACACGGTCAGTTCTTCCGGGATATCGACCCGGACCAGCGCCAGCTTCCAGTCCTTCGTGGCCTCCTCGGTGACCGGCGCCTCGAAATCGGTCGACCAGTTGCCGGCGCAGGCCGCCAGAGCCAGCGGCGCCCCCAGCAATATCTTGCGGCGTTGCATGTACATTTCCCTCTGCTCTGCCTCGCGACACACGTCCTGCCTCGGGTGAATTTCCACCTCTCAGGCAAGCAAAACGATACAAAGCGCGGGTTTTAGCCCCTTATTGCGGCATAAGTGTGGTAATCCCCACCGCCGCCGCCCGGGCCAGCTCCGGGTCGAGCGACATCGGGATGTATTCCCCCCGCCGCCACAGCTCGCCCAGATCGTCGTAGTGCCGCGACAGCGGATGCCCCGACTGCCCGGTGGAGATGATGAACACCGAGCTGTCCGGGTCCGCCAGGTCGTAGACGCCGCGATAGCCGGCACCGTGCACGTTGATGAACGGGTCCGGCCCCCGCCCCGAGGTCATCCCCCGCATCAGGGTATTGTCGCCCCCCGAAGTGGACTGGCGGATGTTCACGATCCAGTTCAGCACCGGCAGGTCGCCCAGCACCTCGTGGTCGTGATGCGCCTCATGCGCGTCGCCCCAGCGCAGGCTCTCCAGCGCGGTGCCATAGTGCTCGCCGATCCACAGAAGCGCGTCGTCGAGCGCGAGCCGCGCGATCTCGGTGCAGCTCTCGCGCTCGTCCGACTGCACCACGTCGCACCAGACCGAGGCGCCGTCGACATTGCGGAATACCCGCTCGATGAACACCGGATCGGGATGGGTGAACTCCTCCGTGAGCGGCCCGCCCAGCTCGTCGCGGATCAGCCGGACCTGCAGCGCGCGCAGCCAGGCGGCGTAGATCAGCGGCTCCGGCAGATGCTCGTTCATCTCGCCGTTCCAGTCGGCCAGAAGCGCCAGCGCCTTCTGCCGCTGCCGCACCGGCGTGCCCTCGGGCGCCGGATCACCGGTGTTGAACAGGTTCTTGCCAATGAGCGGCAGGAGCGCCCGGGCCGTGTAGGAGACGGTGTCGAGCTGCGCCTCGATGAAGCTGTCGCGGGTATGCACTTCGCGGCTCTGCATCAGCCGGCGCCAGCGCTCCACCCGTTGCGTGTCGCCCCAGTTGTAGGAGACGTGGAACGGAAACGGCCGGTCGGTGATCTTGTTGTTCGAATTCCCCAGGATGCCCCCCGGCGGGTCGATGAATTCCGGGTTCGCGTCGTAGCCCAGCATCCCCTGCCAGCGGTTCTCGGGCAACGCGCCCAGGCTCGGCAGCCGGCCCCGCGACTGGCTCCGCGCCGCCCGGCGCGGCATCTGGCCGATCACCTTCATGGCGATCCGCTCGCGGTCGGCGAGGATCAGGTTCTGCGCCGGCGCCACGAACTGTTCGCCCGCCGCCAGCGCCTCGTCCACGTTTCCGGCCCGCATCAGCCCGATCGCCGCGCCCACCGAGGTGTCGGCCGGCGAAAGTCCGGTCCAGGACAGCGCCACCACATCGCCCTGCGGCGTGATCGTGGAGAGGCCGAGCTGCGTCGAAGGCAGGATCGGCCCGTTCTCCGACCAGCGCAGGGTGATCGTCTGCGGCGGCGCGTCCTTCACCTGGATGATCGACTGCCGCGTGCGAAGCGGCGCCCAGCCCTCCTGCGTCCGCACCTGCGACGGGTCCTCGGGGTTCAGTTCCTCGAGGAACAGGTCCTGATCGTCGAGATAGGTCGAGGTCAGCCCCCAGGCGAGCCGGTCCGACCGGCCCAGCAGCACCGCCGGAATGCCCGGGATCGTGCCGCCGATCACGCCGCCGGACTGCAATTCCATCCGCGCCAGGTACCAGATCGACGGCGCGGTGAAGCCGAGATGCGGATCGTTCGCCAGGAGCGTCGCCTCCGAGGCCGAGCGCGAGGGCGCCGCCGCCCAGGAATTCGACGCCCCGCCCATGCCCCGTTCGGGCAGCGGATCCAGCGGATCGCGCGGCGCATCCTCCGTGAACGCCCCGGCAAGCCGCCGCGTGCCCGGCACCAGCATGGCGTATTCCGGCAGGGCCGCCACCCCCGGCCCCGGCGCGTCGGGCAGGATATCGGAGAGCCGCGCCGCGTCGTTCAGCACCAGCGACAGCCGTGCCCGCAGCACCTCGTCCGCGGCCTGCTCGCTCAGCCGCAGCGCCATCAGCTTCACGAGCGCTATGCTGTCGGCGGGCTGCCACGGCGCGATCTGCGGCTCGAACAGCCAGAATTCCGGCGCCCCCCGGCCCCGTGCGCCAAGATTCACCTGTGCAAGCCAGGCATTGACCCCCCGCGAATAGGCCTCGAGCGCCGCGGTGGTATAGGGATCCTGCGCCTTGGCCGATTCCACCGAGAGCGGATAGATATCGAGCCGCCGCACCAGATCGTCGATCCTCAGCGTCCGCGTCCCGAACAGCTCGCTCAGCCGCCCCTGCGCGGTGCGCCGCATCAGCATCATCTGCCAGAGCCGGTCCTGCGCATGGGCGAAGCCGAGCCCGAAGAACACGTCCTCGTCGCTCGACCCGAAGATATGCGGCACGCTGGCGTTGTCGCGGACGATCTCCACCGGGCCGTTGAGGCCCGCCACCGTCATCGTATCGGTGTAATCGGGGATCGAGCGCGAGGCGAACCAGTACAGGAGAAGCACCGTGCCGAACGACAGCGCCAGGAGCGCCGTGACGGCGCGGAGAAGCCAGCGAAAGATCAGTGCCATCGTCCTGCTCGAGTTGACGGGGGCGCGGGGTTCTTTAGTTAGGCATCAGATACGCCAAAACCGGTGGGGAGAAAAGCCATGGCGAAGCTCGCATTTCTCGGCCTTGGGGTCATGGGCTACCCGATGGCCGGGCATCTCAAGGCCGCCGGGCACGATGTGACCGTCTACAACCGCACCACCGCCAAGGCGGAGGCCTGGGCGAAACAGCATGGCGGCGCGTTCGGCGCGACCCCGCGCGAGGCCGCCCGGGGCGCCGAATTCGTGCTGGCCTGCGTCGGCAACGACGATGACCTGCGCGCCGTGGTGCTGGGCGAGGACGGCGCGCTCGCCGGCATGGCGGCGGGGAGCCTCTTCATCGACCACACCACCGTCTCGGCGGCGGTGACCCGCGAGCTCTACGCCGCGGCGAAGGCGGAAGGCGTGGGCTTCGTCGACGCGCCGGTCTCGGGCGGCCAGGCCGGGGCCGAAAACGGCCAGCTCGGGATCATGTGCGGCGGCGATGCGGGTGAATATGCCCGCGCCGAACCGGTGATGGCCGCCTATGCCAAGGCCTGCCGCCGCCTCGGCGAGAGCGGCGCCGGCCAACTCACCAAGATGGTGAACCAGATCTGCATCGCGGGCCTCGTCCAGGGCCTCTCGGAGGGCCTGCATTTCGCCGAGAAGGCCGGGCTCGACATCAAGGAAGTGGTGAGCGTCATCAGCCAGGGCGCGGCCGGCTCCTGGCAGATGTCGAACCGCTACGAGACCATGGCGGACGACAAGTTCGACCACGGCTTCGCGGTGGACTGGATGCGCAAGGATCTCGACATCTGCCTCCGCACCGCCAACGAGAACGGCGCCTCGCTGCCGGTGACCGCGCTTGTCGACCAGTTCTACAAGGACGTCCAGAAGCTCGGCGGCGGCCGCTGGGACACGTCGAGCCTGATCAAGCGTCTCCGCGCGCTGGGCTGACCCCGGTTTCACAGCCTCCGGCGCCGGTCCGCGCGCGCTGACGCGCGCGGGCTGTTACTAACATCCCGCCCGGAGCACTCGACGGCGCGACCGTGCTGCATGCAATTCGATTGCAACGATTGCGAAGTGCCCCGCCCGGGACAAGGCCCGCAGGGCCGCCGGGCGAGCGCCTGCCCGTCCCGGCGGGCTGGCGCTCTGGTGGCGTCCCGCGCCGAACGATTGTACGGCGGGGTGGCACCATAAAGCGCAGACCACAACCGTTGCGGCGCCATCCCACGGGCAGGCGCTCGCCCGGCTTCGCGCTTCATTGGGTGGGCAGCCAAGAACGCACACTCGCAAGACCCCGCCCGCCACACCTCCGTCACGAAACCTTCCGCAAACCGTCACGCCCGCGTCGGCGATCTGTTTCCGAACCCGGCGAGCCTCGCCACAGCGCCCGTCCCAGGGCGCCCTCAACGCTGCTTGCCAAACAGGGACCCAAGCCAGATGCCAAAGCTCCTCCGCCCCTCCCGCCGCGCGGTTCTCGCCGGCGGCACCGCCTTCGCCGCCTCCCTCGCCATGCCCGCGCTTTCCCGCGCCGGCGCGCGCCCGGTCTTCACCCATGGCGTCCAGTCGGGCGATGTCGACGCCGCCTCGGGCATGATCTGGACCCGCACCGACCGGCCCGCGCGGATCTG
This sequence comes from Paracoccaceae bacterium, assembly GCA_050299695.1. Taxonomy (GTDB): domain Bacteria; phylum Pseudomonadota; class Alphaproteobacteria; order Rhodobacterales; family Rhodobacteraceae; genus Ovoidimarina. The sequence continues at coordinate 8,917 of JBNKWI010000005.1, forward strand.
CATGGAAGTCGCCACGACCGAGAGCTTCGCCGACGCCCGCACCCTCGCCCCGATGGACGCGCTGCCGGAGACCGACCTCGCGATCAAGCGCCTCGTCGAGGGCCTCCCCGCCGACCAGGACGTGTTCTACCGCTTCACCGCCGCCGACCTCTCCGACATCAACGCCACCTCCGAGCCGATCACCGGCCGCTTCCGCACCGCGCCCGGCGACCGCCGCTCGATCCGCTTCGCCTGGTCGGGCGACACCGCGGGCCAGGGCTGGGGCATCGACGCGGACGGGATGCGCACCTACGCCGCCATGGCCGGCCACCAGCCCGATTTCTTCATCCATTCCGGCGACACGATCTATGCCGACGGGGTGATGGAGGACGAGGTTTCGCTCGCTGACGGCACGGTGTGGAAGAACACCATCCTCACCCCCGAAAAGCGCAAGGTGGCGGAAACGCTCGACGAATTCCGCGGTCAGTGGAAGTACAACATGATGGACGAGCATGTCCGCGCGATGAACGCCATGGTGCCCACCTTCTTCCAGTGGGACGACCACGAGGTGGTCAACAACTGGTCCGCCTCGAAGGACCTCACCGCCGACGACCGCTACACCGAGAAATCCATCGCGCTGCTCTCCGCCCGCGCCGGCCGTGCCTTCCACGAGATGACGCCGATCCGCTACACCCCCGCCGAGCCGGGCCGGGTGTACCGCAAGGTCTCCTACGGGCCGATGCTCGACATCTTCTTCATCGACCTGCGCTCCTATCGCGGGCCGAACAGCGCCAACGACCAGGCCGAACTCACCGACGAAAGCCGCATCCTCGGCGCCGAGCAGGTGGCCTGGCTGAAGCGCGAACTGGCGATGAGCCAGGCGACGTGGAAGGTGATCGCCTCCGACATGCCGATCGGCCTCGTGGTCGCCGATGGCGAAACGAAATACGAGGCCTTCGCCAACCGCAACGACGGCGCGCCCTTGGGCCGCGAACTCGAACTCGCCGACCTCCTGCGCTTCATCAGGTCGGCCGGGATCGCCAACACCGTCTGGCTCACGGCCGACGTCCACTACACCGCCGCGCATCACTACTCGCCCGACCGCGCCGCGTTCCAGGATTTCGAACCGTTCTGGGAATTCGTCTCGGGTCCGCTGCACGCCGGAACCTTCGGCCCGAACGCGCTCGACATGACCTTCGGCCCCGAAGTCCGCTTCGTCAGCGCCCCGGCCGAGGGCCAGGCCAACCTGCCGCCCTCGGCCGGGCTCCAGTTCTTCGGCCTCGTCGATATCGACGGCGCGACCGAGGAGATGACCGTCCGGCTCATGGACCGTGCCGACAAGGAGCTCTGGAAGATCACGCTCGAGCCCGCCTCGGCCGCGATCTGACGCCCAACGCCCCGTCCCGGCACCGCCCGGGGCGGGGCGCCCTCAGCCGTGATAGGCCGCCACGGTTTTCAGGGCCGAGAACCCGTAGAGCGCCTCGAACCCCTTCTCGCGGCCATGGCCCGACCGGCCCGTGCCGCCGAAGGGAAGCTCGACCCCGCCCCCCGCGCCGTAATTGTTCACGAAGACCTGCCCGGCCCGGATCGCCTTCGCCATCCGCATCTGCCGCCCGCCATCGCGCGACCACACCGACGCGACCAGCCCGTAATCGGTGCCATTGGCGATCGCCACCGCCTCCGCCTCGTCCTCGAACGGGATCACCACCTGGACGGGCCCGAAGATCTCGTCCTGCGCCAGCGGATGTTCGGGCGCCACGCCGGCCAAGAGCACCGGCGCCACGTAATGCCCGCCCGCAGGCGCATTGCCGACGATCTCCCCCTGCCCTGCGACCTCCGCGCTCCCGGCCCGCGCCAGCATCCCCTGCACGATCTCCTTCTGCCGCGCCGAGACCAGCGGCCCCACGTCCAGGTCCGCCAGCGCCGGCCCGACCCTGAGCGCCCGATAGCGCGCCGCCATCCGCTCGGTCACCTCGTCCAGCCGCCCCCGCTCCACGAGGATCCGCGACGACGCCGAACAGGTCTGCCCCGCGTTCTGAATCCCCGCATTCACCAGGAACGGCAGCGCCGCGTCGAGATCGGCATCGGCGAACACTACCTGCGGCGACTTGCCCCCCAGCTCCAGCGTCACCGGCACCACGTTCCGCGCCGCCGCCGCCTGCACCAGCGACCCCACCGCCACAGACCCGGTAAACGACACATGGTTCACCCCGGGATGCCCGGCCAGTGCCGCGCCAGCCGCCTCGCCCAGCCCCGGCACCACGTTCAACGCGCCCGTCGGCAGCCCCGCCTCCTCGGCCAGCGCAACAAAGGCAAGCGCCGTCAGGCATGCCTCCTCGGCGGGCTTCAGCACGCAGGCATTGCCCATCGCCAGCGCCGCCCCCACCGACCGCCCGATGATCTGCATCGGGTAGTTCCAGGGCACGATATGCCCCGTCACCCCGTGCGGCCCGCGCAGCGTGTAGACGGTGTAGCCGTCGAGATAGGGAATGGTCTCGCCCATCACCTTGTCGGCCGCCCCGCCGTAGAACTCGCAATAGCGCGCCAGCGCCAGCGCATCGGCCTTGGCCTGCTTCAGGGGCTTGCCCACATCCGTCGCCTCGATCCGCGCCAGATCGTCGGCCCGCGCCAGCACCAGCTGCCCGAGCCGCGCCAGCACCCGCCCCCGCTCCGCTGCCGTCGCCCGGCCCCATTCGCCCGCCAGAGCCCCCCGCGCCGCCGCGACCGCCGCGTCGATATCCGCCGCCTCGCCGCCCGCGATCTCGCCGATGGCGAGCCCGGTCGAAGGGTCCTCCAGCGCCAGAAGCCCGCCCGCCTCGGGAGCCCGCCAGACCCCGTTCACATAGATCCTCGCCGGATCGAACCAGAGCGCGTCCAAGCTCATGCCATTCCTCCATGCCAGTCCGCCGGAATACGCGGCACCGCCGCGATCAGCCGCCGCGTGTACGGATGCTCCGGCGCCTCGAAGACCCGCGCCGTCTCTCCCGCCTCCACGATCTTCCCCGCCTGCATCACCAAGACCCTATCGGCGATGGCCCGCACCACGCTCAGATCGTGGCTGATGAACAGGTAGCTCAGCCCGTATTCCTCCTGCAGATCCGCCAAGAGGTCCAGCACTTGCGCCCGCACCCGCACGTCGAGCGCCGAAACGGCCTCGTCCAGCACGATCAGGTCGGGCCTTGTGATCAGCGCCCGCGCAATCGCGATCCGCTGTCGCTGCCCGCCGGAAAACTCGTGGATATACTTGTGCTTGTCGTCCGGCGTAAGCCCGACATCGGTGAGCGCCCGGTCGATCCGCGCCTCGGCATCCGGCCCGCGGCCCGTCAGGTGGAACGGCTCGGCCACCAGCTTCGCCACCCGGTGGCGCGGGTTGAACGAGCCGTAAGGGTCCTGGAACACCACCTGCATCCGCCGCCGCGTCTCCGCCGGCACATGCGGCGCCGTCACGGGCGCGCCATCCAGCCGGATCGCGCCTCCCTGCAAGGGCTCCAGCCCCAGGATCGCCCGCGTCAGGGTCGACTTCCCGCAGCCGGACTCGCCCACCAGCCCCACGCTCTCGCCCCGCCCGACCTTGAGCGAAACCTCGTCCACCGCCCGCAGAACCGGCGCCGGCCGGAACGGCGCGGTGCGGGGCAGCGCATAGTCCCGGACCGCTCCCGCCACCTCCAGCACCGGCGCGCCCGGCGCCCGGGGCACCCGCTCGCGCGCATATTCCGACGCCGCGAAAAGCGCCCGCGTATAGGGATGCGACCGGGTGCGGAACAGCGCCTCGGTCGCGCCCCGCTCGACGATCCGCCCCTCCTGCATCACCGCCACATGCGCCGCCATCCCCGCCACCACGGCAAGGTCGTGGGTGATGAGCAAGAGCCCCATCCCCTCCTCCTCCACCAGCTCCTTCAAAAGCTCCAGGATCCCAGCCTGCGTCGTCACGTCGAGCGCCGTCGTCGGCTCGTCGGCGATCAACAGCTTCGGTCTGAGCGCAACAGCCATCGCGATGCAGACCCGCTGCCGCTGCCCGCCAGACAACTCGTGCGGATAGCGCCCGAGCGGGAACCGTTCCGCGGGCAGCCCCACCCGGTCGAGCCGGTCCCGCGCCACCGCCAGCGCCTCGCGCCGCCCCGCCGCGCCATGGATCACCAAGGTCTCCGCCACCTGATCGCCGATCGTCTTGACCGGGTTCAGGGCCGTCATCGGCTCCTGAAAGATCATCCCGATCTCGTTGCCCCTGAGCCGCCGCATCCGCCGCTCCGAAAGCGCCAGCAGGTTCTCGCCCGCCATCTCGACCCGGCCCGCCGCCACAGCCCCCTTCGGCAGGAGTCCCATGCAGGCCAGCGCCGTCATCGACTTCCCCGACCCCGACTCGCCCACGAGGCCAAACACTTCCCCCGCGCGCATCTCGAACCCCACCTCGCGCAGGATCGGCACGCCATGGATCCCGACCGTGAGACCCTCCACCGCCAGAAGCGTCATCGCGCCCGCCTCAACCGCGGGTCCAGAAGATCGCGCAACCCGTCGCCCACGAGGTTCAGCCCCAGCACCGTCAGCACGATGGCCAGCCCCGGAAACACCGCCATATGCGGGGCCAGCGCAATCATCGTCTGGCTGTCCGCCAGCATCCGCCCCCAGGACGGCACCGGCGGCTGCGCGCCGAGACCGACATAGGACAAGGCCGCCTCGGCCAGGATCCCCAGCGAAAACTGGATCGTCCCCTGCACGATCAGGATGTTGAGGATGTTGGGCAGCACATGCTCGGCCGAGATCCGCACCCGCCCCTTCCCCGCCACCCGCGCCGCCAGCACGTAGTCGAGCGTCCACAAGGGCAAGGCCGCGCCCCGCGCCACCCGCGCGAAGACCGGGATATTGAAGATCCCGATGGCGATGATCGCGTTCACCGCCGAGGGCCCGAACACCGCCGTGATCAGGATCGCGATCACCAGCGACGGAAACGCGAAGACCAGGTCGTTCCCCCGCATCACCACCTCGTCGACAAGGCGCCCCCGGTTCGCAGCCGCCAACAGCCCCAGGGGCACCCCCGCCGCGATCCCGATTCCCACAGCCAGACAGGCCACGGCAATCGAGGTCCGCGCGCCGACCAGGATCATCGACAGGATGTCCCGCCCGAAATGGTCGGTCCCCAGCCAATGCGCCGCGTCCGGCCGCAGCATCCGCGCGGTGATCGCCATCGCCTCGGGATCGTAGGGCGTCCAGACAAACGACAGGAGCGCCGCGAGCACGAAGCCTCCCGACAGGAAAAGCCCGAAAATCAACGAGATCGGCAGCCTCATCCTCGCCGTCTCAGCCTAGGGTCAATCAGCGCATAGCCAAGATCGACAAGGAATGTGACGACGATGACAGAGAAGACGAGCAGCATCGTGACGCTCTCCACCACGATCAGATCGCGCTGGGTGATCCCCTGGAAGATCAGCCGGCCGAGCCCGGGCAGGAAGAACACGTTCTCGATGATGATCGCGCCCGCGAGGAGAAACGAGAATTGCAGGCCGAGAATGGTCATCACCGGGATCATCGCGTTCCTGAGCGCATGGCGCAGGAGCGTCTGCCGCTCGGACAGGCCCTTGGCGCGGGCGGTGCGGATATAGTCCTGCCCGGCGGTCTCGAGAAGGCTCGACCGGGTGACACGGGCGAGGATCGAGGCCTGCGGCAGGGCCAGCGCCACCGCCGGCAGCGTCAGCGCCTTGAGCCCCGGCCAGAGCCCGCCCTCCCAGCCCGGGAAGCCGCCCGCCGGAAACCAGCCGAGGCCGATGGCGAAACCCAGCACCAGAAGCATCGCGAACCAGAAATTCGGCACCGCGATGCCCAGCTGGGTGACCCCCATCACCGCCAAATCGGCGGCCCTGCCGCGATTGGCCGCGGCCACCAGCCCCACCGGGATCGCCAGCGCGGCGGAGAGCGCCATCGCGTAGAGCGTGAGCGGCAACGAGACCCAGAGCCGCGCCATGACCAGCTCGGAGACCGGCACACGGTAGGTGTAGGACATCCCGAAATCGCCGCTGAGCATGCCGCCGAGCCACGCGAGGTAGCGCGCTGGCAGCGCCCCGTCGAGGCCGAGTTCGCTGCGCAGGGCCGCCACCGTGTCGGGTTCGGCGTTAAGCCCCAGCATGAAGGAAGCCGGATCGCCCGGCACCACCTCCACCGCGGCGAAGATCACCAGGCTCGCCACGGCGAGCGAAACCAGAAGCGACAGGAGCCGGGAAATCAGGAAGCGCGCCATGGTTTCGACGTTAATTCAGGCCCGGCCCCGGTGCCATCGGCAATCGAGTGTCGAGCGACCCGCAACAATCCCGGAATTTGCACGGGTCTGTCGAGAAAATTCACTGTTTTTAAGGCAGTAATGCGCAGAAATCTGGCGCCAAATGTGGCGGAGGCGTACCGTCGCGGCGTTGGTGGAACTGTAAATGTATGGCGGGTATCGCCAGGATTAGGGGCTGATCATGAAATATTCGGACTTCGTTAAACGCCTTGGCGCCTCGGCGGGCTTTGCCTGTCTCGTTCTCGCGCCGGCGGCCGGCATGGCCGGCCCGGCCGAACTTCCAAGCGACACGGCCGTCGCCGTGCACCTGCCCCAGGGGCTCTGCACGACCGACGAACGCCTGCAGGCGCCGCTCTACAAGAAGATCGCCGAGCGCCGCGACTTCCCGCGGCTCCTCGACTACATGCTCTCGACCTGCCCCGACCTCGCGGTCGGCCTCGCCGACCTGGCCACCGCCTCGATCGGCGAGCGCCCGCATAACGGCGAGGGCGGCGAGCACCCGAAGCGGCCCACCGTCAAGGATGACGAGGGCGGCGAGGTGGTGACCGACGATGGCGGCACCGATCACGGCGGTGACGACGAGGGCGACGACGGCAAGGACGACACGCACCACGATGACGGTGACGACAAGGATGAGGGCCACCACCACACCGGCGGCCACCACCATCACAGCGGTCACCACCATCACCACAGCAGCGGTCACCACGCTGACGACAACGCGCCCAAGGAAAAGGACGCCTGCGAGGGCGCAAGCTGCGACGCGCCGGAAGATTCCGACGTGGAAGCCTGAACCCGCCAGGAAGACCCTTCTTCGAAACGCCCGGTCCCAGGCCGGGCGTTTTCACGTCTTCCCTTGCCTTGGGTCGCGCCGGGCCGGTCGGGGGTCTGGGGGGTCTGCCCCCTCGGCGCCATCGCGCCTCACCCCCGGGATTTCCGGACCCAAAGAACGGGCGCCGGACGCGCCTCGATCGGGAACGCGGGGTCAGCCCGGGAAGGTGACGTTGCCGTAGGAGTTCCGCCGCAACACGGCCATCACCGTGTCCATGCTGTGGGCGCTGGCGATATCCGGCGCGCCCGAGAGGTTCACCACCGGCCCGTAATGCAGCCCGATCATGCTGATCGGGTCCAGCGTCAGCCGCACATTGATCCCGAGCGAATCGTGGAACGCCGAGCCGATGTCGCGCATCGCCTGCATCGGGTGGCGCAGCATCGAAAGCGCCCCGCCGGCCACCCGGACCGCGAACATCCCCACATTCGCGGTGTGCAGGTTCTGCGAGGCGAGGATCGCCACCCCGGGCGCGTTGAACGACACGAAGGGAATCCGCCGCCGGTTGCCCACCGTCTGCGCGATGGCGCCGCCCAGCGAATGGCCGGTGACCACCAGGTCGGGCACGTTCGCATATTGCTGGGTGAACCGCTCGGCGGCCGAGAAATAGCTGGTGTTGAAGCCGGTGCCGATCTTCAGGTCTGCCACGAGGTCGCTCACCTGGGTCGGCGTGGTGCCCTTGAAGGCCACCACCGTCTTCTGCCCCTTGGTGAAGACCGCGGCCTGCATCCCCTCGCCCAGGCCCGAATGGAACTGCCGGCAGGTGAAGCCCGGAACCGAGGGACTGTCTTCATAGACCGCGTTCGAAAGCTGCCCGTACTCAAGGATTGTAATCATCACCAACCGGTCCCAGAGGCCCCACGCCGCGCAGGCTAGCCGCATGGGACCGGTCCGCAAAGAGAAATCATCCCCGGAGGCTAATCATCCCAATAGACCCCGGTCAGGTCGTTCGCCTGGGTCGGCGCGTTCGCCCAGAGCCCCTCGATCTTCGCATTCGCCACCCCGGCCCGCGCCAGCTGGAACAGGTAGCCGTTCACGTAGTCGTCCGCGATCTTCTTCTGCGCCGCCTTCAGGAGCGCCGACCGCGCCGCCGGATCGTCCTCCACGTCCAGCTCGGCCATCAGCTCCTGGAACTCCGGGTCGTCGTACTGGAAGTAATAGTCCGGCCGCGCGTAGATATTGATGTCCATCGGCTCGGTATGGCTGACGATGGTCAGGTCGAAATCCTTGCCTCGGAACACCTCCTCCAGCCACTGCGCCCATTCCAGGTTGGAAATCTCGGACTCGATCCCCACCGCCTTCAGCTCCGCCGCGATGATCTCGCCGCCGCGCCGCGCATAGACGGGAGGCGGCAGCTTCAGCGACAGTTTCAGCCCGTCGCCGTAACCCGCTTCCTTCAAGAGCGCCCGCGACTTTTCCGGGTCGTATTCCGACTGCGCGGTCAGATCGACGTAGTCGGGATTGTGCGGCGCGAAATGCGTGCCGATCGGCGTGCCGTAGCCGAACATCGCCCCGTCGATGATTTCCTGCCGGTTGATCGCATGGGCGATCGCCTCGCGCACCTTCACGTTCGACAGGGCCGCCGACTTGTTGTTCATCGCCAGGATCGTCTCGCCCTCGGTCGAGCCGATGGTCAGCTTGAACCGCGGATCCGCCTTGAACTGCGACAGCGTCTCGGGCGCCGGGAAGTTCGGATAGGCGTCGATATCCCCCGCCATCACCGCCGCGAAGGCCGCGGTCGGGTCGGAGATGAACTTGAACGCGGCGTGCTCCAGCGCGGGCGCCGGGCCCCAGTAATCCGGGTTCCGCTCCAGCTCCACCCGGTCGCCCTGCACCCAGCGTGCGAACTTGAACGGCCCGGTCCCCACCGGATGCGTCGCCGCGTCGCCCACGCTCTCCGGCGCCACGACCACCGCATCGCCCCAGGCCATCTTGGTCGGAAAGCCGCCATCGGGCGCGGCCAGCGTGACCTGCACCGTCAGGTCGTCGACCACCGCCACCTCCACGATCCCCGCGAACAGCGCTTTCTGCGCATTGGTCGAGTCCTCCGCCCGCGCCCGGTCGAGCGAGAATTTCACGTCCTCGGCATTCATCGCGGTGCCGTCGTGGAACGTCACGCCCGGGTGCAGGTGGAAGGTATAGACCGTGCCGTCGTCGGAGATGTCCCAGCTCTCCGCCAGAGCCGGCACCACCGACCCGTCCTCGCGATACCGCGTCAACCCCTCGAAGACATTCGCATAGACCACCTCGTCGATCGCCGCGGCGGCGCCGCCGGTCGGGTCGAGATTGGGCGGCTCGAGCTGCATGCCGATGGTGATCGCGGTCTCGGCCGCCAGCGCCCCGCCAGCGGCAAGCGCCAGAACGGCGGCGGACAGGATCAGCTTCTTGAAAGGACGCATGGTTTTTCCCCCGGAATGCCCCGTCGCCGGGGGCTTGGGGGAAGGCTCCCATAGCCGATGCCGAACGATCAAGGGGAATCTCCCGCCCGGGCACCGCCCGGCGCTCGCACCTTCGGCGCATGGCCAAGCTCCGCGCGGAGCGCTATAGGGGGCCGGCTGAGTTTCGGAGGGGCCGGCAGATGAGCGCGAATCCAACCGCCAGGGGCCGGATCACGGCCGCCAAGATCCGCGCCGCCAAGGGCGGCATCCCGCTCGTGTCGCTCACCGCCTATACCACGCCGATGGCCCGCTGGGCCGATCCGCATTGCGACGTGGTCCTGGTGGGCGACAGCGTCGGCATGGTGATCCACGGCCTGCCCTCGACCCTCGGCGTGACCATGGAGATGATGATCCTCCACGCGCAGGCCGTCGAGCGCGGGCTCGAACGCGCGCTGATGGTGGTCGACATGCCCTTCGGCAGCTACGAGGAAAGCCCCGCCCAGGCGTTCCGCAATGCCGCGCGGATCATGGCCGAAACCGGCGCCGGCGCGGTCAAGCTCGAAGGCGGCACCGCCATGGCGTCCACCATCGCCTTCCTCACCTCGCGCGGCATCCCGGTGATGGCGCATATCGGCCTCACCCCGCAATCGGTCCACGCCTTCGGCGGCTACGGCGTGCAAGGACGGGGCGAAGCCGCCGCGCAGGTCATGGCCGACGCCCGCGCCGTGGCCGAGGCCGGCGCCTTCTCGGTCGTCCTCGAAAAGATCCCCGAAAGCCTCGCCCGCGCCGTGACCGAGGCGGTGCCGATCCCCACCATCGGCATCGGCGCCTCGCCTGCCTGCGATGGCCAGGTCCTTGTCACCGACGACATGCTCGGGATCTTCGGCGCGTTCCAGCCGAAATTCGTCAAGCGCTATGCCGAGCTTGGCCAGAGTACCGAAGCGGCCATCGCCGCCTATGCGGAGGATGTCCGCGCCCGCCGCTTCCCCGGCCCCGAGCATGTCTTCGCCGATACCGCGCCGGAGAAGAAGCCGTGACAATCCCGGTCCTGCGCAGCCGCGCCGCGCTCCGCGACATGGTCGCGGGCTGGAAATCCGAGGGCCACAGCGTCGGCGTCGTCCCCACCATGGGCGCGCTCCACGAAGGCCATCTCAGCCTCGTCCGCGCCGCGCTCGCGGACAATTCGCGGGTGATCGTGACGATCTTCGTCAACCCCGCGCAGTTCAACGACCCCGCGGACCTCGCGAAATACCCCCGCACGGAGGAGGACGACCTCGCCCTCCTCGCCCCGTTCGGCATCGCCGCGCTCTACGCCCCGCCGGTCGAGGAGATCTACCCGCAGGGCTTCGCCACCAAAATCAGCGTCTCCGGCATCAGCCAGGGCCTCTGCGGCGATGGGCGCCCCGGCCATTTCGACGGGGTGGCGACCGTGGTCGCCAAGCTCTTCCTGCAGACCGGCGCCACGCGGGCCTATTTCGGCGAGAAGGACTACCAGCAGCTCCAGGTGGTCCGCCGCATGGCGCGCGATCTCGACATCGGGACCGAGGTGGTGCCCTGCCCGACCGTCCGCGATCCGGACGGGCTCGCCCTCTCCTCGCGCAACCGCCGCCTCACCGAAGCGGGCCGCGCCGCCGCGCCGGCCTTCCCCGCCGCCCTCGCAGAAGCCGCCCGCGCCATCGCCGCGGGCCATCCCACCGCCCCGACTCTGGACACGGCCCGCGCCGCAATCCTCACCGCCGGTTTCACCCAGGTCGAATATCTCGACCTCCGCGCCGAGGACGGGCTCCGCCCGCTCGCCACCGCCTCCGAACCCGCGCGCCTCTTTGCCGCCGCCTGGATCGACGGCATCCGCCTCATCGACAACCTTCCCGTCCCGCGTCCCTGAAGCGCGACGCCGGCCAGGGGCGGCCCGAGCCGGAGGGCGGAGCCCGGAGGCGAGACGAAGGAAACGCGCCCGGAACGGGCGCTCCGCGTGAAAGCGGCCACCGCCGGTGTACGGGTTGTGTACGGGTTGTGTACAGGTTGTGCGCGCGGTCTCAGCCGCCCGCCGCCGGCGCGGCGGCCGCCGCGGCCCCGCCCCGCAGATCGCCCACGAGTTGCCAGCCGACCCAACCGCTCCCCAGGGCCAGCATCAGGTAGAATACCGTCGCCAAGGGATAAAACAGCGCGAGCGACAGAACGCCCAGACCCGCGCCCGCCAGGCTCAGCGCAAAGGTCCCCCAGACATAGCCGGGCACCTTCCCGGCGGCCTGGAAATGCCCCGTCGACCCCGGCGTCGTCGCCCGCTTCGGCGTCACCTCCCAAACCTGCCCCGCCCGGAATCCCTCCAGCGTCGCCTGCGTGAGCGGCCAGAGCATGCCGAGGCTCATGACGAGATAGCTCAGCGGCAGCCGCTCCATCGCCGCAGCCCGCACCGGCCCGAGCGCCATGGGCGGCCGCGCCGCCGGGTCCTCCGCCAGCGTCTTCCCCTCGAAATGCCGCACCGTCAGCGAAAGCGCGAGGCTCGCGAGATAGAGCCCCGCCGCCGGCAGCGAGAGCCCGAGCCGGTCGGCCACCATGAAATAGGGCAGGACGCTCAGCGTCATCACCAGCGCGAAGAGCGGCCCCCAGCTCAGATGGATCCGCTGCAACAGGTCGAGCCGGTCGCGCCAGGACATCCGCGCCTTCAGGAGAAACCCGGTGTAATGCACCACCACCCGGGTCCAGCCGCGTTTCCAGCGCATCTGCTGGCGCACGAAGCCCAGCACCGTCTCGGGCAGCTCCGAGAGAAGCCGGTAATGGTCGAGATAGACGATCCGCCAGCCCTTCGCCGCCGCCCGCACCGTCAACTCCACATCCTCCACCTCGCTGATGCAGTCCCAGCCGCCGCCATCCGCGAGCGCCGTGGCGCGCCAGATCCCGGCGGTGCCGTGGAAGATCACCGGCAGGCCCGACCGGGCCCGCGCGGTCTGCTCGAACATCTGGTGCATGTCGAGCTTGTTCGCCTGCAGCCGCGTGAAGATCCGGCTGTCATGGTTCACGTAGTCCCAGCGCGCCTGCACCGCGCCCACGCCCGGATCCCGAAAGAAATGGATCACCCGCCGCAGGAAATCGGCCGGGATCACGAAATCCGCGTCGAAGATCGCGAAATAATCGCCTCGCGCCGCCGCCACCCCGTTCCGCAGCGCGCCGGCCTTGAACCCCGCCCGGTTGGTGCGGTGGAAATAGGCGAAGCGGATCTTCGGATGGCGCGCCTGCAACGCCTCGAGCTTGGCCCGCGCGATCGCCGTGGTCACGCCATCGTCGGAATCGTCCAGAAGCTGGATCTCGAGCCGGTCATGCGGGTAGTCGAGCGCCGCCGCCAGTTCCAGGCTCTGCGCCGCCAGCACCCCCTCGTTATAGGTCGGAAGCTGCACCGTCACCATCGGCAGGTCGGCCACGTCCCATTCCGCCGCCGGCACCGGATCGGGCCCGCGCCGACGCCGGTACCCGAGGACGAGCCGGAGGTGATAGAGTGTCATTCCGAGGAGGAACAGGACACATAACGTCACGGCAACGAAGCCGATCAAACCAAGAAAGTACACAGCGACACGGCCAAAGAAAGCTCGCGACCGAGCGGAGCCTACACGCGCCAGATCTGCGCCCGAACCGCGCTTTCGTCAATGGGTCTCGCGGCGGCTTACCGAACCAGGATGCCGTCCAGCACCAGCGCCATCACCTGCGCGCTCTCCACCATGTCGTCGATCCCCACCCATTCGTCGGGCTGATGCGCCAGGTCGAGCACGCCCGGACCATAGGCGATGCAATTCCGAAGCCGCCCGATCCGGTCGATATGCTTCTGATCGTAAGTGCCGGGCGAGGCCACCATCTCCGGCGGCCGCCCCAGAACCCGCTCCACCGCCGCCGCCGTGTGCCGGACGATGGGCGCATCGGGCGGCGCCATCACCGGAAGAACCTCGAACAACTCCCGGATCTCGTAGGAAAATCCCGGCCGGCCCTCGCGCACGCCCTCCAGGAGCGCCCGGATCTCCGCCTTCACGGCACCGATCTCCTCCTCGATCAGGAAGCGCCGGTCGATCACGATCCGGCAGCGGTCGGCGACGCAGGGCGCCGGGAAGCCATCGAACCCCTCCTCAGGCTCCGGCTCGCCGCCATGGACCGAGTTGATGTTGAGGGTCGAGGCCCGCGCCCCCTCGGGCACCACCGGCATCCCGGTCCGCCGCGCCGCCAAGGCCGGCAGAAGCCGTTCCTCGATCTCCGTCAGGACCGCCCCCATATGCCGGATCGCGCTGTCGCCGAGGAACGGCATCGAGCCATGGGCGATCCGCCCCTTCGTCTCGATCTCCGCCCACCAGACGCCGCGGTGCCCGAGGCAGACCCGGTCCTTGTTCAAGGGCTCGGGGATCATCACGTGCTGCACCTTCTCGGGCGCGAAAAAGCCCCGTTCGGCCAGCCAGGCGACCCCGCCATAGCCGCCGGTCTCCTCGTCGGCGGTGGCGGAGATCTCGATCGCCCCGGCGAAATCGGGCACGACCGCCAGGAACGCCTCCGCCGCCACCACAGAAGCCGCGATCCCGCCCTTCATGTCGCAGGCGCCGCGCCCGTAGACCCGGCCGTCCCGGACCTCGCCGCCGAACGGATCGACACTCCAGCCATGGCCGACCTCGACCACATCGGTATGGCCGTTGAAATGCACGCACTCCCCGGCCCGCGCGCCCGCGCGCCGCGCCACCAGGTTCCAGCGCGGATAGCGGTCGCTGTCGCCGGGCGCCTCCTCGGCCCTGAGCAGCTCGCAGTCAAAGCCCGAATGCGCCAGCCGCGCCACCAACAGCTCGCAGATCTCGCGATAATGCCGCCCCGGCGGGTTCAGCGTCGGAATCCGGATCAGCGCCTGGGTCAACGCAACCAGATCGTCGCGCCGGGCCGCGACCTCCGCGATCAGCCTGTCGTCTCTTGCCATGGCGTCACGCTAGCGGCAGCCCGCGCCGCCCACAATGGCCGCGCGCGCTCAGGGGTCGGCCACCGGCGCCCTGAGCGACTGCGCCACGAGCGGGATCGTGTTCAGCCCCCAATGCTCGAGATACCGCCCATCCTTCAGCCGCACGATGTCGAACACGGAAATCGTGACTTCGCGGCCGGTCGCTTCGACGCCCAGGAACGGCCCGGTATGCCGCCCCAGGATGCGCTTGCGCGAGGAAACCCGGTCACCTTCCGCAACCTGGTCGTCGATCAGCACCTTGATCCCGGAAAGCCCGCGATGCAGGACCTCCTCGATCACCAGCCGCATCCCCTCGGCGCCGGGATCGACGCCCGGCGGCGCGGTCCGGTTCACGAAATCGGGATGCAGGATCTCGGCAAGGAGCGCGGTCTTGCCGCCTTCGAGACATTCCCGGTTGAACCGGCACACGACGTCCTTGTTGGCCTGAAGCTCACGCGCCATTCGGATGGTCCTTTCCTCGACCCGGCCCCAACATCTTTGGGTCCGGAAAATCCCGGGGATGAGGCGCGCCAGCGCCGAGGGGGCAGCGCCCCCTCCCACCGCGACGCCGGAGGCGGCGCAAACGTATCGCGCGCGCCGAAGGCGCCCGATCAGAGCACGCTCTCGATCCGCGCCACGTCCACCGGGTTGTTCAGTTCCCAGAACACCCTTCCCCGCCCCTCGACCTCGACACAAAGCACCCGCTCGCCGTTCTCGAGGAACCTCAGCTGCTCCAGCCCCTCGTTGGTCTCCAGGGACCCCACCTCCCAGCCCATGTAACGCAGAAGCGCCTCGGGCCGGTAGGCATAGACGCCCACATGGTGATAGACCGGCGGCTCGGGCACGTCCGGATAGGGCAGGAACGGCACCACTTCCTTCGAGAAATAGAGCGCCGACATGTCGCGCGCGAAGACCGCCGTGGTGCCGCCCACGCGGCCCACCATCCGGTCCTCGCGGAACCGCGCATAGGTGCCCGGATCGCAACGCAAGACCGGTGTCGCCACCCCCATCTCGGGTCGTTCCGACAGGCCGGCGATCAGGTCCTCGACGAACCAGGGCGGCGTCAGCGGCGCGTCGCCCTGCAGGTTCACGACGATGTCGAAGCTCTCGCCGAGCCGCTCCAGCGCATCCGCACAGCGCTCGGTGCCGTTGCGGCAGGCCTCGCCGGTCATCACCACCTCGCCGCCGAAGCCGCGCACCGCCTCGGCGATCCGGTCGTCGTCGGTGGCGACCAGCACCTTGTCCACGCCCGCAACCGCCATCCCGGTCTCCCAGGTGCGCTGGATCAGGGTCTTCTCGCCGTCCTTGCCCTTCAGCACCACCAGGGGCTTTCCCGGATAGCGGGTCGAGGCATAGCGCGCCGGGATCAGGATCACCGTCTTCACAGAACCACCCCCGCGCGCAGCACATCATGCATGTGCAAGAGCCCCTCCAGCCTGCCACCCTCGCCGGTGACGACGAAGCTCGTGATCTTCCTCTCGGTCATCAGCCGCAGCGCCTCGGTCGCCAGCATCTCCGGGCGCACCGTGATCGGGCCCCGCGTCGCGATCTCGCCCGCCTTCGAGGTCCAGAGCCGGTCCGCGTGGCGGCGCATGTCGCCATCGGTGATGATCCCGTAGAGCGCGCCGCCCTCCACCACGATGGCGACGCCGAGCGCCTTCTCGGTCATCGTCACCACGGTCCCGGCCATGCTGTCGCCCGGCGCCACCAGGGGCAACGCCTCGCCCCGCGCCATCAGGTCGCCCACCGTGAGCAGCATCGTCCCGAGCTTGCCGCCCGGATGGTAGCGCCGGAAATCCTCGGGCTGCGTGCCCAGAAGCTGCGTCACCCCCACCGCGAGCGCATCGCCGATGGCCAAGGACAGCGTGGTCGAGGTGGTGGGCGCGAGCCCGTTCGGATCGACCTCCGCCACCTTGCCATGGGCGATGGTCACCTGCGCCGCCCGCGCCAGCGTCGAGCTCTCCAGGGCCGTCACCGCCACGATCGGATTGCCATGCACCCGCGCGAAATGCAGCAGGTCCGACAATTCGGTGGTCTCGCCCGAATTCGACAGGATCAGAAGCACGCAATCGGCGCCCACAAGACCCAGGTCCCCGTGGCTCGCCTCGCCCGGATGAAGGAAGATCGCCGCCTTGCCGAGCGAGCGGAAGGTCGAGGCGATCTTGCCGGCCACATGACCCGACTTGCCGATCCCGGCGACGATCAGCGGGCCGGTCGATTCGTGGATCAGCCGCACCGCGGCGACCATCTCGGGGCCCATCCGTCCGGCGAAGGCGCGCACCGCCTCGGCCTCGTCGATCAGGGCCGAGCGGCAGAGCGCGGCAAGCGCCTCGTCTCCGTCCGCATCCCCGGCCGCGGGTTCTGCACTGGTTTGCCTCATGGGCCCCCTATACGTCGCCCCGGCGCCCTGCGCCAGCGCGTCCGGCCCCGGCCATGATCTCCGCCGCCCGGGCCAGCCGCGGCTCGCCGGCAAGACCCGCCGCCCCCACCGGCAGCCGCCGCCGCCAGTTCGGGTACTGATCCACCGTGCCCGGCAGGTTCGGCTGGTCGGCGACGTCGAGGATGTCCTCGATCTGCAAGGCCACCAGCCGCGACGGCGTGGCGCCGAGGAAGCCATGCAGCGTGTCCGGATCGGCCGGCGCCTCGCCCAGGACCGCGTCGAACCGCGCCACCTCGGCGGCCCGCTCCTGCGACAGCCAGGCGTCGTCGGCCGCATCCATCCCGCCGATCTGCCGTCGCGCCGAGATGTCGCGCCCCTCGCGCCAGCCGCGCCAGGTCGGCAGGTCGTGGGTGCCGAACGAGGTCAGCACCGCCTCCGGGTAGTCCGCCGCCGCCCGCCCGAGCTCGAACATCGCCACCCGGCAGCCCAACACGCCGGACGCCTGAAGCGCGTCCTGCAACCCCTTGGGAATATTTCCAAGATCCTCACCGACGATCACAGCCCCCGCCCGCGCCGCCTCGATCCGCACCACGGCCAGCAACGCCTCGCGCGGCATCGTCACATAGGTCCCCGCGCCGGTCTGCGGCACCCAGAAGGCCCGCTCGAAGCCGAGGATATGGTCGACCCGCAGCATGCCTGCGAATTTGAGCTGCGCCCTGAGCGTCGCCGCCAGCGCCGCGAACCCGTCCGCCGCCAGCGCCCGCGGGTTGAACGGCGCCACGTGCCAGACCTGCCCGGTCTCGGAAAACGCATCGGGCGGCGCGCCCAGCGAGACGCCATAGGCGAAAGGCCCCGGGTCGCACCAGGTCTCGGCCCCGTTCGGATGGGTGCCCACCGCGAGATCGAGATAGAGCCCTTGCGCCATCCCGGCGTCCCGACCGGCAGCATCAACATCGGAAAGTTGTTTTTCTGCAAGGTATTGCAGCCAGGAGTGAAAGCGGATCCGCGCACCGTTCGCCGCCCGGAACGCCGCCACCTCGGGCGCCCCGGCCGATTGCAGCGCTAGGGGCCAGCGGTCCCAGCAGGGCCCATGGACCTCGGCCAGCGCCTCGTAGGTGGCAAAGGTCTCCAGCGCGGCACCTTCGCCTGCCAGATACGCGGCAAAGCCCGGATCCGCCCCGCCGCCCGCCTCGAACGCCGCCGAAAGCGCGGCCATCCGCGCCGCGATCGCCGCCGGATAGTCCACCAGGTCGCCGCCTGGCGCCGAAACCTCGCCCGGCGCCCGGAGATGCATCACCGCGAAACGGCGCCGATGCGAGGGCGAGTAGGGGCTGATCGCCCCCGGATCCGTCGGAAGCCCGGCATGGATCGGGTTGATCCCGACGAACCCGGCACCGAGCCCGCCGAGCGCGCGCAGCGCCTCGGCAAGGTCGCCATAATCGCCCAGCCCGCCGGTCGCCGCGTCGCGCAGCCCGTAGAGCGGCAGCACCACGCCCCAGCCCCGCGCCGGCAGCGGCAGGGCCGGCGGCGCGGAGAGCAACCAGCAACTCTCTCCGCCCGCCTCCAGCCGGTGCCGGCCCAGGGGAAGCGCCGGCAAGGCGCCCCCGCCCTCGAGCTCCGTCCCGTCCTCCAGAACCAAACGCCACGCGTCGGGCTCCAATGCCGGCACGCACCCCACGGCCACGACGAGCCACTCCGGCAGCACCCGCGCCGCCCGCCGCGCCGCCTCCTCGGCCAGCGCCGCGTCGAACCCGCCATCGGCGCCCGCGACATGGCCCAAAGCCGTGAGAATGGCCGAAAGCGCTTCCGGCGATGCCGTCCGATGCTGTCCCGTCTGATCCTGATAGTCCCGCGCGACGCCCTCCAGCGCGGCAAGCGCATCACGCGCGTCGGCCATGTCTCCGGATCCCCGCTCACCGCCTGTCCGAAACGATAGAAACGCGGAAATCCAAGGGGTTCAATGGCGAAAAGCGCGCGTCCCGAACGCGTTTCGCGCCCGGGGCCCCTCAGCCACCGGGCGCGAAACCTGCTCTCCCCGACGCCGAGCCTATCCGGCCAGCGCCAATGCCTCGATCGTTTCGGCGTTCAGGCAATAGCCCGGTGCCCGGCCCGGTTCGGTATCGCCTTCGATCCGCGAAAGACGGCAAAGCTCGCCCTTGTCGCAATCGGCGCATCGGTCTGCCATGACGGCGTGCTCCTCCGGCGGCACGCGCACGCCCAGGGCGTCGCACATCGCCACCATCCGCCAGGCAGCCCCGGCACCGGTCACCGCCGCTCCGCCATCGCTTCGAGCGCGATCTTGTTGCGACAGTAGTCCGGCGCCGCCTTCACGGGTCCCACTTGCGCATCGAGCCAGCGTTCGCACGCGTCCGGCTTCGGGCATCCCAGGCATTCGAAGACGTGATCGTCGAGAACTTCCGGCGGCAACTCCCCGGATTGCACGCGGGTCTCGAGATCCACGCCGAGCGCGTCGCCCATCCGGGCGACAAGCCGTGCATGTCGTTCGAATCGGGATGCGTTGCACATGGCGGGCCCTCCCTGGCTCAATGCAGGGACAGGCTCTCACACGCGTCGGACGCGCGCCTTGATCGAGATCAATTCAGGGCTGTCAGAGCGACGCCGCCACGCGCCTCACGGTTGCGATTCGCTGGCCGTTCGGCGGATGGGTGCCGAGGAACTGGTTGCCCGGATCGGGAATGCGACTGAAATATTCCGCGCCGTGAACCGGATCGTAGCCCGCGCGCTTGGTGATCACCGTGCCCAGCGCGTCGGCTTCCAGCTCGAACTCCTTGGCAAAGCGCCGCGCGCCCACCGTGCCGCCGATGCGCTGCGCGGTCTGCACCGTCTCGGCGCTGCCACCGAGCACGGTCGCCACCACGCTGCCTAGGAGCGCGCCCTCGATCGCCTTCTGCTGGGTCTGCGGGATATGCCCCTCGATATGGTGCGACGCCTCGTGGCCCATCACGAAGGCCAGTTCGTCGGCATTCTGGACATCCGCGATCAGCGCCGCGGTGAAGCCCAGCACCGGCCGCCCGTTCTGGTCGAGCCGCTGATAGGCGTTGGGCGGCTCCCGCGGATCGTCGACGATCTCGATCTTGAAGTTGCAGTTCGTGCCCCGGGTCCGCTCGCGGCAGACCTGTTCGGCCACCGGCTCGACCCGCGCCACGACCGCCCAGAACATCTGGAGCGAGCCGCGCGAGGGGACCGCGGAAGACTGGCTCGGGGGCGCCGCGCCGCCACCGTCCGCCACGACCACACCGTCGCAGCCGGCAAGCGCCACGCAGGCGCACAGGAGGGGAAGGATCCGCATTCTCTGCCTCTGATCTTCGTTTTCCGCGATGATACAGCCACGGGCGCCCGGGTCCAGCGGGAACTCCCCCGGCGGCGGCTTGCCCCGGCAAACCTGCCACGCTAGGCCCGGGAAAGGCAGCCAGCGGAGACCCGGGCCATGTTCACCATCGAGCACGATTTCGACGCCACCGTGATCACCCTGGTCGACGAACCCGCCGCACACCGCCAGGAAGACGTGATCGTCAACGCCTTCGACGATTGCGTGACGCTGGAACAGCTCGACCCGCGCAACGACACGGTGCTCACGATCACCCTCTCGCCCTCCCAGCTCCGCGACCTCGCCGCCGCGCTGAACCTGCCCGAGGGCGTCTACCGGCTCCGCCCGCCGAAGGGCTGAGACCCTCAGGTAACACTTTGGCATTGCTTGGGTTTCACAACTCGGCAACGCCCCTTCGTCGCCACAGATTTGGCCAATTGCCCGCGTTAACCACGTTTCGGGTCACAGACCGAAATTACCTACGCGAGGCAGACATGAAGAAACTACCCTATCTGGCAGCCGCCCTCCTCCTGTGCGCGGGCGCCGCGCAGGCCGAGGATGGCGCCTATTTCGGTCTCGGGCTTGGCTACAGCTCGATGGAGTCAGATTGCGAGAAGGATTGCGGCGCCTTTTCCAACCTCGATACCGCAATCGTCGGCCTGACATTCGGATAACGGAAAGATAAGGGCACGGGCTTTCTGGCCGGCGAGATCGACGCCGACCTGAGCGGCGGCGGCGAGTTCATCGGCGAGGACCTCGGAAGGAGCTGCTACGTTGGGGCCCTCGCACCCTACTACTGCAAACACAACTCGACCATCCGCCTCCGCGGCGTGGCCGGAACCGAACTCTCCCCGGGATTCGAGATGTTCGGCAGCCTCGGCTTGGCGGTGATTTCGGGCGAGAGCGCCGTCGCCCCGAACGCCCAGGCCAGCATCACCAGCACCGGCTTCACCATCGGCGCGGGGCTGCAGCATTCCTATCCCACCGGCGCCACGGGCCGGATCGAACTGATCTACGACGAGGCAAACCAAAGCGACGAGCCGGACGGCTTTACCCCGACCTACAACGCCTGGACGCTGAAGGCCTCCTACCTCTTCTGAGCCTCAGCTCAGTCGATCCGGAACACCTTGTCCCGCGACGCGGCTCCGCTCACCAGCGCGAGCCGCGTTTTCGCGACCCCCAGGGCCTTCGCCAGAAGCGCCTGCGCCGCCGCCGTGGCGCGGCCCTTCTCGGGCGGCTCGCCCACCCTTATCCGCACCGGGCCACCCGGCTCCGGCGGATCGATCCCGGCCCGCGCCGCGCCTGGCGTCACCCGCACGGCAATCTCCGCCCCCGCTCTTGCGAGATGCGTCAGGTCCGGTAGATCCTTTGCCTTGGGGCGCGCCATGGCGCGAAACTAAATGGGGGACAGGCCCGATGACCACCGGCTTCTTCTGGGACGAGCGCTGTTTCTGGCATTCGGGCGGCGCCTATGCGCTCACCATGGCGGTGGGCGGCTTCGTCCAGCCGCTCGCCGCGGGCGGGTTGCCGGAGAACCCGGAGACCAAGCGCCGTCTCAAAAACCTCATGGATGTCAGCGGTCTCTCCGCCGAACTTCATCTTTCCTCCGCAGATCCCGCCAACCGCGAGGACCTGCTCCGCATCCACCCAGCGGGCTATCTCGACCGGTTCAAGGCCATGTCCGACGCGGGCGGCGGCGAGATCGGCCTCCGCACCCCCTTCGGGCCCGGCGGCTACGAGATCGCCTGCCTCTCCGCCGGCCTCGCCAAATCCGCGCTCCTCGCCGTGCTCGACGGCAGGCTCGCGAACGCCTACGCCCTCTCGCGCCCGCCCGGACACCACTGCTTGCCCGACTGGCCGAACGGCTTCTGCCTCCTCGCCAATATCGCGATTGCCATCGAGGCCGCCCGCGTAGCCGGCAAGGCAAGCCGCATCGCCGTCCTCGACTGGGATGTCCACCACGGCAACGGCACCGAGGCGGTCTTCTACGAAGACCCCGACGTGCTCACGATCTCCCTGCACCAGGAGCGCAACTACCCGCTCGACACAGGTGGCGCGGAAGATCGCGGAAAAGGAATTGGTTACGGAACGAACTTCAACCTCCCCCTGCCGCCCGGCGCCGGCCACAAGGCCTATCTCGCCGCGCTAGACCGGATCGCGCTTCCGGAGATCCGCGCCTTCGCGCCCGACGCCATCGTCGTCGCCTGCGGCTACGATGCCGGCGCCTTTGACCCGCTTTCGCGGATGCTCGCCACGCAGGAGACGTTCCGGGAGATGACACGCGCGACCAAGGCACTGGCCGAGGAAATCTGCGGCGGCAGGCTGGTCCTCGTCCACGAAGGCGGCTATTCCGAGGCCCACGTTCCGTTCTGCGGCCACGCCGTCATGGAAGAGCTCTCGGGCAGCGCGATCCGGGTGCCCGACCCCATGGCCGCGACCCTCGCCGCCCGCCAGCCGGGTCCGCAATTCGACCGTTTCATCGACGACTGGATCGCCGATCTCGCCCAAGGTTTCGGCCTCAGTGCTTGACCGGCCCGGCCGCGATACCGACATGACCCGGACGACACTGGAGATCCGATGCCCAATCCGAACCCCGAGGCCCTGGCCTTCCTGCTCTCGCGCCGCTCGACCCCGGCCAAGACCCTGACCACTCCGGTGCCCGGCCGCGCCGCGCTGCGTCCGATCCTCGAGGCCGCCGCGCGCAGCCCCGACCACGGCAAGCTCGAACCCTGGCGCTTCATCGTGCTGGAACGCGGCGCGCTCGAACGCCTCGCCGCCGCCGTGCCCGCCCGGGGCGCCGCGCTCGGGATCGGGCCCGAGAAGATCGACAAGATGCAGTCCCAGTTCGCCCAGGCCGACCTCGCCGTCGCCGTGGTGGCCCGGCCGCAATCGGTCGCCAAGGTGCCCGAGATCGAACAGGTGCTCTCCGCCGGCGCGGTCTGCACCGCGATGCTCAACGCCGCGCTCGCGTCGGGCTGGGGCGCGAACTGGCTTTCGGGCTGGGCCACGCACGACCCGGCATTCGTCCAGTCGGAACTCGGCCTCGCCGAGGGCGAGTTCATCGCCGGCCTGATCCATATCGGCACCCCGCGCAACGCCCCGCCCGAGCGCCCGCGCCCCGATCTCGACGCGATCACCACCTGGCTCGACGCATGATCCTCGACGCCTTCCTCGCCGCCCTGGCCCAGCTCACCGACCCGCGCTTCCGCGCCGTGCTCCTGAAGGGGCTGGGCCTCACCGTGGCGCTGCTCGCGGGCCTCTCCTGGCTCGTCGCGGCCGGGCTCGGCTGGCTCCTGCCCGACACGCTCAGCCTGCCCTGGATCGGCGAGATCGGCTGGATCGACGACGCGGTTTCCTGGGCGGCGATCCCCCTGATGCTGGTCTTCTCGGTGTTCCTGATGGTGCCCGTCGCCTCGGCCTTCATCTCGCTCTTCCTCGACGAGGTGGCCGACGCGGTGGAGGACCGCCATTACCCGGGCCTGCCGCCCGCAACGCCCCTCGGCCTCGCCGAGGGGCTCCGCGATGGGCTCTCCGCCATGGGCGTGCTGATCGCCGCGAACCTCCTGGCGCTCATCGCCTATCTCTTCCTCGCCCCCGTCGCACCCTTCATCTTCATCGCGCTGAACGGCTTCCTCCTCGGCCGCGAATACTTCCAGCTCGTCGCGCTCCGTCGCCTCGGCCGCGCCGGCGCGAAGGCCGCCCGCCGCCGCCACGCCGCCACGATCTGGGCCGCCGGCGCGCTGATGGCCGCACCGCTGACGCTGCCGGTGGTGAACCTCTTCATCCCGATCCTCGGGGTCGCGACGTTCACCCATCTGTTCCACAGGCTGGAAAGCCGCGTGCGGTCCGCGCAAACTGGGTAGAACGAAACGAAATTCCTTTTCCAAGGACCAACCCCGGCCGTTGGTCCGCTGGCGACAACAAGGTGCAAGCCGGGCGAGCCCCTGCCCGTGGGTTGGCGCAGCAACGAATGTGCAGGGCACTTTATGGTGCAACTCCGCCGTACAATCGTTCGGCGCGGAACCACACCAAAGCGCCAGCCCGCCGGGACGGGCAGGCGCTCGCCCGGCGCCTTCGGCGCTATTCGGGCGGGGGCAAACAGATACGCTGCTCCATCCGGCCTCCACACCCGCCTAAGTCAAGCTCCCGGTGACTCGACCGAAGGACGGAATTTTCCAAAAATTCCGGCCCGGAAAATGTGAATTTTCCGGGTCCCCGCCCTACCCGTTCTCGCTCGACGCGGGATCCATCCGCCCGAACCAGTCCAGATCCTCCACGGTGATCCAGCCCGACAGGATCACCCCCGCGATCACCGCCCAGACCACCACCGAGATCGCCGTCACCAGCCGCGCCTTCTTGCCGAGATCGAACTCCGCCGGCGCGCCCTCGTGGGTGCCCGGCACCACCTCGCCCCGGTCGGCCTGGGTCTCAAGCCGGATCGGCAGCACCACGAACAGCACCAGGAACCAGATCACCGCGAAGAGGACGATGCCGGAGACGACGTTCATGCCTGTTCCAGCTCGATCAGCGTGCCGGTGAAATCCTTCGGATGCAGGAACAGGACCGGCTTGCCATGGGCACCGATCTTCGGCTCGCCCGAGCCCAGCACCCGCGTCCCCTCCGCCTGCAGCTTGTCGCGCGCGGCAAGGATGTCGTCGACCTCGTAGCAGATATGGTGGATCCCGCCCGAGGGGTTCTTCTCCAGGAATCCGGCGATGGGCGAGCCCTCGCCCAGGGGGTGCAGAAGCTCGATCTTGGTGTTCGGCAGCTCGATGAAGATCACCCGGACGCCGTGATCGGGCTCGTCCTGCACCGCGCCCACCCTGGCGCCCAGCGCGCCCCGGTACTGCGCCGCCGCGGCTTCGAGATCGGGCACCGCGATGGCGACATGGTTCAGTCGTCCGATCATGCTGTTCTCTCCTCGGATCCGTTCGCTGGCGCGGTTATGAGCGCCCGCGCCACGGGAGGCAAGCGCACGCGCCAGGGTTAACCGCTCCTTAGGCAGTTTCGACGTTCACTCTGCGGGTCTGCACCTGGAGGGACCGATGCCGGAAAAGATCGAAGACATCCTCATGAACCGACCGCCTACGGCGGACCGCCCGCTGCTCGGCCAGACCGTCCTGGTGATCGAGGACAGCCGCTTCGCCTCCGAAGCGCTCCGCCTCATGTGCCTGCGCTCCGGCGCCCGGGTCCGCCGCGCCGACTGCCTGCGCACCGCGGCGCGGCACCTCTCGACCTACCGGCCCTCCATCGTGGTGATCGACCTCGGCCTCCCCGACGGCTCGGGGCTCGACCTGATCCGCGACCTTGCCGGGACCCGGCCGCGCATCCCGCTGATGCTCGCCACCTCGGGCGACGACACGCTGGAGCCGGCGGCGCGCGCGGCGGGGGCCGACGGCTTCCTCGCGAAGCCGCTCACCAGCCTCGGGCAGTTCCAGCAGATGGTGCTCGAGCTGATGCCCGTCGATTGCCGCCCGAAAGGGCTGCGCCTCGTCACCGACGACCGGATCGCCCCCGACGCCATCGCCTTCCAGGACGACCTCGCCCATGCCGCCGCCGTGCTCAGCAGCAAGACCGACCTCAAGGTGATCGACTATCTCGCCCGCTTCATCGGCGGCGTCGCCCGCAGCGCCAACGACGCGCCCCTGGAGGCCGCCGCGCGCGATCTCGCGACCCGGGCCGAAACCGGTGCCGAAACCGCGCAATCGCTGAAGACCATCGCCGGGCTGGTCGACGAACGGCTCGCCCACCGCGCGGTGGTCTGAGAACCGCCTCCTGTCGCGGGGGCCCTACGTCCCCGGATCTCGCGCCACCAGCACCGGCGCGGTCAGCGTCGAGAGGCTCTGCCGCTGCCGCCCCTCGCCGTCGAAATTCGCCGGGTCGAGCCAGGTCTCGAACGCCGCCTGAAGCGCCGGCCATTCCGCGTCGATCGCCGCGTACCAGGCGGTATCGCGGTTCCGCCCCTTCACCACCGCCGCCTGCCGGAACACGCCCTCGTAGCTCAGCCCCAACCGCGCCGCCGCCCGCCGCGAGGGCCCGTTCAGCGCCTCGCATTTCCACTCGTAGCGGCGATAGCCCGCCCCGAAGGCCCAGCCCATCATCAGGGCCATCGCCTCGGTCGCCGCCCGGGTCCGCTGGAGCTCGGGCGAAAGATTGATATGTCCCACCTCGATCGACCCGGCCTCGGGCGCGATCCTCAGATAGCTCGCCACGCCGGCGGCCCGTCCGGTGTCCAGATCGCGCAGCGCGAAGAACAGCGGATCGGCACCCCCCGCCACCGAGGCCACCCAGGCGCCATAGTCCGCCTCCGACCCGAACGGCCCGTAGGGCAGGTAGTCCCAGATCGCATCCGACGCCGCGTTGGCCGCGTGAAGCTCCGCCACATGCACCGGCGCCAGGGGCTCGAGCCGCACATAGCGCCCCGCCATCGCCACAGGCTCCGGGCGCGGCGGCGGGGACCAGCCTTCAACGACAGGACCGAACTCGGGCATTCCGGGATCTCCTCGACCGACAGCCCCTGACTGCCGCGAAACCGGCCCCGCCGCAAGTGCGCTCACCCGTCCGGCCGCGACGCCACCCCGCCGGTGATCCCCGCCGTCCGGAGCCGCACCAGCCGCCGCACCAGGTCGAACCACATCTGCGCCCCGAAGGTCACGCCGAAGGCGATCAGCACCCAGCCGAAAATCTGGCTCGGGCTCGGCACCGGCAGCGACTGGCCCGCCTCGCAATAGAACGGCACGACCAGATCGTTGAACCGCCCCGGCGCGTCGGCCCGGCAATCCCAGCCGATCTTCACATCGAGCACCGCGAGCTGCGCGACCGCGTAGTCCAGATCGCTGTTCAGCATCGCCAGCTTCTCCTCGCTGACAAGCGGCCCCATCGCCACCGCCGCCGGCTGACCGCCCACCACGTCGCTCGCCTTCACCCTGTCCTCCAGCTCCTTCGAGCCCACCAGCCTGGCGATGGTGTCGATCTTCCCCGTGACATCGTCGGCGGTGATCATCCGGTCGGCATAGCTCAGGATGTCGATATTCGACCCCACCGCCAGCACGAAGCCGATGGCGAGAAGGTTCAGCTTGGTCCGCCTCAGATACCAGCCCGAGGCGCGGTCCATCACCTCGTCGAACTCCGCCTCGAGCCGCGTCACCATCGCGTCGAGCGTCTTGACGCTCTCGGTCGGGATCCGCTTCAGGATCTCCGCGCCCACGCCCAGCTTCGCGGCGATCATGCTGCCCTCCTCCTCGCGGCCAAGCGCCCGGAAGGTCGTCTGCACCGAATGCACCGCCTCCTTCCGCGCCGCCTCGATCCGCTGGGTCAGCGCCCCGGCGAGCGGCCCGCGCTCGGCAAGAAGCTTCAGCATGGTCAGCGCATAGCGCCGCGCCTCGATCGCCGAGGGCCGGCGCTTGCCGTTCATCAGCACCCTGATATCCGGGTCTGCGTAGAATTTCTCCACCAGCTCCGCGGCCGTGGCCTTTCCGCCGCTCTTTTCCAGCTCGCGCTCCAGAAGCGTCTCCAGCGCCTGCACCAGCGACTTGCCCCGGAGCTGCATCAGCGTATCGGCGATGAATTCGTTGACCGCGCTCGCGGCGATCGAGAACAGGATCAGGACCGCGCAGACGCCGATGGCGACGTCGACCAGAATGCCGAAATCCATAAATACCTCCTCGCCGCGCCGCGTGAGGTCAAATGCCCGTCGGAACGGCAGAAATGCGTTTCACCAATAGGTTGAACGTATCACGGGTGCCTGCGCGCGAGAAGCCGTTCCGCGCGCAACCCTCAGAACCGGAACCCGCGCGGGTATTCGTGCAGCCCGTCGAAATCGCCCTTGCCGATCTCCAGCCCGCCCTCGCGCAGCACCGCGAAGCCCATCGAGAGGTGGAACAGGAAATTCGGCATCGCGAAAAGCCACAGGTACTCGGCACCGCTCTGGCTCAGATCCGCGAAACCGGCGCGATGCGCGATCCGGCGGGTCTCCGCGCCCTCGAATTCCGCCGGTTCCAGCGCGTTCAGCCCCGCCCGCGCCTGTGCGAGGCGCCCCCGCACCCCCGCAAGATCCATCGCCGCATCGGGAAACTCCGGCACCTCGCGGCCGGCGAGCGGATAGCTCCCCCGCAGCGAAAACCCCGCCGCCGAGGCGAATTGCTGGCCGCCGGTGAACATGTCAGGCGCGAGCCGCGCCTCCAAAAGCTCCGGCCGGCCCTCCACCGCGTTCAGAAGCCCGTCCACCCGCGCGAGATAGTGCAGGAAGACCGGCACCGAAGCCTCGTAGAGCGCGGGGGGCATGGGCGTCACTCCTTCGGCAGCACCCGCAGCCCCAGCTCCATCAGCTGCTCGGGCGTGGGCTCGGACGGCGCGCCCATCATCAGGTCCTCGGCGCGCTGGTTCATCGGGAACATGATGACCTCGCGGATATTCGCCTCGTCGGCCAGCAGCATCACCATCCGGTCGATCCCGAGCGCGCAACCCCCGTGCGGCGGCGCGCCATAGCGGAACGCGTTGACCATGCCGCCGAAGCGCCGCCGAACCTCGTCCTCGCCATAGCCCGCCAGTTCGAAGGCCTTGAACATGATCTCCGGCTTGTGGTTCCGGATCGCCCCCGAAACCAGCTCGTAGCCGTTGCAGGCCAGGTCGTACTGGTAACCCAGCACGTCGAGCGGATCGCCGTCGAGCGCCTCCAGCCCGCCCTGCGGCATCGAGAACGGGTTATGCGAGAAATCGATCTTCCCGCTCTCCGCGTCCTTCTCGTACATCGGGAAATCGACGATCCAGGCAAAGGCGAAACGGTCCTTGTCGGTCAGCCCCAGCTCCTCGCCGATCACGGTCCGCGCCCGCCCCGCCACCGCCTCGAACGCCGCCGGCTTGCCGCCGAGGAAGAACGCGGCGTCACCGACACCGAGGCCAAGCTGCTGGCGGATCGCCTCGGTGCGTTTCTGACCGATATTCTTAGCAAGAGGGCCGGAAGCTTCCATTTCGCCGCGCATGGGGAAATGAATCCTTTGTTCTTCTGCAGCAGTCTTGAGATCCAGAGCGTCGCCGTCTCGGATTAACTTTACAATTTCTAGGAGTTTTTCCGAAGCTCCAGGAAATCCGCCACCGTGGTCACCCGCGAGAATTTCTTGCAGAAGCTTCTCATCGACTTGGCGGCTTTCGATCCACTGAGTGATCTCCTCGCCGACGCCACTCGCACTAACCACCTCCCGCCAGAAGATATACCCCATCCCCGGCAGGCCTTCCTTCTGGGCATAGGCGTTCATCCGGTCGCAGAACTTGCGCGACCCGCCGGTCGGCGCCGGGATCGCCCGGATCTCGGTCCCCTCCTGCTCCAGGAGCTTGGCGAAGATCGCGAAGCCCGAGCCGCGGAAATGCTCGGAAACGTCCTGCATCTCGATCGGGTTCCGAAGGTCCGGCTTGTCGGTCCCGTATTTCAGCGCCGCGTCCGCATAGGAGATCCGCGGCCACTCGGCATCCACCCGGCGCCCGCCACCGAACGCCTCGAAGGCGCCCTTCAGCACCGGCTCGACAGCGGCAAACACGTCGTCCTGCGAAACGAAACTCATCTCCAGGTCGAGCTGGTAGAAATCCGTCGGCGACCGGTCGGCACGCGGATCCTCATCGCGGAAACAGGGCGCGATCTGAAAATAGCGGTCGAAGCCCGCCACCATGATGAGCTGCTTGAACTGCTGCGGCGCCTGCGGCAGCGCGTAGAACTTGCCCGGATGCAGCCGCGACGGCACCAGGAAGTCCCGCGCGCCCTCAGGGCTCGACGCGGTGATGATCGGTGTCTGGAACTCGGTGAAGCCCGTCTCCCACATCCGGTTCCGAAGATCGCGAATGACGGCAGACCGCAGCATGATGTTGTCATGCAGCCCTTGCCGCCTGAGGTCGAGGAACCGGTAGCGCAGCCGCGTCTCCTCCGGGTATTCCTGATCCCCGAACACGGTCAGCGGCAACTCCTCCGCCGCTCCCAGCACCTCGAGATCGCGGATATAGACCTCGATCTCGCCCGTCGCGAGCTTCGGGTTCACCAGATCGGCCGCCCGCGCCTTCACCACCCCGTCGATCCGGACGCACCATTCCGAGCGGACCTTCTCGACCTCGGCAAAGACCGGGCTGTCGGAATCCGCCAGCACCTGGGTGATGCCGTAATGGTCGCGCAGGTCGATGAACAGCACCCCGCCATGGTCGCGGACCCGGTGGACCCAGCCCGACAGGCGGACGGTCTCTCCCACATGGGCGGCATTCAGATCGGCGCAGGTATGGCTGCGATAGGCGTGCATGGGCTGTCCCCGGACGGCATTGACTGGTCGGCGCCGATACATACGGGCCGGGGCCGGAAGTCAAGGCGCGTGGCAAAGCCCGGTCCGGGTCCGAAAGGCTCCACATTGCCGCCCCAATCGGCGAATAGAGCGTTTCCCGTTCGGAACCAATCCCGATCACACCGCCCCGGGGGCCCGATGGCGCGCCAGACCCTTTATGTCCTGCTCCTGATCGCCTTCGCCGCGGTCCTCTCCGCCTTGCGCAACATGGGCGAGACCTCGCCCGATCTGCTTGCCACCTGGATGGCCGGGCTCAACTTCGCCCGCGGCAGTTTCGACCAGATCTATGCTCCCGCCGGCCCCGTCTTTGACATGTACCCGCCCGACGCCTGGATCGCCGAGCTCCGCGCCGGGGGCCATGACGGGGCGATCTTTCCGTTCATCTACCCGCCGCTCTGGGCCTGGGGCGCGTCCTGGCTGACCGGGGTCACCAGCTATTCCAGCGTGATCGCCGTCGCAAATGTCGTGAACCCCGCCCTTCTCGGGCTGACGCTGTGGCTCGCGGCGCGCGCCGCCCGCTGCCCGCTGCCCGAGCCCGGCTACGTCGCCATCGGCCTTGCCGCCTTCTTCCTGACCGCAATTTCGCTGGTCGCGCTCGAGCAGAACCAGCCGCAGATCCTCGTCGCCTTTCTCACGGTGCTCGCGGCCGAACGCACCGCGCGCGGAGCCCCACGCAGCGCCGGAGCGGCGCTGGCGCTGGCGGCCTCGATCAAGCTCTACCCGGCGTTCTTCGCGCTGATCTGGCTGGCGCGCGGCGAGCGCCGCGCCCTGGCCGGGTTCATCCTCGCGGGTGCGGGCCTCGCCCTCCTTTCGCTCGCCGTCGCCGGCTGGCCGCTGCACGCGGCGTTCCTCGCCCAGATCCGCACGATCTCGGGCTCCACGCTGGTCACTTCCTTCACCTACGACCTCGACGCGGTCGCGGCGAAATATCTGTTCGCCGATGCGATGACCTTCGTGCCCGACCTCCTGCCGGATTCGGATGCCGGCTGGCTGGTCCTCGCGAAGCCCACGCTCTGGACGGTCGCCGACGCCGCCCTCCTCCTCGCCACCCTCGCCGGCCTCACGCGCCTCGCCCGCAAGAGCCGCGACCCGCTGGTCTGGCCCCTCGCCATCACGCTCACGGCACTGGTGAGCCCGCTCAGCTGGGGCTACCACTATCTTGCCGCCCTCGCCTTCCTGCCCGCGCTGCTTCCCCGGCTGGGCCACGCGCGCTTCGTTCTAACCGGTGTGCTTTTGCTCTTTCCGTCAAATCCCGGCTACATCCTGAGCGACCTGCCGGTGCTCGACTATCATCGTTGGTCGCCATTCCTCGGCACCCTCGCAATGGCGGGCTACGCGGCGATGCTCCTTACCCTGATCCTCCGTCCCCAGGACGCACCAGACCGGCCCTTGCGCTCCGACCCCGCCCCGCTATAACGCCGCCAATTTGCGCGCGGGGACCGTCCCCGCGCGGCGAGCGTACGAGGGGCCCCATGCCGAAGCGAACCGATATCAAGTCGATCATGATCATCGGAGCCGGGCCCATCGTCATCGGACAGGCCTGCGAGTTCGATTACTCCGGCGCCCAGGCCTGCAAGGCGCTGCGCGAAGAGGGCTACCGGGTGATCCTGGTGAACTCGAACCCGGCCACGATCATGACCGACCCCGAGCTCGCCGACGCCACCTATATCGAGCCGATCACGCCCGAGATCGTCGCCAAGATCATCGAGGCCGAGCGCCCCGACGCGCTCCTGCCCACCATGGGCGGCCAGACCGGTCTCAACACCTCGCTCGCGCTCGAGGAAATGGGCGTCTTGGCGAAATTCGGCGTCGAGATGATCGGCGCCAAGCGCGAAGCCATCGAGATGGCCGAGGACCGCAAGCTGTTCCGCGAGGCGATGGACCGGATCGGCCTCGAAAACCCCAAGGCCACCATCGTCGCCGCCCCGAAACGCGAAAGCGGCCGCTACGACATCGCCAAGGGCCTCGAACAGGCCATGGAGGCGCTGGAGGACGTGGGCCTCCCCGCCATCATCCGCCCCGCCTTCACCCTCGGCGGCACCGGCGGCGGCGTCGCCTACAACCGCGACGACTATTTCGAGATCTGCCGCCGCGGCCTCGAAGCCTCCCCCGTCGCGCAGATCCTGATCGACGAGTCGCTCCTCGGCTGGAAGGAGTTCGAGATGGAGGTGGTCCGCGACCGCGCGGACAACGCGATCATCGTCTGCTCCATCGAGAACGTCGACCCGATGGGCGTCCATACCGGCGACTCGATCACCGTCGCCCCGGCGCTGACGCTCACCGACAAGGAATACCAGATCATGCGTAACGGCTCGATCGCCGTCCTGCGCGAGATCGGCGTCGAGACCGGCGGCTCCAACGTGCAATGGGCAATCAACCCCGAAGACGGCCGCATGGTGGTGATCGAGATGAACCCCCGCGTCTCGCGCTCCTCGGCGCTGGCGTCCAAGGCCACCGGCTTCCCCATCGCCAAGATCGCCGCGAAACTCGCGGTGGGCTATACGCTCGACGAACTCGACAACGACATCACCAAGGTCACGCCCGCCAGTTTCGAGCCGACCATCGACTATGTCGTCACCAAGATCCCCCGCTTCGCCTTCGAGAAATTCCCCGGCGCCAAACCGGAACTCACCACCGCGATGAAATCGGTGGGCGAGGCCATGGCCATCGGCCGCAGCTTCCACGAGTCGCTGCAAAAGGCGCTCGCCTCGATGGAAACCGGCCTCACCGGCCTCGACGAGATCGAGATCCCGGGCGCCCCGGACAGCGCCGCGATCACCGCCGCGCTCTCCAAGCAAACCCCCGACCGCCTCCGCGTCATCGCCCAGGCCATGCGCCACGGCCTGACCGACGACCAGATCCAGGCCGCCACCGCCTTCGACCCCTGGTTCCTCGCCCGAATCCGCGAGATCGTCGAGGCCGAGGCCGGGCTTCGCCGCGACGGTTTGCCGATGTCCGAGGACGGCCTCCGCGCCGTCAAGATGATGGGCTTCTCCGATGCCCGCCTCGCCACGCTCACCGGCCGCGACGAGGACCAGATCCGCCGCGCCCGGCAGAATCTCGGCGTCCGCGCCGTCTTCAAGCGCATCGACACCTGCGCCGCCGAATTCGAGGCGCAGACCCCTTACATGTATTCGACCTACGAACACCCCGCGATGGGCGACGTGGAATGCGAGGCGCGGCCCACCGACCGCAAGAAGGTGGTGATCCTCGGCGGCGGCCCGAACCGTATCGGCCAGGGCATCGAGTTCGACTATTGCTGCTGCCACGCCTGTTTCGCGCTGACCGAAGCGGGCTACGAGACGATCATGGTCAACTGCAACCCCGAGACCGTCTCGACCGACTACGATACCTCGGACCGGCTCTACTTCGAACCTCTGACGCTGGAGCACGTCATGGAGATCCTCCGCGTCGAGCAGGAGAACGGCACGCTCCACGGCGTCATCGTCCAGTTCGGCGGCCAGACGCCGCTCAAGCTCGCCAACGCGCTGCACGATGCCGGCATCCCGATCCTCGGCACCACGCCCGACGCCATCGACCTCGCCGAGGACCGCGAGCGCTTCCAGGACCTCGTCAACCGGCTCGGCCTCAAGCAGCCCCGGAACGGCATCGCCCGCTCCGACACGGAAGCCCTCGCCATCGCCGAGGAGATCGGCTTTCCCCTGGTGATCCGTCCCTCCTACGTGCTGGGCGGCCGCGCCATGGAGATCGTCCGCGACATGGCCGGGCTCGAACGCTACATCCGCGATGCGGTGGTCGTGTCGGGCAAGAGCCCCGTCCTCCTCGACAGCTACCTCTCCGGCGCCATCGAGGTCGATGTCGACGCGCTCTCCGACGGCGACGCGGTCCACGTGGCCGGCATCATGCAGCATATCGAGGAAGCCGGCGTCCACTCGGGCGACAGCGCCTGCTCGCTCCCGCCCCACACGCTGCCCAACAGCATCACCGACGAGATCACCCGCCAGACCGAGGCGCTCGCCCGCGAGCTCCGGGTCGTCGGCCTGATGAACGTCCAGTTCGCCGTCAAGGGCACCGACATCTACCTCATCGAGGTCAACCCCCGCGCCTCCCGCACCGTGCCCTTCGTCGCCAAGGCCACCGACAGCGCCATCGCGTCGATCGCCGCCCGCCTCATGGCCGGCGAAAAGCTCTCCGCCTTCCCGCACGCGCCGAAACAGGAACCCGTGCCCGACGACGTGCCGATCAAGCTCGCCGAACCCATGTCGCTCGCCGATTTCCGCACCCCCTGGTTCTCGGTCAAGGAAGCGGTGATGCCCTTCGCCCGCTTCCCCGGCGTCGACACGCTGCTCGGCCCCGAGATGCGCTCGACGGGCGAAGTCATGGGCTGGGACCGCACCTTCCCCCGCGCCTTCCTCAAGGCCCAGCTCGGCGCCGGCACCCACCTGCCCGAGGGCGGCACCGTGTTCTTCTCGATCAAGGACGAGGACAAGACGCCCCAACTCGTCGAAACCGCCCGGATCCTCGCCGCCCAGGGCATGAAGATCCTCGCCACCCGCGGCACCGCCCAGTTTCTCACCGAGAACGGCGTCGAAAGCGAGATCGTCAACAAGGCCTACGAGGGCGGCCGCACCATCGTCGACGTGATGAAGGACGGCCTCGTCCACCTCGTCATGAACACCACCGAGGGCGCCCAGGCCATCGAGGATTCACGCTCCATGCGCAACGTCGCGCTGATGGACAAGATCCCCTACTACACCACCGCCGCCGCCGCCCACGCCGCCGCCCTCGCCATGAAGGCGCGATCTGAGGGCGAGGTGGGGGTCAGGGCCTTGCAGGCGTAGCCTCGCACTTTGCTACCAGATGGTGAGTGTGCGCTCTGATTTTTAGCGACAACTCGTACAAACGTCACCATGTTGGCGATCCGGTACTACACCAGCCGAAATCCTGTAGAAACCTATGGAAAACCCGTTGAAATCCTGTTGACAGAATCCAGCAATAGTACTATTCGTCGCAAATAGCGATATATGAGCCTAGGGGCGCTCTATGTTGCGGGTTTTCCATTGACATATCTATATCTCGTGGACCAGTGTATATGCGACTGGTCTGGACGAGTCGCGCCGCCAAGGTGGTCAGACCAAGGCGGCGCATTGTTCAGGTCCCGCGTTCTTCCTAGAGGGTTGGCGCGGTACGTTGGTGAACGCGCCGATCTGAACTCTTCGGCGCCAGCTAGTCAATACAGCCCTCTTAACAATCCCAAGGAGGGCGACAAAGTGCCCAATTACTGCGTAAATACAAATCCTCAATCAGACGGCTATCATGAGGTTCACTTGGACGACAATAGTTGTCCATTTCCGCCAGAACCTGTGAACCGACGATCCTTGGGGTGGCATCCCGATTGCCAATCGGCGGTCGCTGCGGCCAAGAACCTCTACGTGAAGTCCGACGGCTGCGCTTACTGCGTACCAACTTGCCATACAAGATAGGAGGCATCTATGGCCACGAACAAGCCTTACGGAGACGGGAAACGCGTTGGCGCTGTGAAGGGAAGATCGCAGACAACAACGCCATCTGGACACTTCGTGAAGCGCGATACTTCGACCGGGCGCTTCATGGACGTGAAAACATCATCCAAAACGCCGTTCAAGGGCGTGCGGAAGGAAAAATGAGACTGGGCTAGCACGACCAAGCGGCAACCATCCACAACGTCGTGCTAGACCCAAGTTTGGGGCTATAGAAAATGCCTCGGCTCGCGCAAAGCCAATTCGCGCCGCGAAATCGAATCCAAACCGCAAGACACCTGCCCTTCTTCGCCTCCTGATCCATGCCGCCCCTCACAGCAGGCGCACGCCTTCCCCGTCGAAGTGGAACACCCGCTCCGGGCTGAACCCGAGGCGCAGCGACTGTCCCTCCTCGATGGCATGCTGCCCGAAGAGCCGCGCGGTGATCTGGTGAGCGCCAACATGGGCGATCACATTGGTGTCGCCGCCGAGCCGCTCCACATGGCTCACCTGCGCCGCGAGCGCACCGTCCTCGGCGAGGAAGAGATCCTCCGGCCGCACGCCCATGGTCCGCCCGTCGCCCTCGCGCACCAACCCGGCGGGAAAGAAGTTCATCGCGGGCGAACCGAGGAACCCCGCCACGAACCGGTTGGCGGGATCGTTGTAGAGCGCCATCGGGCTGCCGATCTGCTCGACCCGCCCGTCGCGGAGGACGACGATCTTGTCGGCCAGTGTCATCGCCTCGGTCTGGTCGTGGGTGACGTAGATCATCGTCGCCTTCACCCGCTGGTGCAGCTCCTTGAGCTTGGAGCGGAGCTTCCACTTGAGATGCGGGTCGATCACCGTCAGCGGTTCGTCGAACATCACCACGTTCACGTCGTCGCGGACGAGGCCGCGGCCCATGGAGATCTTCTGCTTGTTGTCGGGGCTGAGGCCGGAGGCGCGGGTGTCGAGCATCTCGGTGACTTCGAGCATCTCGGCGATGGCGCCGACGCGCCGCGCGATGGTGGCGGCATCGACGCCGCGGTTCTTGAGCGGGAAGGCCAGGTTCTGGCGCACCGTCATGGTGTCGTAGATCACCGGGAACTGGAATACCTGGGCGATGTTGCGGCGGTCGGGCGGGAGCGTGGTGACGTCGGCGTCGTCGAACAGGATCCGGCCTTCGGAAGGGGTCAGGAGGCCCGAGATGATGTTGAGGAGCGTGGACTTGCCACAGCCCGAGGGGCCCAAGAGCGCATAGGCGCCGCCGTCGCGCCAGGTGACGTCGAGGCCCTTGAGCGCGTAGTCGTCCGGGCCCGAGGGCGCGGGGAAGTAGCTGTGGCGGAGCTTTTCGAGGGTGATGCGGGCCATGTCAGGCGACCCTCCGGCCGTCGGAGCCGAAATAACGGCAATGGGAGGGGTTCATGTAGAAGGTGTGCTCCGTGCCGACGCGGTAGGGATGGACGCCCGGGGACAGCGAGACCCAGGCGCCGTCGCCCATCCGGAAATGCGCGCTCGAATCCGAACCCGAGAGCTCGGTCACGATCACCTGCCCGGTGAGCGCCACGTCGGCGTCGGTCTCGCGGACCGGCGTCACCCGGTGCGGGCGCAGCGCGAGCGTGTAGGGCCCGTCGGGGAGCGCGGCGGCCTCGCCCGAGAGCGCCCAGCGGACGCCCTCGCCGAGCGCCGCCTCGCCGCCCATCTTGGTCACCGTGGCGGTGTTGATCGGCGGGTCGGAGAACACGCGGGCGGCGTCGAGATTGTCGGGCTGGCGGTAGATCTCGGAGGTCGGGCCGAACTGGGTCACGCGGCCGCCGGCCATGAGCGCGGTGGCGCCGCCGAGCATCAGCGCTTCCTCGGGCTCGGAGGTGGCGTAGACCACCACGGCGCCGCGGCCGGCGAAGAGGTCGGGGAGCTGTTCGCGGAGCTCCTCGCGGAGCTTGTAGTCGAGGTTGGCGAGCGGTTCGTCGAGGAACACGGCGCGGCTTTCCTTGGCGATGGCGCGGGCGAGCGCGGTGCGCTGCTGCTGGCCGCCCGACAACTCGCTCGGCCGGCGGTTCAGCATTGGCCGGAGCTGGAGCAGGTCGGCGGCTTCCTCGACCCTGCCCTGGACCTCGCTGGCGGCCATGCCGGCGACGCGCAGGGGCGAGGCGATGTTTTCGAAGACGCTCAGATGCGGGTAGTTCACGAAAAACTGGTGCACGAGCGAGATGTTCCGCTTGCGGGTCGGGATCCGGCTCACGTCCTGGCCGTCCATCACGATCCGGCCCGAGGCGAGGGGGTCGAGCCCGGCCATCAGCTTGATCAGCGAGGTCTTGCCAGATCCGGTCGCGCCGAGGAGCACGTTGAAGTGCCCGGCCTCGAGGCGCAGCGTCGTCGGCTTGATATGGGTCACCCGACCCACCCGCTTGGTGGCTTCGTGAAGCTCGATCATTCCTGTCTCTTCAGGCTTGCGTTTGGCCCTGCCGGGGGTGGTTCGTCCCGGCATCCGGAGGCCGCCGCCGGAGCGGCGGCCCCTTTCTCTGCTCGCGGGTTACTGGGCCTGCCAGCGCGCGACGAGATCGTCGTAGTTGACCGTCTGGCCCTGCGGCTTCTCGTTCGCGAGTTTCGGCTTGGGCGAGCCGGGCTGGCTGAGCCAGTATTCCGGATCCCGCTCCTCGTTGAGCCGCGGTCCGCAGCCGCCATAGACGCCGGCGGCCTCGTCGGCCTGCTGCATCCGGGCCATGGTGATGTCCATCTCGGAGGCGAGACGGTCCATGGCTTCCTGCGGCGTGAAGGCGCCCGAGTTAACGTCGCCGATCTGCTGCCACCAGATCTGCGCGAGCTTCGGATAGTCAGGCACGTTGATGCCGGTGGGCGACCAGGCCACCCGGTCCGGCGAGCGGTAGAATTCCACCAGGCCGCCGAGCTTCGGCGCGCGTTCGGTGAAGCTCTCGTCGCGCACCGTGCTGTCGCGGATGAAGGTGAGACCGACATGCGATTTCTTCACGTCGACCGTCTTGGAGACGACGAACTGGGCATAGAGCCAGGCCGCCTGCGCCCGATCCGACGGGGTCGACTTGAGGAAGGTCCATGAGCCCACGTCCTGGTAGCCGACCTTCTGGCCTTCTTCCCAGTAGGGGCCATGCGGCGAAGGCGCCATCCGCCACAGCGGGTTGCCATCGTCGTCCACGGTGTTGTTGCCTTCGGACTTCGGCTTCACCATGTCGGCGGTGAAGGCGGTGTACCAGAAGATCTGCTGGGCCACGTTGCCCTGGCTGAGCGCCGGCAGCGACTGGTAGAAGTCGTAGGAGGCCGCACCCGGGGGCGCGTATTTCCGCAGCCATTCGTCCCATTTGCGGATCGCGTAGACCGCCGCGGGGCCGTTCGCCGCCCCGCCGCGCGAGACGCTGGCGCCGACCGGGTTGCAGGTGCCCGCTTCCATGCGGATGCCCCATTCGTCGACCGGGATGCCGTTCGGCTCGCCCTTGTCGCCTTCGCCGGCCATCGAGAGCCAGGCATCGGTCATCCGCCAGCCCAGGTCGGGCGCGCGCTTGCCGTAGTCCATGTGGCCGTAGATGCGGGTCCCGTCGATTTCCTTCACGTCGTCGGTGAAGAACTCGGCGATGTCCTCATAGGCCGACCAGTTGACCGGCACGCCGAGGTCGTAGCCGTATTTGGCCTTGAAGGCGGCCTTGTTGCCTTCGTCGTCGAACCAGTCCTTGCGGAACCAGTAGAGGTTCGCGAACTGCTGGTCGGGGAGCTGGTAGAGCTTCCCGTCGGGCCCGGTGGTGAAACTCGTGCCCATGAAGTCCTCGAGGTCGAGCCCCGGGTTGGTCGTCGCCGCCCACTCGCCCGACATCATGTCGGACAGGGGGTAGGCGAGCTGCAGCCGCGAATGGGTGCCGATCAGGTCGGAGTCGTTGACATAGCCGTCATAGAGGTTGCGGCCGGTCTGCATCTGGGTCTGCACGGCCTGCACCACCTCGCCCTCGCCGAGGATCTGGTGGTTCACCTTGATGCCGGTGATTTCCTCGAAGGCCTTGGTCAGCACCTCCGATTCGTAGCTGTGGGTCGGGATGCCCTCGGAGAGGACGTTGATCTCCATGCCGGCATAGGGCTGGGCCGCGTCGATGAACCATTTCATCTCGGCGAGCTGTTCGTCCTTCGAAAGCGTCGACGGCTGGAATTCCTGGTCGATCCAGCGCTGGGCTGCGGCTTCGTCGGCCCAAGCGCTACCGTACCCCGCCACGACGGCCCCGGCCGCCACGGCGGAAAGCAGATACTTGCGCATCTGTCTCCTCCCTAAATCTTTTCCTTGACCGGCCTTTGCCGGGTTCCGACAGCATCCGCGAAGCGCTGGCGCGTTGTCAAACTAAAAAATTAGTAAGAGAAAATCCGGAGTCGGATGCTGCGATGCGGCGAAAAAGTTATCCTCTGCTTTTCAAATGTTTGATAGGGTTTTGCCGGGGTGGGCTGGCATGGCTTCACGCCGAGGATTGCGGTTTCTCCGCGCTTCGGTCTAACATCTTTTAGTGTTGTCGCAATCCATCCCCACACGCGCTGCGCGCGAAGCTTCGGTGCCGCTCAAGCCGCTCGAGCACTATTCCGGGACGTTGTCGGCGCGGGTTTACCAGAGCCTGCGCGATGCGATTCTCTCGCTCGACCTGAGGCCCGGGGAGGCGCTGCGCAAGACCGAGATCTGTTCGCAGCTCCAGGTGTCGCGCAGCCCGGTCTCCGAGGCGGTCACCCGGCTGGCGGCAGAGGGGCTGGTGGACGTGGTCCCGCAATCGGGCACCTATGTCTCGCGCTTCTCGCTCGAGGACGTCCAGGCGGGGGCGTTCCTGCGCGAGGCGGTCGAGCTGGCCGCCGCCGAGGTGGTGGCGCAGACGATCACAGAGGAGCAGGTGCTCATGCTCCGGCGCAATCTCCGGGTGCAGGCGGCCGCGGTGGCCGATGGCGACGTCGCCGCGTTCTACGGGCTCGACAACGAGCTGCACCGGCTGATCCTGTCCTTCACGGGCTTCCGGCGCCTCAGCCAGCTAACCGAGACCGGCTGGCCGCAGGTCAACCGCGCCCGGCTGATGATCCTGCCCAACACCCTGCGGGTCACCGACACGCTCGAGGAGCATCGGCGCATCGTCGACGCGCTGGCCGCCCATGATGCCGAGACCGCGCGGGCGGAGGTCCAGTTCCATCTGGGCCGGCTGTTTCCCTATCTCGAGGAGCTCGAGGCGCGGGAGCCCGACCTGTTCCAGCCGACCCAGGCCAGGTAGCCGCGCCCCGACGGCGAAACGGGCCGAAACGGGCGACGGAGGTTCCGTCGCCCGCTCGAGTGGTGGCAATCGAGCCTAGAGAAAGGCCGAAGGAGCCGCGAGAATGCGCGCCTCCCGTTTCGCTGTCGTTCCGGAATATGTGCCGGGGGACGGCGATCGGGACGTCGGTCGCCCGCGCCGGACCGAACCGGTGCAGGGGCCGCGCCGTCCGCGAATGTCTCCGAAGTGGGGCGACGCTGGGGATCGGAAGGGAAGCTGTCCCCCGGGCCAGGAGCCGGATCGGCGCCCTCCCGGTCTCTTGCCCATCCCGTCCGCTACGTCGTGCAAGTCCCGCTGTCCCACTAGGAAACCTTCGCCGTAGCCGCCTCCCGCGTGTACTCCTGGGTGGCGGTTCCGCTCCGGGGAGAGTTTCAATCAATGGTTCACGTGTCAAGTATCTAACATGCTAGTCAGGTCAGACCGATGCGGTCTTGCCCATTCCCGTCCGCCGTGGCTTCATTTTCCGCGACTTGTCTTGCGGCGCACGGGGAGGGGCCATGCTCAAGGGAATCGATCCGCGGCTCGGGGCCGACCTGCTCCACGCGCTTGCCGCGATGGGGCATGGCGACGTGCTGGCGCTCGTGGACAGCAATTTTCCCGCCGATGCGGTGGCGCGCGACACGGTGCGCGGCCGGGCGCTGCGGATGGACAACCTCACCGCCGCGCAGGCGCTCGAGGCGATTCTCTCGCTCCTGCCGCTCGACACCTTCGTGCCGGATTTCGCGGTGCGGATGGAGGTGGTCGACCGGCCGGACGAGTGGCCGGAGGTGCAGCATGAGATGCAGGCGGCCATCGACGCGGCGGAAGGCCGCCCGCGGCCGATGCTGGGGGTCGACCGCTTCGCCTTCTACGACCGCGCGCGGACGGCCTATGCGGTGGTCCATACCGGCGAGCGGCGTTTCTACGGCAACGTCCTCCTCCGGAAGGGCGTGATTCCGCCCGAGGGCTGAGCGCCGGGCGCCCGCGGGCGGTTTCGGGGGCCGGGATTGCCCCTGCGTCAGGTTGTAGCACTCCGGGCCTTGCCGGGGCGGGGCGCCCGCCTTCGCTGCCGTTTTGCCGGCTGGCGGCCACAAGGCTAAGTTGTTGCGGGACGTGGGAATTCTTTCGGAGAGTGAATAACTTTACAAAACTGCGCATATCCGAGATAAGATTTTACAAGAAAACTCAATGATACTAAAGCTCTAGTTTTTTGTTTTCAAACTCACGGAAGCGTGTATGCGTCCTGTTTACAGGAGGCGCATGGCCGGTACCGGGGAGGCGATTTTCCCCGGCCGGGTGCGAGGGTGGACCTGGTTTTTTGCGTGTTCGGGCCGGAAATCGTGGCCTGCGTTCTCCTGAACAATGACAGGGGAGATGACCCATGGACGGTGCAATGACGACGACCCGGATCGGACCGGTGCTGGTTCTTCTTGGCCCGCCGGGCGCGGGCAAGGGAACCCAGGCGCGGATGCTCGAGGACCGGTTCGGCCTCGTTCAACTCTCCACCGGCGATCTGTTGCGCGCCGCGGTGGCGGCGGGCAGCCCTGCGGGGTGTGCGGCGAAGGCGGTGATGGAGGCGGGCGGGCTCGTCTCCGACGAGATCGTGCTTCGCATCCTGCGCGACCGGCTCTCCGAGGGCGGGCTCGAGCGCGGCGTCATCTTCGACGGCTACCCACGCACCAAGCCGCAGGCCGCCGCGCTCGACGCGCTGCTGGCCGAGTTCGACCGCAAGGTCGACGCCGCGGTGGAGCTCGAGGTCGAGGATGCCGAGATGGTCGTCCGGATCTCCGGGCGCTTCGCCTGCCGGGCCTGCGGCGAGGGCTATCACGACCGGTTCAAGCCGACCCAGTTCGACGGCGCCTGCGACAGATGCGGCAGCACCGAGATGGTGCGCCGCGCCGACGACAACGCCGAGACGGTGGCGAAACGGCTCGCCACGTTCCACGCCGAGACCGCGCCCATCGCGGCGCATTACGCGGGCTCGGGCGTGCTGACCCGCGTCCATGCCATGGCCGAGATCGGGGAGGTCTCGGCCGAGCTCGGCTGCATCGTCGCCTCGGTGACCGAGAAATGAGCAAGCGGCCGGGCGCCGCGATCCGGACGCCCGGCCAACGTCCCCGCAGGGGCCTTCAGAGGAGGAGAACATGACGGATCATTCCACCAGTGCCGCGACGGACGCCGCGGCCA
Source organism: Paracoccaceae bacterium (assembly GCA_050299695.1). GTDB lineage: Bacteria > Pseudomonadota > Alphaproteobacteria > Rhodobacterales > Rhodobacteraceae > Ovoidimarina. Next base: position 52,247 of record JBNKWI010000005.1, read on the forward strand.
CCGACACGGGCTATTGGGCGGCGAATATACGCATCATCACCGTTTGCCTGATCATCTGGGCGATCGCCTCCTTCGGGTTCGGCATCCTTCTGCGCCCGCTTCTGTCCGGGATCGCCGTCGGCGGCACCGATCTCGGATTCTGGTTCGCCCAGCAGGGGTCGATCCTCGTCTTCCTGGCGCTGATCTTCTTCTACGCCTGGCGGATGAACCGGCTCGACCGGGAACATGGCGTGGACGAGGAGTGAGGACCCATGGATCAGTTTACCCTTAACCTGCTGGTCGTGGGCGCCACCTTCGCGCTCTATATCGGCATCGCGATCTGGGCCCGTGCGGGCTCCACGAGCGAATTCTACGCGGCCGGCCGCGGCGTCCACCCGGTCTTGAACGGGATGGCGACCGGCGCCGACTGGATGTCGGCGGCCTCGTTCATCTCGATGGCGGGGCTCCTGGCCTTCGGCGGCTATGCCACCTCGTCCTACCTGATGGGCTGGACCGGCGGCTATGTGCTCCTCGCGCTGCTGCTCGCGCCGTATCTGCGGAAATTCGGCAAGTTCACGGTGCCCGAGTTCATCGGCGACCGGTTCTATTCGCCGACCGCCCGCATGGTGGCGGTGCTCTGCCTGATCGTCGCCTCGATCACCTATGTCATCGGCCAAATGACCGGGGTCGGCGTGGCGTTCTCGCGCTTCCTCGAGGTGAACGTGACCACCGGTCTCCTGATCGGCGCGGCCATCGTGTTCTTCTACGCGGTGCTGGGCGGCATGAAGGGCGTGACCTATACGCAGGTCGCGCAGTATTGCGTGCTGATCACCGCCTACACGATCCCGGCGATCTTCATCTCGCTGCAACTCACCGGTGCGGCGCTGCCGCCGATCGGGCTTTTCAGCGATGTCTCGGGCACGGCGACGCCGCTTCTCGAGAAGCTGAACCAGACCGTGCAGGACCTGGGCTTCGCCGCCTACACCACGCAGGACGGTTCGCCCTCGTCGGTCATCAACATGGTGCTTTTCACCCTGTCGCTGATGATCGGCACCGCGGGCCTGCCGCACGTCATCATCCGGTTCTTCACGGTGCCGAAGGTCTCCGACGCGCGCTGGTCGGCCGGCTGGGCGCTGGTCTTCATCGCGCTTCTGTACCTCACGGCTCCGGCGGTGGGCGCGATGGCGCGGCTCAACATCATGAGCACGATGTGGCCCAACGGCGTGCAGGGCGAGGCGGTGTCGGCCGAGGAGCTTCCGGACTGGATGCACAACTGGCAGCAGACCGGGCTTCTGGGCTGGGAAGACAAGAACGGCGACGGCCGCATCCAGTACTACAACGACGAGAACGCCGACATGCAGGCGCTCGCGGCGGAGAAGGGCTGGCAGGGCAACGAGCTGACCAACTTCAACCGGGATATCCTGGTGCTGGCCAATCCCGAGATCGCGCGGCTTCCGGGCTGGGTGATCGCGCTGGTGGCGGCGGGCGGCCTGGCGGCGGCTCTGTCGACGGCGGCGGGGCTTCTGCTCGCGATCTCGTCAGCGATCAGTCATGACCTGATCAAGGGCCAGCTCAACCCGAACATCTCCGAGAAAGGCGAGCTTCTGGCGGCCCGGATCGCGATGGCGGTGGCGATCGGCGTGGCGACCTGGCTCGGGATCAACCCGCCGGGCTTCGCGGCGCAGACGGTGGCCCTGGCCTTCGGCCTCGCGGCGGCCTCGATCTTCCCTGTGCTGATGATGGGCATCTTCTCGACGCGCATCAACAACAAGGGCGCGGTCGCGGGGATGCTGACGGGTCTGATCTTCACGGTGGTCTACATCTTCCTGCACAAGGGCTGGTTCTTCATCCCCGGCACCAACATGTTCGAGGACACGATCTCCGGCTCGCTGTTCGGCATCCAGTCGACCGCGATCGGCTCGATCGGCGCGCTCCTGAACTTCGCGGTGGCCTATGTGGTGTCGAACGCCACCGAGGACACGCCGGCCGAGATCAAGGCGCTGGTCGAGAGCGTGCGGATCCCGCGCGGCGCCGGCGCGGCCACCGACCATTGAGACAGCGGGCGGGCCGTCTCCGGGCGGCCCGCCCCCGTACAACGACATGAGCGACGATATCGCCAGCTTCCTGGCACGGCTTCATCCCTATGACAGCGTGGATCCGGTGGGTCTCCTCCGGATCGCCACGCGTTTCGAGGCCGAGGAGCATCCCGCCGGAGCCCGTCTCTATTCCTGCGGCGACGCAGCCCCGGGGCTCTACGTGATCCGCGAGGGCGCGGTGCGTGTCACAGATGCCGCGGGGCAGGATCTGTCGCGGCTCGGCCCCGGCAATTCCTTCGGCGAGCGCGGGCTCCTGCGCGACGGGCTGGCCGCGACCAGCGCCTTGACGGAGACCGATTGCCGGCTCTACCGGTTGCCGCCCGAGGCCTTCGAGGAGGCGATGCGCACCGAGCCCGCCTTCGCGCGGTTCTTCCACCGGGGCGAGGCGCGCCGGGCGCCCGAGCGGCCGCCCGACCTCGCCACCACGCCGGTCGCGCAACTGATGACGCCCGATCCGGTCACCTGCCGGCCGGGCACGCCGGCGGCCGAGGCCGCGCGGATCATGGCCGAGGCGCGGATCTCCTGCCTTTGCGTCACCGATGGCGAGGCGCGGCTGGTGGGCATCGTCACGGTGCGCGACCTTTCGGGCCGGATCCTCGGACGCGGCCGCAGCCCCGAAACCGGGGTCGGTCAGGTGATGACGCCCGAGCCGCACACGCTGCCGGCCACCGCGCTCGGCTCGGACGTGCTCCACGCGATGATGGAGCGCGGCATCGGCCACGTGCCGATCACCGAGGGCGGCCGGCTCGTGGGGATCGTGACCCAGACCAACCTCACGCGGCGGCAGGCGGTGAACTCGGCCTGGCTGGTGGGCGACATCGCCCATGCGCCCGACGCCGAGGCCATCGCGGGCGTCACGGCGCTGATCCCCCGGCTGCTCGCGCAGCTCACCGGGGCCGGGCTCCGGCACGATGTGGTGACACGGCTCGTGACCGACATCGCCGATGCCGCGACGCGGCGGCTGCTGGCGCTGGCCGAGGAGGAATTCGGCCCGCCGCCGGTGCCCTATCTCTGGCTCGCCTGCGGCAGCCAGGGCCGGCGCGAGCAGACCGGCGTGTCGGACCAGGACAATTGCCTGATCCTCGACGATGCCGCACGCGACGCGGACGACGCCTATTTCGCCCGCCTCGCGCGCTTCGTCTGCGACGGGCTGAACCGGGCAGGCTATGTCTATTGCCCGGGCGAGATGATGGCGACGGCGCCGCGCTGGCGGCAGCCGCTCAGGGTCTGGCGCGGCTATTTCCAGGGCTGGATCGCCACGCCCAGCCCGGAGGCGCAGATGCTCGCCTCGGTGATGTTCGACCTGCGGCCGATCGGCGGCGAGACGGGGCTTTTCGAGAGCCTGCAGGCGGGCACGCTGCTCACCGCGTCGAAGAACTCGATCTTCGTGGCGCATATGGTGGCGAATTCGCTCCGGCACCAGCCGCCCCTGGGGCTGCTGCGCGGCATTGCGACGATCCGTTCGGGCGAGCATCGCGACGCGGTGGATCTGAAGATGTCGGGCGTTGTTCCGGTGGTCGATCTCGCGCGGCTCTATGCGCTGATGGGGCGGATCGCGCCGGTGAGCACCCGGGCGCGGCTGGAGCTTGCCGGCGGCGGGCCGGGCGTCTCGGCGGGCGGCGCGCGCGAGCTGATCGACGCCTACGACCTGATCGCCGCCACGCGGCTCGCGCATCAGGCGCGGCAGATCGCGGCGGGAACAGCGCCGGACAACTATCTCGCGCCGTCGAGCCTGTCGGATTTCGAGCGCAGCCATTTGCGCGACGCCTTCGTCGTGGTGCGGCGGATGCAGGCGGCCATCGCCCAGGGGCGGGGCACGGTGACCTGAACGGGGATTTGGGGGAGGGGAGAGATGATCTTCGAACTGATCGCGGTGATTGCCGCCGGGCTGGCCGGGGCGGGCGTGGGCCTGCTTCTGGGCCGGCTGACGGCCGGGCGGCTGCCGCGCTGGTGGGTGCCGGTCCTCGCCGGGGCGGCGATGCTGGGGGTGGCGATTGCCAGTGAATACGGCTGGTATCCGCGGACGCGGGCCGCGCTGCCGGCGGGGGTCGAGGTCGCCATGACCGTCGAGGAGCGCGCGCCGTACCGGCCCTGGACCTATGTCGCGCCCTTCGTTTCGCGCTTCCTCGCGGTCGATACCGGCGCGATGCGGAGCCATCCGGCCGCGCCGGGCCAACGCATCGTCGAGGTCTACGCCTTCGCGCGCTGGTCGCCGACGCGGAAGCTTGCCGTGCTGGTCGATTGCCCGGGCGGGCGGCGCGCCGATCTCGGGCCCGGCGCCGGTTTCGCCGAGGGCGGCACGGTGTCCGGCGTCACCTGGCGGGACGTGGGCGCGGATGACCCGGTGCTGCGCGCCGCCTGCGGGGCCTGAGCGATGCGGCGTTTCGGCCTCCGGACGCGGATCGCGCTGTTCTTCGCCGCGCTGGCAGGCGGGGCGGTGGCGCTGGTCGCGCTTGGCCTCTGGATCGGCGCGGGGCGTGGCGCGGGCGGGTTCGTCACCGCGGGGCTGATCGCGGGGTTCGGGATTCTTGGCCTCGCCGCCTGGATCTGGCTCCTGTTCGACGAAAACGTGGCGCGGCCGATCGAACGGCTGGCGGCCGATCTGAGGGTGCGCGCCCATGCCGATCCGGGCCTCGGTCTCGAGGCGGGCGGGCTGGGTTACCTGGGCGATCTCGGCCCGGCGGCGCGGGCGCTGAGCGCCCGGCTCGGCGCGCAAACGCTCGACGCCGCCGAGCGTGTCGCCGCCGAAACCGCGCGGCTCGCCGCCGAGCGCGAGCGGCTTGCCGCGGTGCTGTCCGACATTCCGCTCGCCATCCTCATCCTCGACGAGGCGCACCGTGTCACGCTCTATGACGGGCAGGCGGCCGAGACACTCGGCCCGAGGCCACTCTGTCTCGGGCAGAGCCTGTTCCACCATGTCGATGGCGCGCAGGTCCGCGCGGCGCTGGAGGGGCTCGCGCCGCGCGCGGCGGTCGCGCTGCGTCTTTCAACCGCCGACGGGACCCGGGTGTTCGAGGCGGTTCTGCGCCGGCTCGGGCCGGGGGCGGGCTACATGCTGTCGCTGCAATGCGCGCCGGATGCGGCGGCCGAGCGGCCGCTGGTCTACGATTTTTCCCCGGCTGCCGCGCCGCCCGCCGCGCCCGGGGCGCTGCGCGCGACGCCGCTCGAGGCGCTGACCTATGTGATCTTCGACACCGAGACGACCGGGCTCTTGCCGGACCGCGACGCCGTGGTGCAGATCGGCGCGGTGCGGGCGGTCGGGCGGCGCCTTGTCGCGGGCGAGGTGTTCGATACGCTGGTCGATCCGGGCCGGCCGATCCCGGCGACGGCGACGAAGGTGCATGGCATCGACGACGCGATGGTGCGGGGCGCGCCCGCGATGGATGAGGCCGGGGCGCGGTTTCTGGAGTTCGCCGAGGGGGCGGTGCTGGTGGCCCACAACGCGCCGTTCGACATGGCGTTCCTCAGGCGCCATGCCGCGGCGACGGGGGCGCGGTTCGACCATCCGGTGCTCGACACGGTGCTCCTCGGCGCGGCGCTGTTCGGCCGGGACGGGCGGCTGACCCTCGACGCGCTCGCCGAGCGGCTCGGGATCGCGATCCCGCCCGGGGGGCGGCACACCGCGCTGGGCGATGCTCGGGCGACGGCGGCGGTGTTTCTGAAGATGCTGGCGGTGTTCGAGGCTGGCGGCTGCACGGATCTCGGCGCGCTGATGGATGCCCAGACGGTGCATCGGCGGCTTCCGGCCGACCTCAACCGCGGCTGACTGCCAACTGCGTTGGCGCCGCCCCGGGCCGGAGTCAGGCCGGGCGCGGGCCGCCCGCGACCGCCGCGGACGGCCAGGCTTCGTGCGGCGGGGTCAGGGCGTCGAGCGCGGTGTCAATCGGCACCGGCCGCCCGAAATGGTAGCCCTGGCCGTTCCGCGCCCCCATGCCGTGGACGATCTGCGCCTGTTCGGCGGATTCGATGCCTTCGACCGTCACCGCCATCTGCAGGCTGTCGGCGATCTCGACCACGGCGTCGACGATGAAGCGCGCCTCCTCCGACGTGTCGATCTCGTCGACCAGCGACTTGTCGATCTTCAACTCGTCCGCCGCCGCAGCCCGGAGATAGGCCAGCGACGAGAAGCCGGTGCCGAAATCGTCGATCGCGATCTTGCAGCCGAGCTCATGCAGCGCGTCGATGATCCGGCGCGCGTTGTCCCAGTCGCGGATTTCCAGCGTCTCGGTGATCTCGAGGGTCAGGAGTTCGGGGGCGAGCCCGCTTTCCTCGAGCACGTCGCCGACCTCGCGGACGATCCGCGGGCTTGAGAAATTCATCGTCGAAAGATTGGCGCTGAACGAGATCGCATTGCCGTGCTCGGCATTCCAGCGCCCGAGCTTGCACGCGGTCTCGCGCAGCACGTAGAGGTCGATCTCGTTGATCAGCCCCGCCTCCTCGGCCAGCGCCACGAAGTCCGAGGGCGGCACCATCTCGTCGCCGCGCTGCCAGCGCACCAGCGCCTCGAAGCCGTAGACCTCGCCGTCCTTCAGCCGCACCTTGGGTTGGAGATAGACCCGGAGGTCGCCCTGGGCGATGGCGCCGGGCAGCTCGGTGAGGAGCGCGCGGCGCTTGAGGAAGCGGATCTCGAGCTCCTCGTCGTAGAAGGCGTAGCAGTTCCTGCCCAGGTCCTTCGCGGCATAGAGCGCGAAATCGGCCACCCGCGTCAGGGTGTCGAAATTCGATGCCATCTGCGCGGCGAGCTGGGTCGTCGTCGCGAGGCCCATGCTGGTGCTGGTGCTGAGCGCCTCGCGGTCGAAATAGAGCTCCTGCGTGACCGCCTCGGAAATCTTCTGGCAAACCCGGGTGAGCCCGATCGCATCGTCGCCCGGGATCGCCGCGGCGAATTCGTCGCCGCCGAGGCGCGCCGCGAACCCGCCCGCCTCGCGCGCCACCCGGTCGATGATCCCGGCCACGTATTTCAGCACCGCGTCGCCGGCGGAGTGACCATGGGTGTCGTTGATCGCCTTGAAATCGTCGAGATCGGCCAGGAGCAGCGTCATCGGCGCGCCGGCCTCCATCATCTCCTCGATCCGGTCCTGGAACTGGATGCGGTTCGGCAGGCCGGTCAGCGAGTCGAAATAGGCCAGGAAGGCGGCGCGTTCCTCGGCTTCGCGGCGGGCGTGGCGCGCCAACACCTCGCGGCGCAGGAGCAGCAGCATCACCGCGCCGAACAGGGTGAGGACGAGGAGGTTGAACCAGACCACCAGGTGCTGCTGGTTGAGGGCGCGGGACTGGTCGTCGAGGACCACGTCCTGCAGCCGCCGCATCTCGTCGAGATAGATCACCAGCCATTGGCGCGCCTCGTCCGAGGCGATGAGCAGCGCGTCGGCCAGAGCGTCGGGCGACCCGGCGAAGCCCGAGGCGATCGCCCCGTCGGCGATCGCCAGCACACGCTCCAGGCCGCGGATCGCGTTCCGCGCGTCAGGCAGGTCCTCGCGCCCGTCCAGCACCCGCCGGAAGCTTTCCAGCCGGACGTAGAGGATGTCGGCCGCCGTCGAGAAATCCTTTTCGTCCTGCGCCGAAACAAGGCCCGCGCGCGCGCTGCGCAGCGCGATCAGGTTCAGCCGCTGCAGGTCGCTCATCGACACGAAGCCGTTGCGCAGCTGCCGGTCCTTGAAGATCTCGTGGACGGCCTCCGTCTGCTGCATCGCGCGCTGGAAGTAGATCCCGGCCGCGAGGCACATGGTGAACAGCGTCCCGAGGGTCAGGAACAGGCCCGCCTTGGTGGCGAACCCGTCCAGAACCCTGTTCAGGAGTGGTCTTGTCCGCGGCCTGTAGGGTTTCACATCTCGGGCTCGATCCTTGCCGCCATCCAGACAAGATCGGACTCGGAGGCGACGTCGGAAGCCTGGTAGGCGTCCATGTCCATCACGAACTGGATCGGTCCGCGGACCCGGCGCGAATGCGCGTGCCCGTCGACGCGGGTCGCCACCAGGACCGGGATCGAGGTCCAGACGTCGCGTTCGATCACCGAGCTGAAATCGTTCTCGGCATAGACGCGGATCGCCGGCGCGTCGGCCAGGCCGTTCGCCGCGAGCAGGTCGGACAGGAGCACGCCTTCGAACTCGGCCGGTTCGGTGCGCCAGGGCGTGGTGGTGCGCAGCCGGTAGGTCGTCATCGTCTCGAGGTCTTCGGGCTTGTAGACCCGGGAATGGCCGTCCATGCCCACCACTTCGAGCTGCGCGAGGGCGTGTTCGATCGGCGTGAGCGCGACCGGCTCGGGCTGGCCGGCGAAGGCGGTGCCGGCCAGGGCGCTTGCCAGGCAAAGCGCCGACAGGGTTTTCAGTCTCATCGTCATCTCCAGAATGGATGGTGGGGTCCGGCCTAGAGAACGGCAGCTAATCTTTGGTGACTGCGCGCGGCCCCGGCCGCCGCGGCGGGGCGGAAAATGCTTACAATCGAACGCACCTCCCGGCTTCGGTGACAATCCGGGGAAAATTGGAGGCACTTCGTCAACCCGGGCTAACAGGCGATTAACGTTCCCGGGCCACACCGTCCGGCATGGAACTCTATCTCGCACAAGTCGTCGGCCTGGCGGCGTTTGCCGTCAATCTGTACGCCTGCCTCCACACCGAGGAACGGCAGTTCAAGCGCGTCATCATCGCGGGCTGCCTGCTGTGGGCGGTGCACAATTCCATGCTCGGCGCCGACATGGCGGCGACCCTGTCGGTGATCACCGCGTTCCGCACGCTCCTGTCGCTCAACGCAGCGAACCGCAAGCATGCCGGCCCGCTTCTCTTCCTCTACCTGGTACTGGCGCTGGGCGACAAGCAGAGCGCCTATGACTGGCTGCCGGTCTGCGCCACCTTCGTCGGCACGGTCGCGCTGTTCTACCTTCAGGGCGTCGCGCTCCGCATCGTGCATTGCCTCGGCGCGCCGCTCTGGATCGTCCACGACCTGCATTACGGCTCGCTTGCCGGCGTGCTGTCGCAGACCACCATGCTGCTCCTGACCGCCTTCACCGTCGCGCGGATGCTGGGCCTGGTCGCACCGGGCCAACGCGCCCCTGTCGAACCCAAGGCGACCTGACAGGCAGGGCGCCGCCGGTGCCGTCCGGGCCGACCCGAGCGCCCGGCGCGTGAGCGCAGGGTGCGAGACAAGGACTTGCGCCGAAGGCGCTCCATGTGAAAACTCCCCTTCCGCTCTTTCCATGCGGGCGGGCGCGTGCTTCAATGCGCGCAAGAACAACGGGCAATGACCCAGGGGAGGATTTTTCATGACCACGAGTTTCGGTCGCCGCACGTTCATGTCCGCGGCGTCTGCCACGCTTCTCGCGCTCGGTTTCGGCGCCGCCGCCGATGCGGCGGACAAGATCACGCTGCGCCTGTCCACGCCGGCCTCGGAAACCGACCAGCGCTCGGTCGCGCTCGCCGAAGTGTTCGGCCCCGCGGTCGCCGGGTTCGCCACCTACGAGCCGCATTACAACGCCTCGCTGATCGCGCAGGGCTCGGAGCTCGAGGCCATCGCCTCGGGCGATCTCGAGATGTCCGTCACCTCGGCGCAGGAACTCGCGACCTTCTTCCCCGAATTCTCGATCTTCACCGCGGGCTATGTGCACCAGTCGGCCGAGCACCAGGTCAAGGTCTTCAACGACCCGCTGATGGACCCGTTCAAGCAGAAGGTCGAGGACGAGCTGGGCGTGAAGCTTCTCGCGGTGATGTATCTCGGCCGTCGCCAGGTGAACCTGCGCTTCAGCCAGGCCGAGAAGAACGTCCAGACCCCCGCCGATCTCGCCGGCGTGAACCTCCGCATGCCCGGCTCGGACGCTTGGCAGTTCCTCGGCAAGGCGCTGGGCGCCAACCCGACGCCGATGGCCTTCACCGAGGTCTATACCGCGCTCTCCACCGGTTCGGTCGATGGCCAAGACAACCCGCTGCCCACCGACAAGGACTCCAAGTTCTATGAGGTGACGAAGCAGATCGTGCTGACTTCGCATCTCGTCGACCTGAACTATGTCGCCTTCTCGAAGGAGACCTGGGACGGGCTGACGCCGGAGCAGCAGGCCACCGTCCAGAAGGCCGCCGAGGACGCCGCCGAGAGCGGCCGGCAGAAGCAGCTCGCGCTCGAGGACGAGCTGGTCGCCTTCTTCAAGGAGCAGGGGCTCGACGTCTACGAACCCGATCTCGCCGCCTTCCGCAGCCATGTGCAGGAGGCCTACCAGAGCTCGGATTTCTCGGCCACATGGCCCGAGGGCGTGCTCGACAAGATCAACGCGCTCGGCAACTGACCGCGCGCGTCGGCGCCACGGGGGAGGGAAGGCGATGAAACCGTTTCTCGGTTGGATCGTCCGTGGCGCCGAATTCCTGATGGCCATGATGATGGCCGCGATGTTCGCGACCTTCATCCTGCAAGTGGCGATCCGCTACACCGCCCGCCTCGGCTGGATCGCCGAGGCGGCGCCGTTTCTGGATCCGAGCCGCTATGGCTGGACGCTGGAATTCTGCCTCGCGCTCTGGGTCTGGATCGTGTTCTTCGGCTGCGCCACGATTGTTCGCGACCGCGACCACGTGACCTTCGACATTCTCTACGGGGCTGTCTCGCCGCGGCTGCGGCGCGTCTTCGCGTTGATCACCTGCGCCGCCATCGTGGTGGGGCTCCTCGCTTCGCTCGGGCCGACCTGGGACAAGTTCTACATCCTCAGGCTCAAGCAGACCGCGACGCTGAAGCAGCTTCTGGGCGACTGGGTGCGGATGCGCGACGTCTACTCGGTCTACGCCTTCTTCCTTGTCGCGGTCTCGCTGCGCTACGCGTGGCGCGCGGTGGAGGTCTGGCGGCACGGCGCCGAGGAGGACCCGCACCATTATGAAGAGCTGGCCGGCGAGGACGACAAATGAGCCTCGAATTCACGCTTTGCCTGATCTCGCTCTTCTTCCTCGCCGGGATCGGGATGCCGATCGCCTATGCGATCCTCCTGTCGGCCTTCGTCTATCTCGCCGCTGCGGGGCAGGGGATCGGCGTGGCCGGCAAGGTGTTGATGGACGGGCTCTACCAGAGCTTCATCCTGCTGGCGGTGCCGCTTTTCATCGTCGCGGCGAACATCATGAACGCGGGCACGATCTCGGATCGGCTGCTCAGGTTCTGCGTCGGCCTCGTCGGGAGGTTCAAGGGCGGGCTCGGCCATGTGAACGTGGTGGCCTCGCTGATCTTCTCGGGCATGTCGGGCTCGGCCGTGGCCGACGCCGCGGGGATCGGCAAGATCATCATCGAGATGATGACGAAATCGGGTCACTATACCCGCGGCTATGCCGCCGCGATCACCGCCGCCTCGGCTACGATCGGCCCGATCATCCCGCCCTCGATTCCGATGGTACTCTACGCGCTCGTCTCGAACAGCTCGATCGGCTACCTGTTCCTCGGCGGGATCGGGCCGGGCCTGTTCATGGGCGCGGTGCTGATGGGCATGAACGGCTGGATCTCGCATCGCCGGGGGTTCCTGACCGAGGAGGCGGTGCCGCTTTCGGAACTGCCGGCGCTGACGCTCAACGCCTTCCCCGCGCTCCTGATGCCGGCGATCCTGCTCTACTGCATCTACTGGGGGGTCACCACGCCGACCGAGGCCGCTGCCGTCGCCGCCTTCTACGCGCTGGTCCTCGCGGCGGTGTTCTACCGCGCGCTGAGCCTCGGCGCCTTCTACCGGATCCTCGTCGAGAGCGCGCGGTCCTCCTCGGCGGTGGGGCTTGTGATCGGCGGGGCGCTGATCCTGAATTACATCGTCGCCTCTGAGAACGTCCCCGATCTGGTCGCCGCGCGGCTGGTCGGGCTCGACGTTTCGCCGCTCGCCTTCCTGATCGGGGTGAACGTGCTGCTGCTGCTCCTCGGCTGCATTCTCGACGCCTCGACGATCATCCTCGTGATCATCCCGCTGTTCCTGCCGTCCTGCCGGGAGCTGGGTATCGATCTGGTGCATTTCGGCGTGGTCGCCATCGTCAACTGCATGATCGGGTTGATTACGCCGCCCTACGGGATCCTGCTCTTCGTCATCAACGCGGTGACGCGGATTCCCCTGGGCGAGATCATCCGCGAGGTGCTGCCCTTCCTTGCGGTGCTGGTGCTCGCGCTTCTCGCGATGATCCTGGTCCCCGGCATCGTGCTCTTCCTGCCCCGGCTCATGGGGTATCAGGGCTAGCTCGATCCGGACGATCGTCATTGCGATCCTATCGGCGTCGCGTCCGGCCGTATCCGCCGGGGCGCTGCCCCGGACCCCGGGATTTCCGGACCCAAAGAAATGTCTCGCGGTCAGCCAGCGACCTGCGCCTGGAAGACGGTTTCGGCGTTGCGTGCGACCGGAGCGGGTACTGCGCTGCGGTGTCCGGTTTCGGCCTGCGCCGTCCGGAGCATGTCTAGGAAATGTTCGATCGCGTCGGTCGGATCGCCGGACCGGCGCGCCAGGGAGAGCTGGGTTTCGGTCGAAGCGACGAGGTCCCCGGGCCGGGTTGGGTCGTAGGGCTCGACCGCGCGGCCGGTCGCCTCGGCGACGGATTCGGCGAGATGCGCCTGGAACCGTTCGCCGCGGGTCAGGAGCATCATCATGAATTTCGTGTCGGCGAAGTCCTGGTCCTGAAGCTCCTTCGCGAGCCGGTCGATCTCGCGGGGGGAGATCGCGTTCAAGTCGTATGTCGCGAAGGGGGAAAAATCCGTGGAAGTTCGAGGTGGATCGCCGCGGCCGGTTTCGGTCGCCGGCACGGACGGGGCGGCGGGGGAGGCATGAGGGCCGGTCCGGGCCGGCGGGGGTGAGATCTGCATCGCGAAAACCTTCTGCTTTCTGAGTGCCCGCATCCTCCCGGGGACAGCTTTCGAATGCCTGAACGCTTCAATTCGCCGGTATTTTCCGTGGCGGCGGGGCCGCCGGGCAAAGCCCGATCTGTGCCCGTTGGGCTGGCTTCGGGGCACGTCCAGCCGGAGCCTCGTCCCTCCGTTTGTCAGGAATTTAATTGTCTGGCACTTCTAGGCGAGAGGGGCGAGTCGCTTGGAGGAGGGGTGCGGCGGATCCATGCGGACAATGAGGCGCGCGCATTGGCTGGCGTTTTTCGGGACGGTGATCCTGGCCTGGGCCGTGCTTTTCGCCATGGCGGTGTCCGCCAGGCTGGCTCCCGGCTACGATGCCGACCTCCTGGCCGCGATCTGCGGGGCGACGCCGGGGAGCGCCGGGCCGGGGTCGGCGGTGGCGATGTGGCTCCTGATGAGCGGGGCGATGATGGCGCCGACGGCGGTGCCGGCGTTCCGGACTTATGACGATCTGAGCCATGCGGCGCCCACGTCCTTTGCGTGGCTCCTGGGCGGGTTCCTGGCGGTCTGGGGCGAGTTCGCGGTGCTGGCGGGGCTCGGGCAATACGCGCTTTTCCGGGCGGGGCTCGTGGACGGGCTGGGGCAGAGCCGTTCGGCGCTGTTCGCGGCGGCGCTCCTGGCGGGTGCCGGGGCCTATCAGTTCAGCGCGCTCAAGGCGGCCTGCGTCGCGCGCTGCCGGGCACCGCTCGCGTTCTTCGTGGAGCACTGGGCGGAGGGGCCCTGGCGGAACGGGCTCCGGCTCGGCGCGGATTGCCTGGGCTGCTGCTGGGCGCTGATGCTCCTGGGCTTCGTGGGCGGCGTGATGAGCCTCGGCTTCATGGGTCTCGCGCTGGTCTTGATGGTGCTCGAGAAGCTGCCGGAGATCGGCCGCCGGGTGACCCGTCCGCTGGGCGCCGCGTTGATCGTGGCGGCTGCGATGGAGGCCGTTTCGGCCGTGATTTCATAGATCGGGGGAGGCGAGAATGCCCTTGGATATCGACGGAACCGTGCCCTGGAGCATCAAGGGCGAACTGATCCTGAACTGCAATTGCACCGTGTTCTGCCCCTGCGTGGTGAGCCTCGGCAAGCACCCGCCGACTGAGGGCTATTGCCAGGCCTGGTCGGGGGTGCGGATCGACGAGGGCCGCTATGGCGAGACCGACCTTTCGGGGCTGAACGTGGGCCTGGTGCTGGAGATCCCGGGGCTGATGGGCCGGGGCAACTGGAAGGCGGCGGCCTATATCGACGAGCGGGCGAGCGACGCGGCCCTCGACGCGCTGATCGGCATCTTCTCGGGCCGGGCGCGGGGCACGACGGGGCTTTTCGGCGTGCTGGTGAGCGAGTTCCTGGGTGCCGAGCGGGCGCCGGTGTCCTATGAGAACGAGGGCAACGCGCGGCGCCTGACGGTCGGCAAGAAGATCCAGGGCGAGGTGGTGCCGGTCGCGGGCAGGGACGGGGGCGACATCGTGGTGTCGAACACCGAATACTGGATGGGCCCCGACATCACCGTCGCGATGGCCACGAAGGGACGGGTGCGCGCCTATGGCCGGGTCTGGGATTTCGACGGGCGCTCCGCCGAGATCTGCCGGATCGACTGGTCCGGGCCGCGCTGACGCCAGCCAGGGAGGGGCTGCCATGAAGGAAGATTTCGACGCGCCGGGTCGGGTGCCGGCGAACCACGTGCCGCTCTCGCCGGTATCGTTCCTGAACCGGGCGGTAGAGGTCCATGCCGACCGGACGGCGACGGTCTATGAGCCGGTGCGGCGGACATGGGCCGAGACCGGCGCACGGATCCGCGCGGTGGCCGGCGCGCTCCGGGCGCGGGGCGTCGGGTTGGGCGACAGCGTTGCGGTGATCGCGCCGAACATTCCGGAGATGTTCGAGCTGCATTTCGCGGTGCCGATGGCGGGGGGCGTGCTGACCGCGCTGAACACCCGGCTCGAGGCGGAGACGGTGGCCTATATCCTCGACCATTCGGAGAGCCGGCTGGCGATCGTGGATACCCAGTACCGGCCGCTTTTCGACGCGGCGCTGGCGCTTCTGGGGCGCGAGGTTCCGGTGGTCGAGATCGTTGACGGGCAGGGGCCGGCGCCGGAAGGGAGCGGCGGTGCGACCTACGAGGATCTGGCCGCACATGCGCCTTTTACGGGCGACGGGCTGCCCGAGGACGAATGGCAGGCGATCGCGCTCAACTACACTTCGGGCACCTCGGGGCGGCCCAAGGGGGTGATCTATCACCACCGGGGCGCCTACCTGATTTCGCTCGGAACAGCGGTGGGCTGGCCGGCGGGGCATGAGCCCTCCTATCTCTCGGTGGTGCCGATGTTCCATTGCAACGGCTGGGGCCATCCCTGGATGATGCCCATCGTCGGGGGGAAGTCGGTTTTCGTGCGCCAGCCCGAGCCGAAGCGCATGTTCGCGGCCATTGCGGCGGAGGGGGTGACCCATTTCGGCGGTGCGCCGGTGATCCTGCAGATGCTGGCCGAGAGCCCGGACGCGCCGAAGACGCCGTTCGATCCGCCGATCCATGCCTTCACCGCGGGGGCGCCGCCGCCGGCGGCGATCCTCGAGCGGAGCGCGGCGATGGGGCTCGACGTGATGCATGTCTACGGGCTGACCGAGACCTATGGCCATATCTCGCAATGCCTGCCGCAGCCCGACTGGGAGGGGCTCGACGCGGAGGCGCTGGCCGAGCGTCGTTCGCGCCAGGGCGTGGCGTTCCCGATGGTCGAGGGTGTCGCGGTGTTCGACCGGGAGACCGGCCAGCCGGTGCCGCGCGACGGGGTCACCCAGGGCGAGATCGCGATCCGGGGCAACGTGGTGATGAAGGGTTACTACCGGAATCCCGAGGCCACGGCGGAGGCGTTCAAGGGCGGATGGTTCTGGTCGGGCGACGCGGCGGTGGTGCATCCCGACGGCTATATCCAGATCCGCGACCGGCTGAAGGACGTGATCATCTCGGGCGGCGAGAATGTCTCGTCGGTGGAGGTGGAGAACGTGCTCTACCGTCACCCGGACGTGCAGACCGCCGCCGTGGTGGCGCGCGCCGACCCGAAATGGGGCGAGGTGCCCTGTGCCTTCGTCGAGCTGCGCCCGGGCGCAGTGGCGGACGAAGAGGCGATCATCCAATTCTGCCGGGAGCGGCTCGCGGGGTTCAAGACGCCGAAATCGGTGATCTTCACCGAGATACCGAAAACCTCCACCGGCAAGATCCAGAAGTTCCTGCTCCGGAACCGTGCGAGGGAGCTTGGGTAGATGGCGCAGATCTCGCTTTCCCGCCGGCTCCGGCGCGCGCCGTTCGGCGGCGGGGTCGAGGCTGCCGGGGTCAATGCCTACACGGTGTACAACCACATGCTCCTGCCCACGGTGTTCCGCTCGGTCGAGGAGGATTACCGGCACCTCAAGGCGGCGGTGCAGGTCTGGGACGTGGCCTGCGAGCGGCAGATCGAGATCCGCGGGCCGGAGGCGGCGAAGCTGGTGCAGATGCTGTCCCCGCGCGACCCGCGCGGGATGTTGCCCGGCCAGTGTTGCTACATGCCATCGTCGACGAGACCGGTGGCATGCTGAATGACCGGTGGATCTCCATCGCCGACAGCGACCTGCTCTACCGGGTGAATGGGATCGCCTGCGGCGACAGGCTCGACGTCCTGGTGGACGAGCCCGACATCTCGCCGCTCGCGGCGCAGGGGCCCAAGTCCGATGATCTGATGGCGGCGGTGTTCGGCGAGGGCTGCGCGCGGTGAAGTTCTTCCGATCCGTCATTTCGCGTTCCAGGCCCGTGTCGTCGGCGGCCTGGCCGCCGGAATTCGGTGCCAATGTCGCGATCGGCATGGTGCGGATGACCCATTGGGACCCCGGGCCAGAGATTACCGTCGAGACGACGGCGGGTGTGCAGCCGGGCGTGGTTCAAGAGAAGTTCTGGAGCTGAGGAGAAGAGATGTTCAAGGCATTGGTGGTTCGCAAGGACGAGGACAGCGGCAAGACGCAGGCAGCGGTCGAGGAGATCGGCGAGGAGCAGCTGCCCGCCGGCGACGTGACCGTGGCGGTCGAGTACTCGACGGTGAACTACAAGGACGGGCTCTGCATCGGTCCGGGCGGCGGTCTGGTGCGCGCCTGGCCGCATGTGCCGGGGATCGACTTCGCGGGCATTGTCGAGAGCTCGGAGGACCCGCGCTACAAGCCGGGCGACAAGGTGGTGCTGACCGGCTGGCGCGTGGGCGAAGTGCATTGGGGCGGCTATGCACAGAAGGCGCGGGTGAAGGCCGACTGGCTGGTGCCCCTGCCCGCCGGGCTGACCACGCGGCAGGCGATGGCGGTGGGCACGGCGGGCTTCACCGCGATGCTGGCGGTGATGGCGCTCGAGGATCACGGGATCAAGGACGGGCCGGTGCTGGTCACAGGGGCGGCGGGCGGCGTGGGCTCGGTCGCGACGGCGATCCTCGCGAAGCTTGGTCATGAGGTGGCGGGCGTCACCGGGCGGCCCGAGACGGCGGAATACCTGAAGAGCCTCGGCGCGACGCGGATCGTCGCGCGGGAGGAGATCGCCGAGACGGTGAAGCGGCCGCTCGAGACCGAGACCTGGGGTGGCTGCGTCGATGCGGTGGGGGGCGCGATGCTGGCCCGGGTGCTGGGGCAGTTGAAATACGGCGCCTCGGTCGCGGCGGTCGGGCTCGCGGGCGGCACGGCGCTGCCGGCGACGGTGATCCCTTTCCTGCTCAGGGGGGTGAACCTCCTTGGCATCGACAGCGTGATGCAGCCCTACGCGAACCGGCTGCGCGCCTGGGAGCGGATCGCGAAGGATCTGCCGATGGACCGGCTCGAGGCGATGATCCGGCCGGCGGTGCTGGCGGATCTGCCGGGGCTGGGTGCTGCCATTCTCAGGGGTCAGATCCGGGGGCGCGTGGTCGTCGACGTGAACGCGTAGCGGGAAGGGGCGTGCCTCCGGCGCGGTGCCGCGCCGCAGTCCGCGCGCTCCGAGTCCTGAATTCGGCTATGCCTTGCCCCGCCCGAACAGCGCCGAAGGCGTCGGGCGAGCGCCTGCCCGTGTCACGCCGGAGGCGTGCCTCCGGCACGACCGGGCTGGCGCTTCGGGGACGCTTGCGCGGACCTCCGAGGCCGGAGGTACGTTCAGCCGTTGCTGCGCCATCCCACGGGCAGGCGCTCGCCCGGCTCCGCACCTCGGTGGGGCGGACGAGGCGGCCGTGCGCGCGCGGGAACGCGCCCTGCCATCCGCACAAAAAAAAGCCGCACCTAAGTGCGGCCTGTCCAGTCAGGGAGGAACCATACCGCCCGGCCGGAGCCGGGGAAAAAATCCGTCGTCGATACCTGTTTCAATCGGGGGCGCCAAATGGCGCCTGGCTGGCGAGACCGGTACCGCCGTCGATTTAGGCATAGCACAGAAATCGTGCTTGTGCGCATGCAGAAAACGCTTGCCCGGGCGACGTTGCAGGATCGGCACAGTTCCATGCGCTGAGTGCATGGCTTCCGGTGCAACTCCAGCATGTAAGCCTCTGGTGCAACTGCAGGTTCGGGATTGCACGCGGCTTTCCGCCCGCGCGGACCCCGGGTGCACGAAAAAGCGGCATCTGGCTATTACCTGCCCATTCCGGGCCGTTCCGGCTTGAAGAATCCGCCCCGTTGTTCAGAACATCCGGGGCCTGCAGAACGGGAACCAGCCATGACGGTCACCACGCTTCGCGACGACATTCTCGATCACCTCAAGTACCGGCTCGGCAAGGATGCCAGCCACGCGACCACCCAGGACTGGCGCATCGCGCTCAGCCATGCCGTCCGCGACCGGGTGGTGGAATGCTGGTTTGCCTCGACCCGCTCGGCTTACGACCACAAGGAAAAGCGGGTCTACTACCTGTCGATGGAGTTCCTGATCGGGCGGCTCCTGGAAGACGCCATGGTCAATCTCGGCTTCCTCGAGGAGGCGCGCGCGGCGATCGACAGTTTCGGGCTCGATTTCGCCGGGATCGTCGGTGCCGAACCCGATGCGGCGCTCGGCAATGGTGGGCTCGGGCGGCTCGCGGCGTGTTTCATGGAGAGCCTCTCGACGCTGGGCTGCCCGGCGATGGGCTACGGCATCCGCTACGAGCACGGGCTGTTCCGGCAAAGCTTCCAGGACGGGCGGCAGATGGAATATCCCGAGGACTGGCTCAGGCTGGCCAACCCGTGGGAATTCCCGCGCCCGGAGGCCGGGTTCGAGATCGGCTTCGGCGGGCATGTCCATGTCCAGGGCCGCCGGGGCGTCTGGCGCCCGGCCGAGGCGGTGCGGGCCGAGGCGCATGACACGCCGGTGATCGGCTGGCAGGGGCGCTGGGCGAACACGCTCCGGCTCTGGGAGGCGGAACCGGTGCGGATCTTCGACCTCGACAGCTTCAACCAGGGGCTCTACGCCCGCGCCGCGGAACCGGAGGCCTTCGCCCGGACGATCAGCCGGGTGCTCTACCCGGACGACACCACGCCCGAGGGCAAGGCGCTGCGGCTCCGGCAGGAGTATTTCTTCACCGCGGCCTCGATCCGCGACATCCTGCGGCGCTACGAGAGCGAGTACGACGACCTGCGCGGGCTGCCGAAGAAGGTGGCGATCCAGCTGAACGACACGCATCCGGCCATTGCCGGGCCGGAACTGGTGCGGATCCTGCTCGACGAGAAGGGGCTTTCCTTCGAAGATTCCGTCGAGACCGCGCGGGGCTGCCTCAACTACACCAACCACACGCTCCTGCCCGAGGCGCTGGAGCGCTGGCCGGAGGACCTGATGCGGTCGCTCCTGCCGCGCCATGTGCAGCTCATCGAGGAGATCGACGCCGCGCACGCCAGGCAGTACCCGTCGCGGACGATCAGCGCGCTCGACCACGGCGAGGTGAAGATGGGCGAGTTGTCGTTCATCATGGCGAACCGGGTGAACGGGGTTTCGGCGCTGCATACCGAACTGATGAAATCGACCGTGTTCAAGGATCTGCACGCGCTCCATCCCGAGAAGATCGTGAACGAGACCAACGGCGTCACGCCGCGCCGCTGGATGCTGAACTGCAACCCGCGGCTTTCGGCGCTGATCACCGAGGCGATCGGGCCGGACTGGGTCTACGAGACCGAGCGGCTGGTTGAGCTCGAACCCTTCATCGAGGATGCGGGGTTCCGCGAGCGCTATGCCGCGATCAAGCGCGAGAACAAGGTCGACCTCGCGTTCTGGCTGGCGAAGGAGCACGGGCTCGAGCCCCAACCGCTCCCCGATCACAGCGGCGACCCGCCGATGTGCGAGTCGGGCATCGTCTACGACCAGGCGCCCGACCCCGGTGAGACGCAACCGCTCCACGCCCAGTTCTTCTTCTACTTCTGCG
>JBNKWI010000006.1:0-70386 GCA_050299695.1 Paracoccaceae bacterium
GGCGTACTGGACGCCCGCGTCGAAATTCGTGATCTGGCTGATGAACGCCGTCTGCGGGATCTCCCGGAAGAGGCCCGTTCCCACAAGGTTCTGCCCGATCACCTTGGCGATATCCGCCGCATATTGCCGCGCGTCCGGCGTCTCGGCGATGAACGGCGCCACCGCCACCGGCAGGGGTTCGATCACGCCCTCGGTGATCTCGATCCGCAAGGGCGCCGCATGCGCCGGCAGGACCGACGCCAGCGCCAGGAAGATCGCGGTCAGGATACGCTTTGCACTCATTTCAGCCTCATCCCCTCCGGATTGAAGGTCATCTCGATATCGCGCCACTGGTCGTATTTCTCAACCGGAAGCGGGTAGCCGCCCTTCTGGCAGCGCAAAATCGCCCGCCGTGCGGCCTCGAACGCGGTCCGCTGGGCGTCGGCATCGCCGCCCGAAGCGGAGATCTGCCGCACCTGCCCCCCCGCCACGGTGCCGTCGGGGTTCATGCCGACCCCCACCGTCACCGTCACGTTGGCGGCCTGCGACCCCACATCGACCACCCAACAGCCCTGAACCGCCACGCGGAGCCCTTCCTTCTCGCCGCCCGTCAGCGGCGGCCCGGACGGCGCCGCGCGGGGCGCCTCGGGCGCGGCATCGCCCGCCAGCGCGGCGGCGAGCGCATCGGCAACTGCATCGCTCGGCGCGTCCGCAGCCGGCTTCGGCTCGGCCTCGGTCGGCTTTGGCGTCTCGGGCTTCGGCGTTTCGGCGGTCCGGACCGGCTCCGGCTTCCGCTCGGGCCGCGATTTCGGCCGCGGCGAGGATGCCGGCGCCAGCTCCTTCGGCTTCTCCGCCTCGGTCACGATCTCGGTCGTCGCCTCGGGCGGCGCCGCGGCGACCTGCTCCTCCTCGACCACCTCGGCCGGCTCGGGCGAGGGCACGGTCTCCTCGACCACCACCGGCGCTTCCTCGGCCCGGGGCGGCGCCGGGGCAGCCGGTTCCGGCGCCACGCGCGGCGCGGGCGCCGGGGCGACCTCCTCGGGCGCTTCCGGTCGGTCGTCCGCCACCGGCGGCGCTTCCACGGGCGGCGCGGTCTCGGTCACCTCGGTCTCGGGCAGGGGCGCGGGCTCCGGCAGCGGCGCGGCGGGCGCATCGGCCTCGGCGGCCTCGGGTTGCGGCGCGGGCGCCGGCACCTCGGGCGCCGCGTCCTCCACCGGCGTCGTGACCGGCGGCGCCTCCTCCACGGGGGGCGCCGCGGGCGCGACCGCGTCGGTCGCGACCTCGGGGCTGGTCTCGGGGCGGGTCAATGCCGCGAACTCCTCTTCGGTCACCACCGACACATCCGCAACACTCACCTCCGGGTGCTGGTTCCGCTCCAGGAGCCCGCCGAACAGCAGGAACAGGATCAGGACGGCATGCGCCGTCGCCGAGATATAGGCCCCCGTGGTCAACGCGACCCCTCAGCCGTCGCGGCCGTCGAGCCGCGGTCCGCCGGTGTCGGTCACCAGCGCGATCGACCGGAACCCGCCCGCGTTCAACGCGCCCATCACCTGCATCACGCGCTCATAGGGAATGCTGCCATCGGCGCGCAGGAAAACCTTGTCGCCCTCTCGTTCCGCCGCGATCGCCTGCAGGCGCGGCACCAGGGCGGCCTCCTCCACCGGCGTGGTCTGGATCTGCACCGACCCGTCCGCCAGCATCGTCACCGTGAGCGGCTCCTCCTGCTCGGACGGCAGCGCCTCGGCCGCCGTCTCGGGCAGGTTCACCTGAACCCCGGGGATCAGGAGCGGCGCCGCCACCATGAAGATGATGAGAAGCACCAGCATCACGTCCACCATCGGCGTGATGTTGATCTCGGCCATCGCGCCCCCGCGTCCGCGGCGCCGCCGGCGGCGCACATCGTCGGCGGCGCGCTGCTGGATGCCCGCGCCCATCAGTTCGGGTCCAGCTGGCGCGACAGGATCGTCGCGAACTCGTCGGCGAAGCTCTCGTAGCCCTGCAGGATCCGGTCGCTGTCCGACGAGAGCTTGTTGTAGAAGATCACCGCCGGGATCGCCGCCAGAAGCCCGAGACCGGTGGCCAGAAGCGCCTCCGCGATCCCCGGCGCCACCACGGCGAGGTTCGTGGACTGCGACTGCGCGATGCCGATGAAGGCGTGCATGATCCCCCAGACCGTGCCGAACAGCCCGATGAACGGCGCCGTCGAGCCCACCGTGGCCAGAAGCGGCAGCCCGCGCTGGAGCCCCTCCGCCTCTTTCTGGATCGCCACATCCATCGACCGGTCGATCCGGCTCTGCGCGCCCGCGATCAGCCGCCCGTCATCGCGATGCGACCGCTCCCACTCGACCATGCCCGAGACGAAGACCCGTTCCGACGCGCCGCGCGGCGTCTCGCCGATCTGCTTGTAGAGATCGTCCAGGGGCTCGCCCGACCAGAAGGCCGCGTCGAACATCGCCGCATCGCGCCGCGCCCGCCGGTAGTCGATGATCTTCTGGATGATCACCGCCCAGGCCCAGAACGAGGCCACGAGGAGGATCATCATCACGATCTTTACGGTGAAGGTCGCGCGTATGAACAGCGACCACATGGAGAAATCAATCCCCTGCGCGAGCGCAAGTGTTTCGGTTTCCATCAAACTGCTCTCTCTCCGCCGGGCCGCCTGTTGTTCGCGGCTCTCATTGCGGGCGACTTTAACGAATCGCCAGAGGGAAAGCCAACACGGATTGGTGATCGGCGTAACGTTATCTTTCAGCCCTGCAAGGCTCGGCGAAGCTCCGCCGGCATCCGCGCCGGCCGGCCGGCGGAGGTCAGCGCGACCAGCGTCACCTCGGCCTCGAACAGGAGCGCCTCCCCCCGCGTGACCCGCTGCTCCAGCACCACCCGCGCCCCCGAGAGCGCATTCAACGCCGTCTCGACCGTCAGCTCATCGTCGAACACCGCCGGCGCGAGGTACTCCGCCAGCACCCGCCGCACCGCGAACACCACGTCCGCCTCCCGCTTCAGCCGCCCCTGGTCGATCCCGTGCGCCCGAACCCACTCGGTCCGCCCCCGCTCGATGAATTTCAGGTAGTTGGCGTAGTAGACGATCCCGGCAAGATCGGTGTCCTCGTAATAGACGCGGATGGGAAAGCGATGGGTCATGGCGGCGACGATGCCCGCCCGCGCGGCCAGCGTCCAGCCGCAGCGGTTGACAGGCCCAATACTTAGCAATATGACTAAGTAAAGATCCGGAGATCCCATGCCAGAAAAGATCAAGGGCCCCGCGTCCTACTTCCCCTCGATCGAAAAGAGCTACGGCCAGCCCGTCGCCCACTGGCTCGCCCTGATCTCCGCCCGGCCTGAGGAAAAGCACATGGAAACCGTCGCCTGGCTCAAATCCGCCCACGGCCTCGGCCACGGCCACGCCAACGCGCTGGTCGCCCATGCGAGGGCGAAGGGCTAGGCCGTCGAAGGCGCCATGCGCTCCGGTCGGTACAAGAACCCGGAAAATCCGGAAATCCATTTTCAAATCCCCGCCCGCAGCGCAGCCTCCCCTTTTTGTTGCTGGCGCTACCTGCTCGCGGTCGTTCTGCCCTGCGCGCTCCTGTCGCGGGGCCGGGCCATCGCCTTGCCCGAGTTCCTGCCGCCATCTTCGTCACCGTTCCGCTCCTGACGCTCGCCGTCTTCCTGCTGGAAGGGCTCGTCAAGGAGGCGATCTACGCCGACCCCGGCCCTCAACCGGGCCGGCTGGTTCGCACTCGAGGTCGAGGGTCATGGTCCGGGATCCTTTCGTGAGGTGTCGGAGTCTGCGAGGAGCGCGTCGAGACGCGCGTGGTTCGCCTCCATGGTGTTGCGGAACGGGCCGAGCCAGCGGTCGAGATCCACGAGCTGGTGCGGCGCGAGGCGGAACATCGTGCCGCTCTGCCGGTGCGTGATCAGCCCCGCACCTTCGAGCACCTTGAGGTGCCGCGACACGGCGGGCTGCGAAATGGCGAAGGGTTCGGCCAGCGCGCCGGCGCTCGCCTCACCCTTGCGGAGGCGTTCGTGGATGGTCTGCCGGGTCGGGTCCGAAGGCGCGGCGAAGACAGGCTTCAGCGATTCCGCCATAACGCAATCATTATATAACTTATCAGTTATGTTCAGGCCCGACGGGATGCTCTCCTCTCTTTCCCTTGACCGGGCCACGAGACACACTCTCTCATGATGAAATTCCGGAGGACGCCACGATGCCGAAACCCCAAAGCTATCCCGGTACGGACATAGAGGTCGCTTTCGATGCCGGCCGCTGCATCCATGCGCGGAACTGTTACCTGAAGCTGCCGCGGGTCTTCGATCCGGAGCGTCGCCCCTGGGTCGATCCGGACGCCGCGCCCGCCGACGAGGTCGCGGCGATGGTGCGGACCTGCCCCTCTGGCGCGCTGACCTTTGTGCGGCGCGATGGCGGAACCGAGGAGGCGCCGCCGGGGATCAACCGGATGGCGCTCCTCGAGAACGGGCCGAACGCGCTGCATGGCCGGCTGGTGGTGGATGGTGCGCCGATGACCCGCGCCACGCTCTGCCGCTGCGGGCAGTCGAAGACGATGCCGTTCTGCGATTATTCCCATGTGGCGGCGGGCTTCCTTGCGACGGGCGAGCCGGAGGCCTCCGGCAAGGACGCCCCTGGCGAGGATCCGGGCGCGGTCCTGGAGATCGTGCCCTGCGAGAACGGGCCGCTCGAGGCGCGAGGGCCGCTCGAGATCACCTCGGGGACCGGACGGCGGTTGCACCGGGGTATGCGGGCGTTCCTGTGTCGCTGCGGGCAGTCGAAGAACAAGCCGTTCTGCGACGGCAGCCACAAGGCGGCGGGCTTCGCCGCGCCGGGGCCGCGGTCGCTCGACGGCTAGTCCTCGATCGGCATCATCGAGCCGAGGAGCGTGGCGACGTGGCGGCGCTCGTCCCCTTCGAGCGCGTGAATGTCGGCCGTGACAACGACGAGGCGGCGGCCGGCGCGGATGACGCGACCCTGCGCTTCGAGCGTCTCGCCCCGGGCCGGGGCGAGGAGGTGGATCTTCATCTCAGTGGTCAGGACCTCGGCGCACGTCTCCATGACCGAGAGGGCCGCGTAGCCCGCCGCGCTGTCGCCGATGGCGAAGCTGAGCCCGGCATGGGCGAAGCCCTTCTGCTGGCTGACGCCGGGACCGATCGGCGCGGCGATCGTGACGCGCCCCCGCCCGAGCCGGGCGATCCGGGCGCCGAGGGTCTGCATCAGCCCCTGGGCCGCGAAGCTCGCGCGGACCTTTGCCGCGATCTCGGGGTCGAGCGGATCCCAGGTGCCGTCGCCCGTATCCGTCATGCCGCGTCCGCCGGTTTCGGGGCCGGGACCTGGCGCACCGGGTCGCCGGTCAGGGCGGCGAAGGCGGTGTCGCCGAAGAGGCCGCGCAGCGCGGGGGCGGTCCAGCTCAGGCCGCCGGTATAGGTGCCGTAGGCCGGCATCACGAGGCGCGCGGCGTCGTAGAGGAAGCAGGGCCGGGTCACGGTGCGGCCGCGGGCCCGGATCTCGGCCTTGGGGTGGTAGTGGCCGGAGATCTCGCCGATGGCACCGGGTTCGGCGATGTGGCGGAAGCTGAGCGGCCCCTCGGCGAGCGTGGCCCGGTGGCTGCCGCCGAGGCCGATCGGGCCCGGGTCGTGGTTGCCCTCGATCCAGACCCAGCGCCTTCCGGCCTGGAGCCGGGCGATCCAGAGCCGGTCTTCCTCGGGGAGCGCGTCGGCCGCGGCGCAATCGTCGAAACTGTCGCCGAGGCAGACCACGGTGCGGGCGCCGCTGCGGTCGAGATCGGCGGCGAGGCGGGCGAGCGTGTCGTGGGTCTCGTAGGGCGGGAGCAGGGTGCCGCCGCGCCGGGCGATGCGGCCGGATTTGCCGAGATGCAGGTCGGAGACCGCGAGGAGGCCGCGCTCGGGCCAGTGGAGCGCGCCGGACGGCAGCGGCAGGAGCCGGGCACCCAGGAGGGGGATCTCGCAATCGTTCATGCTTCGTTCACAGCACGCGGCTTTGGCATTTGCAAGAGGGGGCGCCGCCCCCGCCTTCCCGGGAGTATTCTCGGCCAGATGAGCCGGCGCGTGTCAGCCGGTTGGGTCGAGGCCGGCCTCGGACATGAGGCGCTGGGCTTCCTCGGCGAGGAGGCGTTCGGTGGCGGCGCCGTGGACCGGGACCCGGCCCTGTTCGAGGAAGAGAGGCGCCGCGAGAGGCGTCACGCGGTCGGTGACCACGTGGTCGATGCGGCCGGCGGTGCGGGCGAGCATTTCCTCGATCCGGCCGAAATCGACAAGGCCGCGGAGCGCCTCCTCGCGGGTGATCTGCATCAGGAGGTGGTCGGGGTCGTATTTCGCGAGCGTGTCGTAGAGGATGTCGGAGGAGAAGGTGGCCTGGCGGCCGGATTTGCGCTGGCCGCCGAAATTGCGCTCGATCAGGCCGGCGATGGTGGCGGAGGCGCGGAAGGTGCGCTTCATCACCGCGTTGCCGGCGAGCCAGGTTTCGAAGCCTTTCCGGAGCGCGTCCGGGTCGAAGAGCGGCGCCGGGTCGGGCACGCGGTCGAGCCCCCAGATCAGCACGGCGTAGTCGGTGGCGACGAAGCCCATTGGTGCGAGGCCCTCCTCCTCCATCCGCTTGGTCAGGAGGAGGCCGAGGGTCTGCATCGCGTTGCGGCCGGCGAACCCGTAGATGCAAGTGTGTTCGCGGCCGTCGAAGGGGAAGCTTTCGACGAGGATGCGGTCGGCTTCCGGGAGCATCGAGCGTTCCCGCTGCAGGGCGAGCCATTCCGCGGTGTGGGTGGGGAGTTCGGGCCAGCCGGGCTCGCGGAACATCGCGAGGATGCGGTGCGACAGCTGGGTCGAGGTGGCGAACTTTGTGCCCGCGAAGACGGCGATCTTCGGCGCCTTGTCGGCGCGGCGAGTGACCTCGACGCTCATTTCGCGGAGGCCCTCGTAGCGGACGATCTCGCCGCCGATGAGGAAGGTGTCGCCCGGTGTCAGCGTGGCGGCGAAGGCTTCCTCGACCTCGCCGAGGGGGCGGCCCCGGCCGCGGAGGCGGACCTTGAGCGTTTCGGTGTCCTGGATCGTGCCGATATTCATGCGGATGCGCTGGGCGGCGCGGGGATCGCGGAGTTCCCAGAGCCCGTCGGGACGCCGTTTCAGGCGCTGCCAGCGGTCATAGGCGCGGAGCGCGTAGCCGCCGGTGGCGGTGAAATCGAGGCAGGCGTCGAACTGGTCCCGGGAAAGGCCCTTGTAGGCGCCGGCGGTGGTGACCTCGGCATAAAGCGCGTCCGCGTCGAACGGGCCGGCGCAGGCGGCGATGAGGATCTGCTGGCAGAGCACGTCGCGGGGGCCCGGCCCGCGCGGGTCGCCGTCGAGATCCTGCGCACGCGCGGCCTCGAGCGCGGCGACGCATTCCACCACTTCGAAGCGGTTCGCGGGGACGAGGAGCGCCTTCGACGGTGCGTTGTAGCGGTGGTTCGCGCGGCCGATCCGCTGGATCAGGCGCTTCACGTTCTTGGGCGCGCCGACCTGGATGACGAGGTCGACATCGCCCCAGTCGATGCCGAGATCGAGCGATCCGGTGCAGACGATGGCGCGCAACTCGCCGCGGACCATGGCGGCTTCGACCCTTTCGCGCTGCTCGCGGGCGAGCGAGCCGTGGTGGATGCCGATCGGCAGGGTGTCGGTATTGGCGAGCCAGAGCTGGTGGAAGAAGATCTCGGCCTGGGCGCGGGTGTTGTGGAAGATCAGCGTGGTCCTGTGGCGGCGGATCTGGTCGAGCACGGCCTGGATCGCGTATTTGCCGCCGCCGCCGGCCCAGGGCGGGCGCTCCTCGGTCTCGAGCATGGAGATGTCGGGCTCGGGCCCGGGATCGGCGTGGAGGATCGGGCAGGGATCGGGGTGGCGGGCCAGAAGGCGGGCGATGGCGGGCGGGTCCTCGACGGTGGCGGAAAGGCCGACGCGGCGGAGGCCGGGGCGGAGCGTCTGGAGCCGGGCGAGGCCGAGCATGAGCTGGTCACCGCGCTTCGATTCGGCGAGCGCGTGGATCTCGTCGACGATCACCCGTTCGAGGCCCGCGAACATGCGCGGCGCGTCCTCGTAGGAGAGGAGCAGCGCGAGGCTTTCTGGCGTGGTCAGGAGGATGTGGGGCGGGTCGGCGCGCTGGCGCTTTCGGGCGCTGGCGGAGGTGTCGCCGGTTCGGTCCTCGACGCGGATCGGCAGGCCCATCTCGGCGATCGGCGTGCCGAGATTGCGGCGGATATCGGCGGCGAGCGCCTTCAGCGGCGAGACGTAGAGCGTATGGAGGCCCGCGTGCCGGCCGTCCGCGAGTTCGATGAGCGTGGGGAGGAAGCCGGCGAGCGTCTTGCCGCCGCCGGTGGGCGCGATCAGGAGGAGCGCCGGGGCATCGGCGCGCGCGACCATCTCGATCTGGTGCGGATGCGCGGACCAGCGGCGGGTCTCGAACCAGTTGGCGAAAATGGGGGGCAGGGCGGCCATATCCGTTTGGTACGGAGCCGGGGGCGCGGGCGCAATTCGATGCTAGCGGAGCGGCGTCTTCAGTATCGTGATACGGTCGATCCAGACGGTTCCGGAACCATTTGCGAAGAGGTTGAGTTCGAGCCGGTCGGGGTGCTGCCCGGCCTTGAGCATGAACTGCACCTCATGCTCCGACCAGTCGCGGGTGCCGGAGATCCTGTCCTTGAGCCCCTTCGAGAAGAACCGGCCGAGATTGATGAGGCTGCACCACATTTCGAGATAGACGAAACCTTCGAGGCCGTCCGGGCGCAGGCGCACGCGGTAAGTCAGGAGGCATTTGTCGGTGCCGGGCGGCACGGCCCAATTGAAGAGTGGAATCGATACCTCGCCCCGGACGGGGACCCTCCAGGTACCGTCTTCGAGAGAAATATCGGGGGCCAGAGGGACGTCGGGACCCGGTGTGAACTCCTGCATCGAGACCGCCGGGCCCGCGGCTTGCGGACCCAGGAACAGTGCTTTCAGGAGGCCGAACATCTAGTGGACGATATGCTCTTCCTTGACGAACATGTTCGCCCAGGCCCGGTCGATCAGGTCGGGGGACATCTGGTAGGGAATGCCCTCGAACTCGCAGATCGAGATCATCTGGTCGATCAGGAAGATCGGCTGGTAGTTCGCGTAGACGTTGTCGATCTCGGGATACTTGTTCTTCATCAGGTGGATGAGGGTTTCCTCGTCGAGCGGCATCTTCCGCTTCTTCGCCACCATCGCGAAGATCTTGAGGTAGTCCTCCTGGTCCGGCCCGTCGATCTTGATCTTGAAGAAGATCCGGCGCAAGGCGGCCTTGTCGAAGATCTCGTTCGGGTGGAAGTTGGTGGAGAAGATCACCAGCGTGTCGAAGGGCACCTCGAACTTCTCGCCCGATTGCAGGGCGAGGATGTCGCGACCCTCTTCGAGCGGCACGATCCAGCGGTTGACCAGTGCCTGCGGCGGCTCCTCCTGACGGCCAAGGTCGTCGACGATGAAGATGCCGCCGGTCGACTTGAGCTGCAGCGGCGCCTGATAGGTCCGGGCGACCGGGTTGTAGACGAGGTCGAGCATGGAAAGCGAGAGTTCACCGCCGGTGATCACGGTCGGG
The DNA here is from genome assembly GCA_050299695.1 of Paracoccaceae bacterium. Lineage (GTDB taxonomy): Bacteria > Pseudomonadota > Alphaproteobacteria > Rhodobacterales > Rhodobacteraceae > Ovoidimarina. Next base: position 9,581 of record JBNKWI010000006.1, read on the forward strand.
CGCTCGCAGAGCACGTAGCGGGTATCGAAGCGGCCGGCGGAGCGGCGCAGGCTCGACGGGTCGTCGATCTGCTCCTCGGCGGCGGAATGCACGATCGGGTCGTAGACGGTGATGACCTGGCCGGAATACTCGATGGCGCGGGGGATGTAGATCTTGTCGCCGAGCGCGTCGCGGATGCCGTTCGAGATCGAGGATTTCCCGTTGCCCGGCGGGCCGTACATCAGGATCGAGCGGCCGGCGCCCACCGCGGGGCCGAGATGGTCGAGCAGGTGGCCGGGCAGGATCAGGTGGCCCATGGCGCCGGTCAGCTGGTCGCGCGAGACGTGGATGCTGCGGATCGACTGGCGCTTGACCTGCTCGGCATAGACTTCGAGCGGCACCGGCATGGCGCCGTAATATTCCGATTGCGAGAGCGCGTCGAGCGCGCGGGCCTTGCCGGAATCGGTCAGCTGGTAGCCCATCTCGCCGCCAGAGTTGGCATGGAGCGTGCCGGTGGCCTCGATCAGTTTCTGGGTGCGGCCGAGATCGACGATCTCCTGGGTCACGGAGACCGGCAGGCAGACGGCGCGGGCCAGTTCGGTCACCATGTCGAGGTTCATGCGAAACATGGTTTTCAGCACGATGTCGCGCATCATGGTGACGGGGAGCTGCATCTCGGAAACGCTCCGCGGCGCGGGCGGGGCCATAACGTTCGAGGCTTGGACGTTCATTTGTGCCGGATCCTGGTCTCGGGTGCCAACCGTGCCGCACAAGCCATAGCGGCCCGGAAATCCGGGCCTGCCCGACACGCACGGCGTTCATTCACCAAGTCTCGCGCGCTATTGTGGCCAAATAATGAAAAGAGGTGGGGATGAGCAGTCCAAATCCCGGAAAACTCGCGCTTCTTCTGGTGGGCCTGATCCTGGCCGGAGCGCTCCCGGTTCTGTTGAAAGGCGGGCTCTTCATCACGAATTACGAGGGCGACGCGCTGCATCTTGCCGATATCGCGCTTCGCATGGCGGCGGGCGAACGGGCGCATCTGGACTTCATGACGCCCCTGGGCGCGTTGGCCTTCTGGCCCTTCGTGCCGGCCCTGCGGATGGGCGCCGATCTGGGGCTGGCCTTCGTAACCGGGCAGGTGCTCTTCGCGCTGGCGGCGGCGGTGCCGATCGGCTGGGCGGCCTGGACGCGGCTTCCGGCGCGGCTCGGCTACGGGTTCGCGGCGATCTCGGCACTGTTGCTCACCTCGCTCAGCCATGGCGCGGCCGGGTCGGTGGTTGCGGTGTCGATGCACTACAACCGCTGGGCCTGGGTGGTGAGCTTCGCCGCCGTGGTCGTCGCGGTGCTGCCGCCCCGCGGTCGGGCGCGGCCCTGGATCGACGGCGCGGTGCTGGCGGGTTGCATGGCGGTGCTGGCGTTTCTGAAGGCGACCTACGTGGTCGCCTTCGCGCCGGCGCTCGTGCTGATCCTGCTGGTGCGGCGGGACTGGCCGCTTCTCCTGGCGGCGGCCGTGACGGGCGTGGCTCTGGCGGCGATCCTGACGGCGATTCTGGGACCGGCGGCGATCCTGGCCTATCTCGGCGATCTCCAGGCGGTGGCGCAGGGGACGGTGCGCAAGGCGCCGGGATACGAGCTCCACACGCTGGTGATCTCGCCCGCCTATTTCGTCGGCGTGGCGACGGCGCTGGCCGGGGTGATGGTCCTGCGGCGGGGCGGGGCGGCCGCCGAGGGGCTGTCGATCCTGATCCTGATCCCGGCCTTCCTCTACGTGACCTGGCAGAATTACGGGAATGACCCGGTCTGGCTGATCCTGCTCTGGGTTCTCCTGTTCGCGCTGCGCCCGGCGCGGTCCGAAGGGACCCCGCCTGGGAAGGATCCGAGCGTCGGGGTCGGGCTGGCGGGTTTCGCGGCCTTTGTCCTGTCGGTGCCGCTGATGCAGAACCACGCGGTGAGCGGGCTTCGGCTCATCCTGCTCGACGGGTCGCGCTATGTTCCCATGGTGCCGGAACGGGCGGGGCTGGGCGACATCTACAACGCGCAGGTGCCGGCCGATCTGGTACGGTCCGAGGAGACGCTGACCGATCCGGGCCGGCCCTATTCGGCGCTGGGCGGCCGGGTGCCGGCCTATGCACCGGTGGAATTCCGGGGCGAGATGCTGCCCAACTGCAAGATCACCCTGGGGATCCAGGCCTCGCTCGCGACGATCGCGGAGGATCTCGCGCCGGAAGAGCGCGGGCGGGTCTTCGTGGCAGACCTGATCTCGTCGCACTGGCTCTATGCCGGGGGCACGCCCTTGCCCAGTGGGGCGCCGTGGAACTACGGGACGCTCTCGGGGCTCGACCGGGCGGAGTTCGTACTGGTGCCGCTCTGCCCGATCGGGCTGGCGGCGCGGAACGCGATCGTGAAGCTCCTCGAGGAAGACGGGCGGGCGCTGACGCTCGCGCGGGAAACGCCGTTCTACCGGCTCTACAGGGTGGGCGGCTAACGCCTTTCGCGTGACGGCGCTTCAGGTGCCGATCAGCGTGCCGAGCGCGAGGTAGATGATCAGCGTCCCGGAGAGTGCGAAGCCCATGGGAAATTTCGGATTTTCCCAGCTTTTCCAGTCCGGGAAGCCGCGGCGCATGGCCGGGATCGCGCGGAAGATCCGGTGCGTGGCGAAGGCGGCCAGGAGCACGGCGGCGAAGATCGGCGCGATCAGGGCGATGTCGCCGCGGTCGACGAAGGGCGCCATGACGGCCAGGAACTTGGCGTCGCCCGCGCCCATCAGGCGGACCTGATTGGCGAGGAAGGTGACCGCCAGCACGACCACGATGTGCAGGTAGCGCCAGAGATATTCGCCGAAGGGAAGGGCGAGAAGCCCGGTCACGACGAAGATCCAGAACAGGGCGGCGACCGCCTTGTTCGGGATCTTCATGAACTTCATGTCGCTCCACGCCACCCAGATGCCGACCAGGATGGCGAACGGCAGAAAGATCAGCGCAGTGGCCGGGGCGATTGCCATGCCCCGGCGGTCAGTTCGCGACGTTGGCTTCGAGCGCCTCGAGGCTGCGCGCGGCGGCCTCGAAATACTGCGGATGCGTTTCGACGGCATCGCGCAGCAGGCCCTTGCCGATCTCGGTGTCGCCCTGCTTGATCGCCGTGAGGCCGAGCGTGTGCAGGAGCTGCGCCCGTTCGATCTGGGTCATTTCCACGACCGGAAGCTCGTAGTTGCGCTGCGCGCCGCGGGCGAGGACCAGGTTGTTCTTGGCGGTGAACATGTCGGAATCGTAGGTCAGTGCCTCGGAGAAGAGCCGCTCGGCTTCCTTGTACTGGCCGCGGGAGAGCTTCGAGTAGCCCCAGTTGTTCAGCACGCCCGAGGGCTTGGTGGTGAGGCCCAGCGCGGTTTCGTAGAAGCTGTCGGCCTTCTTCCACTCCTTCTTGGAGTCGGCGACCATCGCCTCGAGCCGGTAGCGCGAGAAGGTCTCGTAGGTCGGCGGTATCTTGTCGAGCTCGGCCTCGGCCTTTTCCCATTCGCCGGCGCGGATCAGCGCATCGGCGAGGGTGACGCTGTCCTCGCTCGTCGCATCCTCGGCGGCGACGACCTGGCTCATCACCGTGGCGGCCTCGAGCGGGTGGTTGGCGCGGATCAGCGAGAGGCCGAGGCCGCGCTTGAGGTCGGTGCGCGTGGGGTTTTCGGCGGAAGCGCGGCGGAAGTAGTTCACCGCGTCGTTCGGGTCGGCGGAGGCCAGCATGACGTCGTTCATGTTGGTCTCGTCGATGACGTTGACGCTTTTCAGCCGGCGTTCGACTTCGGCTTCGGAATCCACCGGCCCGCAGGCCGAAAGAAGAAGCGCACCGCCGAGGCAGAGCGTCGCAATACCAGTGTGGCGCATGGTTCGCCTGTCCTTTTCCTGCTCGTTTTCGCCCGCTTGTCTACGGCGTGGACAGGAGGAGATAGTCTCCGGTTCCGCGCCGCACCAAGGCAGGTCCCTTGTTGTCCGGCGGAGTGTAGTCCGGATCGCGCTTTTTTTCGAGCGCCAGGCGAAGATTGTCACGGATGTCGGCACTTTGGCCACTATCGAGCGCGTAGGCGCGCTTGAAGACCAGCTCAGCCTCGCCGTAGTTGCGCTGCTCCATGAGCACGACGCCGAGATTGTTCCAGGCGGGGACGAAGGTTTCGTCGAGCTCGATCGCGGCGCGCAGGTTCTTCTCGGCCTGGCCGAGGCGGCCGAGCTTGAGATTGGCCGAGCCGAGCGCCGAGAGCACGTCGGCATTCAGCCCGTGCTGGTAACCGGCGCGGTAATAGGCCTCGAGCGCGAGTTCGTATTCGCCCGCCTCCATCAGCCGGTGGCCGACGATCAGCCCATCGACCGATTGCTCGTTGGCGCGCGTGGAGACGCCGGGCGCGAAGGGCGAATCCCTGTCGGGCCGAAGGCCGCCCGCCGAGCAGGCGGCCAGCGCCGCGAGGCAGAGGATCGGAACGATCCGGATGTGTCGCATGGTCCCCTTAGAAGAAGGTGGCCGTACTGAGCGTTTGCGCGATCCCGTAGACCGACGGTCCGATCAGGATGATGAGAAGCGGCGGCACCGTCAACATCATAGTGGCCAGCGTCATCTTGGTCGGCAGCTTGTTGGCGGCCTCCTCGGCGCGCATCACGCGCTTGTCGCGCATCTCGCCGGCATAGACCCTGAGCGCGTCCGAGATCGAGGTGCCGAAGGTGGCCGACTGGATCAGCACGGTCACGAAGGAGGACACGTCGGGCACGCCGGCGCGTTCGGACATGTCGCGCAGGACCTGGGTCTTGTCCTTGCCCGCCTTCATCTCGTGGGCGACGAGTTCGTACTCGTCGGCCAGCGGCGGATAGCCCGCGCGCATTTCCTTGGAGACGCGGTTGATCGCCTGGTCGATGGACTGGCCGGCCTCGACGCAGACCAGCATCAGGTCGAGCGAGTCCGGGAAGCCGTTGGTGATGACCTGCTGGCGCTCCTGCTGGCGCTTGGTGACCCAGTATTTCGGCAGCATGTAGCCGGCGCAGCCGGGGCCGAGGATGTAGAGGATCAGCGCGGTCATCGAGACGTCGCCGCTGGCGGATTTCAGGATTGCATAGAGCGCGCCGAGGACCAGGAAGCCGATCCCGAGGACGAACTGCATGAAGTGAAAGGTGCGGACCGCGTTCTTGCCGCGGTAGCCGGCCTGCAGGAGCTTGAGCCGGATCGCGGAGTATTCCTCCTCGCTCTGCGGTTCGAGGAAGCTCGAATAGCGCTCGAGCTTGTCCTTGGAGCCGCTGGTCCGGAGCCGCTGCTTCTTGCCGTCGGTGGGGGCGGCGGCCCGGGTCTGGTCGCGCAGCTTGTCGAGCGGGTCGACCTCCTTCTTCAGGAGGATCGGCAATGTCAGGAGGATCAGGAAAAGACCGAGGATCCCGACAGCGAGGAGCGGGCCCAGCTCGCCGAAATTGTCGGTCAGGAAAGTCATGATTGATTCCATGGCGCGTGCCTTACACCTTGATGCTCACGAGCGCCCGCATCACGAAGATGTTGGCCACGAGGAAGCCGGCGACGACGAAGCAGGCGGGGATGAAATAGGCCGTCTCGCGCACGTCGTCGTAGTAATGCGGCTCGATCAGGTTGATCATGATCAGCGCGAAGATCGGGAAGCCCGACAGGAACATGCCCGACCACTTGGCCTCCGCGGTGATCGCCCTGACCCGGCGGAACAGGCGGAAGCGCGAGCGGATGACCTTGGCGAGACCGGCGAGGATCTCGGCGAGGTTACCGCCCGATTGCTGCTGGATGGTCACCGCGACCGCGAGGAAGCGGAGGTCCTGCATGTCGATCCGTTCGGCCATGCTTTTCAGGGCCTCGGCGACGTCGCGGCCGTAGGCGGCCTCGTCCGAGATCACGCCCATCTCGGAACCGAGCGGGTCGGGAATTTCCTTGGCGACGATCTGCAGGGCCGAGGAGAACGGGTGGCCGACGCGGAGCGAGCGGACCATCAGCTCGACGGCGTCGGGCAGTTGCTCCTCGATCATCGACATACGCTTCTTGGCCTTGTTGTTCACCCAGAGGAACACGCCGCCCACGCCCATCACGACGGACATGACGATCCGGACCGGAAGGCCGGCGGAAGTGCCGAAGGTGAGACCCAGGAAGGCCATGGCCGTGAGCACGACCATCATCATGACGAGCTGCTTGGGCGTGAAGGCGATGTTCGCCTTCTGCGCCCTGTCGGCCAGCATCGAGTAGAGCGGGATCGACCGCGACTTCATGTGCTGGCTCATCTCCTTGCGGAGCTGTTCCAGCACCTGCTCGCGGCCGGCGCCCTTCTCGAGCATTTCGAGGCGGCGGTTGACGCGGCTGTTGAGGCTGATCGACTTGCCGAAGACCGTCAGGTAGACGCCCTCGACGAGAACCAGGACGGCGATGAATATCAGGCCGTAGATGATCGGTTCTGCGCTGATGGACATGGGCGCTTTACTCCGCCGCGAAGGGTTCGAAGATCGAGGCGGGCAGGTCGTAGCCCCACATCCGGAAGCGTTCCGAATAGTGGCTGCGGATGCCCGTGGCCGTGAAATGGCCGATGATCTTGTTGTCGGGCGTGAGGCCGACGCGCTGGTAGCGGAAGACCTCCTGCATCGAGATCACCTCGCCTTCCATGCCGGTCACCTCGGTGATCGAGACCATGCGGCGCGAACCGTCCTGCAGGCGCGAGGCCTGCACGATGAGGTTGACGGCCGAGGAGATCTGCGAGCGCACCGCCTTGATCGGCATCTCGATCCCGGCCATGGCGACCATGTTCTCGAGACGGCTCACGCCGTCGCGGGCGGAGTTGGCGTGGATCGTGGTCATCGAGCCGTCGTGGCCGGTGTTCATGGCCTGGAGCATGTCGATGACTTCCTCGCCCCGCGTTTCGCCGACGATGATGCGGTCGGGGCGCATCCGCAGGGCGTTTCGCAGACAGTCCCGCTGGGAGACCGCGCCCTTGCCTTCGACGTTGGCCGGGCGGCTTTCCATCCGGCCCACATGAGTCTGCTGGAGCTGAAGTTCCGCGGTGTCCTCGATGGTCAGGATGCGCTCGGAGTTGTCGATGAAGGAGGAGAGCGCGTTGAGCGTTGTCGTCTTGCCCGAACCGGTCCCGCCCGAGACGATGATGTTGAGGCGGGTCGCCACGGCGGCCTGCAGATAGGCCGCCATCTCCTCGGTGAAGGCGCCGAATTTCACCAGGTCGTCGACGGCGAGCTTTTCCTTCTTGAACTTACGAATGGAGACCAGCGAGCCGTCTACCGCGATCGGCGGCACCATGGCGTTGAAACGCGAGCCGTCGGCGAGACGGGCGTCGACATAGGGGTTCGATTCGTCGACGCGCCGGCCGACCGCGGACACGATCTTGTCGATGATCCGGAGCAGGTGGCGTTCGTCCTTGAAGGTCGTGTCGGTGAGCTCGAGCTTGCCGGCGCGTTCCACGAACACCTGCTGCGGCCCGTTCACCAGAATATCGTTGACGCTCTCGTCCTTGAGGAGCGGTTCGAGCGGGCCGAGGCCGGTGACCTCGTCGAACAGATCCTGGTTGAGCGTCTGCCGCTCGTCGCGGTTCAGGACGACGCCCATCTCCTCGAGCGCCTCGCCCGAGATCGCAACGATCTCGGCGCGGAGGTCCTGCTCGGACGCGCTTTCGAGCGCCGAGAGGTTCAGGTTCTCAAGCAGAGCCTTGTGCAGTTCGAGCTTGAGCTCGGACAGCCGCTCCTTGCGCTTCTTTTCCTTGTCGATCGGCGCGGCCTGTGCGGCCACCTTCGGGTTCGCGGGTTTGCGTGCCGCGACGGGCGCGCGCTCGACCGGGGCCGAGCCGGCCTTGGCCGGGGCGTTGTCGACCGGTTGCAGACTGCCGTTGCCTGGTGCGGTCGGCCCGCCTTTCTTGTACTTGGAAAACACGGAACTTCCCCTCTGGTCTCAGGTCACGCGCCGGCGGCTTCGGACTGGTTGAGTTCGTGCACGGAGCGCGCGAGCTTCTGGATTTCCTTGCGGACCGGGCTTTTGCCGGCGACCTCGGAGAGCGGCAGGCCGTGATCGCCCGATTCGGTGATCTGCTTGCCGCCTTCGGGGATCTGCACCTCGATCGTGATGTCGAGGCTCTCGGCCATCCGCTTGACCCGGCTCTTGCCGGACAGGTCGGTGAATTTCGGGGCACGGTTCAGCACGAAACGCAGCTTCTCCGCCGGCAGGTCCTCGCCCTTCAGGGCGCGGACCAGGCGGAGCGTGTTCTGTGCAGAGCGCATGTCGAGCTCGAGCAGGGCGAAGTAGACATGCGCGGCATGAAGCACCGTCTCGGTCCAGTGCACGACGCTGGTCGGCATGTCGATGATGACATAGTCGAAATTGGTGCGCGCGAACTCGATCAGCTTGGTGACGTCCTCGGGCCCCATGATGTCGAGCGGGATCAGGTCGGCCGGAGCGGTGAGGACGTGCAGTTTTTCCTGGAAGGGCTGCAGCGCCTGCAGGAAGGAATCCGCATCGGCGCTGCCCAGGTCCTGGATCAGTTCGAAGACCAGCTCGCGGCGCGGCAGGTCGAGATAGGTCGAGACGCTGCCGTATTGCAGGTCGAGATCGAGGATGCAGACGCGCGGCGGATCGTCGTTGGTGATCGTCGCCAGTTCCCAGGCGAGGTTCACCGCGAATGTGGTGGAGCCGGTGCCGCCGGCCAGGCCCTGAACCGGGATCACCACGCCATCGCGGTTGCCGCCGGAGGCGACCGCGGTCGCGGCGCCGGGCGCGGGTGCGGCGCGCATCCGTTCGATCGCGTCGTGCAGCGCGCCGTCGGGAAGCGGGTAGGGGACGAATTCCTGGGCGCCGAGCTTCAGGAGCTGGTGCAGGGCGATCGGGCTGACATCCTCGGCGATCACCAGGACCTTGATGCGGCGGCGAAGGGCGGTCTGGATGATCTGGGTGATCGAATCGATCTGCTCCTCGTCCTCCTCGTCGATCGCGACCGCGATGAATTCGAGGGTGCTCGCGTCTTCCTGGCTCAGGAAGACCGACGCGTCGTCGAAGGACAGGTCGCCCCAGCTTTCGCCGAGTTCGTTTTCCATGTCCTCGATGAGGAGATCGAAGTTCTGGACATCCCTGGAGACCGTGCAGGCCACAATCTGGGATGGTTCTGGCTGCAACGCTGCCGTGCTCGTCATATTGCCTCACGTCCTTCCACTGGTGGACAGGGCGGCTATTGCGAGGCGTCCCGGCTTCCTGTCCCGGGCCTCCCCTCCGCCTGAATCCACGCCCGCGACCCGAGAATCGCGTGCACCGCTTCCATCTGGAAAGTGGCCAGTAATGGTGGCGACAATGAGGCTAAAAAAACGTAATTATTCGAAATCCGGGACGACGCTGGACGCCGTCCCGGATTGTCTCGTGAGTGTTATTCGCTGGAGACCTGGATCTCTTCGACGGTCAGCACCGGCTCGGCGCTGATGACGTATTCATCGAAGATCACCCTGGCGTATTTGCCGTTCAACTCGCCCGAGCACTGGACCCTGCCGCGGTAATACGCGGGCTTGGACGGCGCGCTGTTCGGGTCGAGCACGACGACCGGTTCGGGGGCGACGTAACCTTTTGCCCGGCCCGCGCATTTCTGAGCCAGAAGGTTGTTCATCGTCGGGTTGCCGAAGCCGCCTTCGTCGAGCCAGCCGCCCGCTTCGTTGTTGAAGCGGCTGGTGGAGGCCTCCGTGCAGGCCGAGAGCCCGAGCGCGACGGCGCCGATAAGAAGGAAGTGTTTGGTTGCCATCTTGTCTTACTCCATCACGTAGCCGTAGGACCCGGAAAAGTCCTGCTTGGCAACTTCGCTGACCGCGCCCGTGCCGGTCGCGCCGGCGGTACGGCCGAGCAGGAAAAGCTCGGATTCCGTGGGCGGCCGGATCCGGTCGGTCGGCAGGGCGAGCGCATCGCCGCGCACCGGCGAGACCAGGTGCGGGGTGACGATGATCACCAGTTCCGACTGGTCCCGCTGATAGGCGGTCGAGCGGAACAGAGCGCCGAGCACCGGCAGGTCGCCGATCCAGGGCACCTGCGTGTTCGAGTCCTGGAACTCGTCCTGCAGGAGGCCGGCGATGGCGAAGCTGTCGCCGTCGCGCATCTCGACCGTGGTGCGGGTTTCGCGCTTGCGGAACGCGCTGACGTCGATGCCCGAGGCCGTCACCGAGACGTTCGGGTCCAGCGAGGAGACCGCCGCGGCGAGTTCCAGGTTGATGATGTCCTTGTCCACCACGCGGGGCGTGAAGGTCAGCTGCACACCGAAGGGGCGGTACTCGATGGTCACGCCGCCGTTGTCGTCGACGACCGGGATCGGGTATTCGCCGCCCGCGAGGAACGAGGCGTTCTGCCCCGAAAGCGCGGTCAGGTTCGGTTCGGACAGGGTCCGGATCAGGTTCTTGCCCTCAAGCGCCTCGAGGAGGACGTTGACCGCCGCTCCGCCGATGTCGAAGCCGAGGCCGAGTTGCCCGACCGCTTCGCTGTCGAGGTTCAGGATCGTGCTGCCGACCAGGCCGGGGCCGGAGCCGGCGACCAGGGAGCCCGCGCCACCCGCGACGGATCCGCCCGAAGAGGAGCCGGCATCGACGCTGGTGATGCCGCCGTTCAGGCCCTTGGAGACCGAGCGCTGCATCTCGAGGAAGCGTACCTTGAGCATGACCTGCTGGACGCCGCCCACGGTCATCAGGTTCGACACCCGGCCGGGCGCATAGCGTTCGGCGAGGTCGAGCGCGCGGTCGAGCCGGGCGATCGAGGAAACGGTGCCCGAGAGCACGATGCCATCATTGGCGGTGCGGATCTCGATGCCTTCGCCGGGAAGGATCTGCTGGAGCCGCTCCTTGAATTCCGCCACGTCCGGGGTCACCGCGACCTCGACGTTGGCGATCAGGTTGCCCTCGGGCCCGAGCAGGGTGAGGGTGGTCCGGCCGGGCGCGCGTCCGAGAACGTAGAGCGTCCGGTCGCCGAGCGTCGAGATGTCCGCGATGCCGGGGTTAGCAATCGAGACTTCGGCGAAGGGGGTCTCCGCCTCCACCACGACCGCGCGGTTGATGGACACGTTCAGCGTGCTCGATGCTTCGCCACGCAGCACGCGCAGGTCCTGGGCATGAGCCACTGAAACGGTAGTCGTCGTTACGGCGAACCCCATAAGGGTCGCCCTCAGGAATCTGTCGATTTTCATGTGACCTGCCTCTCCGATCACGCCTCGTTGATCCGGGTCTTGGTGCCCGGGATTGACGCGACAATGAGGCAGGTGAGGATTTTTTTCAATAATCAGGGCGTTGGCCCGTCCAACTTATGTGGAGGATGAGCAACACAACCGCAAGCGTTGTGCAGAAAAGCAAAGGGCACCCCTAGTTATGGGGTGCCCCGGCGTGTTTTGCGGACGGCCGTCTAGTCGGTGCAGGGAACCGGAACCTTGACTGTTTCGGCCCCTTTGCGGGTGGTGATGGTGCAGACGCGCTCTTCTTCCTGCTTCACCACGACCTCTTCCTCGATGCCCAGAAGCTCGCGCTGGTTCACCTCGACGGCCTCGTAGGTGCCCTCTTCCGAAGCGCCGACAAGCGACAGCTGCAGCCGTCCGGTGGCCTGGGCCTGGGCCAGCTTCGCGACTTCGACCGGCGAAACCTCGACTGTCACGGTGCGCGCCACGGTGGGCGCCGACCTGTCCTCGTCGGCCGACTGGTCGATCGCGATGACCTTGATCGCGGGCTGGATCAGCTTGGTGATCTCGCGTGCGCCGCCGGCGGCACTGGCGGCGGCTCCGGTCCAGTAGACATCGACCCGGTCGCCCGGACGCAGGAAGCCCGAAACCCCGGACGCGACATCGACACGGATCGCGAAGGCACGCATGCCTGGCGACAGTTTCGACCCGACGCCGGCGTCCTGGCCGGGCTGAGTGACCTTGACGGCCATCAGCGCTTCGCCGGGTTCCATGGCGCGCAGGACGGTGCGGGGGTCCTGCCCCGGCGGGAACAGGGCGTCCTCCTCGGTGAAGGCGCCCCGGGGGATGCCCTCAAGCGGCCAGCGGACCTTCTTCACGTCTTCCTTGGTGAGCTTGTCGCCATAGCGGATCGCGCGGGCGGTCACGAAGACATCGGCCGTCGGCACGATCTGCGACCGGTTGGCCCGCTCGCGTGCCAGTTCGGCCTCGTTCGCCTCGATATACCCCTTGGCCATGTAGACCGCGAAACCGGCAAGACCCAGCCCCAGGAGAAGGACGAATCCGAACACCAACCGCATGATGTATCCTTTCCACTTTCATCGCCGCCGCTCTCGGCCGCTGGACGCGCCGGATGCGTTTACCAGACGATGCTTTATAAAGAATTGTGGCGAGAGCGTGGACAGAAAGCGGATATCCCGTGCGCTGTCCTGGCGGCCGCACGGGATCCGGTATCGCTCAATCTCGTTTCCCCACCCGGTGCAGCTCTTAGCAGCTCGTTGCCGCCAGCGCGCAGGTGCCCTTGTCCAATGCGAAGGCGCCGATTCCCGTCGCGGTGTCGGTCACCGCTGTCTGGATGCCGGCGACGATCCCGACGGACACGAAACAGATCGCCGCGGTCAGGACCACCCAGTCTACCGTGACCGCGCCGTCCTCTTCACGGGCGAACGCTTCGAAACGCTTGAAGTAGCTCATTGATCTTCCTCTTCGCACCAAGGGGCAGATGATGCCGTGACCGCATTGACCGCTTGCCAGGGAGGCGCGATAGCCCTGACGAAATGAGGGGCCGGTCCATAGTGGATTCGGCCCCCCAAGCATGACGTATCGGGTGGGTCGGGCGATTGCCCGACCGGCCGATTTCGCGGCTGGTTAGCCGACGGTCTGGTTCTCGATCGCGTTCGAGATCTTCGCGCCCAGCGACGAGGTCGCGGTGCGGACCGAGGCGACAACGGCGATGCCGAGGCCAACGATGGCGGCGGTCAGCACGACCCAGTCCACCGTCACGGCACCGTCTTCGTCTTTCTTGAAGCGCTTGGTGATTTTGAAGAATTCCATGGTTTGTCTCCGTTCCATCTTCGCTCAGTGTTTCCAACTCCACCTCGGCGCCGTCTTTCGGGCTGTCCTCACATTACCCGCGCCGCCTTGGCATGGGATGAATATGGCTGTCGAATTTGGGCGAGAGTTGGGCAGGGATAGTACGATTTTGCAGAGGGTCGAAATTTGCCGCATGTATCTATTCAAGTACATGAAAAACAAAGAAAAAACAGTTAACATCGGGTTGCTTTTGAGAGGATGATCGGCGCCTTGGAATTGCATTGTATCCGACAGGGTTGCCAATAGCCCGAAACGGGGTCCCCAGACACGCCTTCGGGGGCGGCGATTTCTTCTGGCCGAAATGGCAAGGACGTGGCAGGTTTCCACGCAAAGAAAACAATACAGGCTAAAAACCCAATGATGTGCGCCCGGCTACGGGCGGTTCTCTGCGGTACGGCGCTGGCCATCGCAGGAACCGCGTCGGTCGCGGACCCGGCTCCGCAATTCGAGGATTTCACATTCCGCAAGGTCGCGCCGCCGTCGAAAAGCGCCGGGCGCCGGATCACGATCCAGATCGATCCGGAGGAACAGGCCCGCCGCCTGGCGCCGCCGCCGCCGGTCGATCCGGTTGCGCAACGGTCCGGGAGCGCGGCGGGGGTCCCGGCGCTTCTGCCGGTGGACGATCCCTACAGGGCGTTCTGGGCGCTGGTCTCGCCGCAGATCGAGGATGCGGGCCCCGGACGGCTCGACGCTGCCCTGGGGGCGCTCGACGCGGTCGATGCGCTGGCCTGGCCGCGGCTCGACGATCTGAAACGGATCACCGACGCCTATGGCAAGGACATCCTGCGCGAGACCGTGGGCAAGAAAGTGTCGCCGGCGCTGGTGGCGGCGATCATCGCGGTGGAATCCTCGGGCCGGGTCGATGCGGTGAGCTCGGCCGGCGCGTCAGGGCTGATGCAGCTGATGCCGGCGACAGCCGAGCGGTTCGGCGTGACCGATCGGGCGGTCTCGACCGACAATATCCGCGGCGGGGTCGCCTATCTCGACTGGCTGATGGGCGAGTTCGGAGGCGATCCGGTGCTGATCCTCGCGGGCTACAACGCCGGCGAGGGCGCGGTGCGCGACAATGGCGGCGTGCCGCCCTATGCCGAGACCCGCGCCTATGTGCCGAAGGTCCTGGCGGCGTTCCGCGTGGCGAGCGGGCTCTGCCGGAACCCGCCGCAACTGATCTCCGACGGCTGCGTCTTCATCGGCCCGGGGATCTGAGACCGGCGTTCGGGCCGGGCGCCAACCGCCCGCAGGGGCGCGGTGGCGCCCCGGAGGGCCAGAAGGAATGCGCGCGGAGCGCGCTCCTTTGGATCAGACCGACATCTTCTTGAAGATCCGCTCGGGCACGTGGCGGATGATCAGCATGATGTAGCGCCAGAAGAACGGCGTATAGATAACGTCCCGCCGTTTCTCGACCGCCTTCAGGATGTCGGCGGCCACCTTTTCGGGCGGGGAGACAAGGAACATCCCCTCGATCCCCCAGGTCATCGCGGTGTCGACGAAGCCCGGCTTCACCGTCACCGCATGCGCGCCCGCGCGCGTGAGCCGGTTCCGGAGCCCCGACATGTAGGTCGCGAAGCCCGCCTTGGCGCTGCCATAGACGTAGTTGCCGATCCGCCCGCGATCGCCCGCCACGGAGCCCACGCCGACCACCGTGCCCTTCCGCGCCTCGACGAGCGGCGCGAGGAGGGTGAGGAGCCGGGCCGGTCCTGTGAAGCTGTCGGCGATCACGCCGTCGATCAGCGCGGGGTCGGCGTCGATCCCGGCCTGCGGAGGCATCGAGCCGACGAAGACCGCGACGTTCACGGTGCCTTCCGTCGCCTCGAGCCGTGCGAGGAGTGCGGGGAAGCCCGCGGGTTCGCGGGCATCGAAGGCGAGGGCCTCGGCGACGGGCGCACCGCGCAGCCGGCAATCGGTTGCGGTGGCGGCGAGATCGCCGGCGTCGCGGCCCGCGAGCAGCACCGCGTCGCCGCGGGACGCCGCCGCGCGGGCCAGGGCGCGCGCCATGGCGGAGGAGCCGCCGAGGATCAGCCAGGTCGTCATGCGGTCTCCCGGAGTTTCAGGCGGCGCACGAGGTCGGTCTCGAGCGCGCCGTCGGGATCGTGTTTCGCGACGATCTTCGCCCAGGCCTTCCGCTCGGGATACATCGCCTGGATCGCTTCCGCCGAGCCGAGCGAATCCTTGGCGAGGTAGATCCGTCCCTCGGCATCGCGCACCATGCCCTCGAGCCGGGCCACGAGGCTCTCGGGGCCTGGTGCCGCGCGCAGGTCGACCGCGAGCGTGTAGCCCTCCATCGGGAAGGACATCATCCCCGCCCGTCCCGGCCCCATGCGTTTCAGGACCGCGAGCGGCGAGGCCGCGCCCGATTGTGCCACGGTCTCGAGGATGTCGCGCAGCCGGTCGCGCTGGCCGAGCGGCACGACGCATTGGAACTGGTGGAAACCGCGTTTGCCGTAGAGCCGGTTCCAGTCGTAGATCCTGTCGAGCGGAAAGAAGAAATCCTCGATCGGTTTCACCACCGTCCGCCCGCGCATCGGCACGCGGCGCCAATAGGCGGCGTTGAAGAGCCGCACCACGGGCGGCGAGAGCGCCGCGCCGGGCGCGTCGAACGGGACCTTCCGGCCGCGTTTCGCGGGCGGGACGAGCCCCGCGCCGGTTTCGCCCTCCTCGAGGATCCCGCGGCCGAGCCCCGCGCCCGTGGCGGTTGCGTCGATCCAGCCGACCGAATAGGTCGCCTCGGAGCCGTCGAGCGCTGCGATGTGCGCGTCCCAGTCGCGGATCCGGCGCTCGGTCACCATCATCACACTGCCCTTGGCCTTGAGGAGCCGGATCTCGGCGCTGGCGACCACGCCGGTCTGGCCGAGCCCGCCGAGCGTGGCGCGGAAGAGCTCCTTCTGCTTGTCGGGGCCTGTGAGTTTTTCGCCCCTGGGGGTCAGGAGGCGTATCCCGGCAAGGTGCTGGCCGAAGCTGCCGGCGTGGTGGTGGTTCTTGCCGTGGACGTCCATCGCCACGGCGCCGCCCACGGTGGCGAAGCCGGTGCCGGGCAGGACCGGCAGGAGCCAGCCGCGCGGCGCGAGGAGCGCGTTCAATTCGCCGATCCGCGCGCCGCCTTCGACGGTGAGGAGACCGGCCTCCTCGTCGAAGCCGAGAATCCGGTCGAGCCGGGTCATGTCGATCGCGCGGCCCTTGTCGTTCAGGGCCGCGTCGCCATAGGAGCGGCGTTGGCCCATGGCGGGGGCGGGGGCTTCCTCCAGGATGCGGGCGAGCGTCGCGAGACGCTCGGGGCGGGCGACGTCGGAGGTGGCGCGCAGGACCCGGCCCCAGCCGGTGAGCTCAAGCCGTTTGGTCGGCATGGCGCACCTCCCGCGAGAGGCGCTCGGCCATGGGAAACACCAGGAGCCCGAGCGCGATGGCGAACCAGAGCGTGGTCAGGCGGATGATCAGCGTCGCGGGGATCGCGGTGGCGAGCGGCACGCCTTCGAGGCCGAGCAGCGCGATCATCGCCGCCTCGGCCCCGCCGACGCCACCGGGCGCGCCGGTGAGCCCGCCGGCCATGGTGGCGAAGAGGAAGATCGCGACCGCCTTCCAGAGCTCCACCCCAGCGCCCAGCCAGGCGAGGAGCAGGTGGAAGGCATAGGCCTCGGCGAACCAGCCGGCGAGGCCGAGCACCGTGGCGGCGCCCATGGTCCAGCCGCCGCGGAAGGCGGCGAGCGAGCGAGCGGCGCGGCGCAGGCGGACGAAGAGACGCGGGAAGCGGCCCGTCGCGCGGTAGGCGAGGCCCGCCGTGGCGCGGAGCAGCGCGGGATGGGTGGCGATCCAGGCGGCAGCGAGGGCGAGGGCGACCACGGGCAGGGCGCCGGCGATTCCGCCCGCCGAAAGCGCCAGCGCCAGGGCGAGGATCAGCGCCATGGCGGCGAGGTCGGAGCCGCGGTCGGCCAGGACGAGGGGCGCGGTGCGCTCGAAGCTCCAGCCGGTCTCGCGGCGGATCCAGCGCATTCGCACCAGCTCGCCCACCCGGCCGGGCGTGGCCGACATGGCGAAACCGCCGAGAAAATGACGGAGGTTCTGCGCGAGCCCGGTGCCGAGACCGAGGCGCGAGGCGAAGAGGTGCCAGCGCAGGCCGCGGAAGCCGTAGTTGACGAGGCTGAGCGCGAGAAGGAGCGCCGCCTGCGGGAGGCCCAGCGTGGTCAGCGCGTGGAGCGTCTCGGCCCAGCCCGTCGCGGCCGCGAGAGAGGCGAGCCCAGCCAGCATGAGCGCGAAGACGCCCGCCAGGACCCAGCGGTCATGGCGGGGGGCGGCGCCGGCTCCGGTGGGGATCGCCATGCTCGAAACACTGCTCGTTGTCATCTGGAGCGGAAACTATCGGGAAAATCTGGCATCATTATGAACCGGAGCCCTGCGCTGCCCCGAATTTCAGATGTCGAACGCATCTGCCCAGTCGGGATGCCGCCGCCGCTCGGCGTTCACATAGGGGCAGAGCGGCACGATCTTCACGCCCTCGGCACGGGCGTCCGCGACCAGCCTTTCCACCAGCATCCGGCCGAAGCCGGTGCCGCGCAAGGCGTCGGGCACGCCGGTATGGTCGGCGATGATCCGGGTGGGCGAGAGGATCGAGTAGGTCAGCTCCGCCTCTGCGCCCTCCTTGCGGATCACGTAGCGGCCCTTCGAGCCGGTCACTTCGCGAAGGATCTCGGCGTCCGGCATCCTGTCAGGCCCGCTGCTGCGCGGCGACGCCTGCGGCGATGTCCATCTGGCTCACCACTTGGCGGCCAAAGATAGCGCCACACGAATTGGCATCGGTCTGGAGCGTCAGGACGCCGGCCGGTGCGGGATGGCCCGCGTCAGACAATCCTCGCCTCGGTGGCCGCGACGATCTCTTCGTGCGTGACGCCGGGGGCGAGTTCGACCACCTGCAGCCCCTTGTGCGCCACGTCGAGCACGCCGAGATTGGTGATGATCCGGTCGACCACCGCCTTGCCGGTGAGCGGCAGGGTGCATTCCTTGAGGATCTTCGATTCGCCGTGCTTGTTGGTGTGGTCCATGACCACGATCACCCGGCCAACGCCGGCGACGAGGTCCATCGCGCCACCCATGCCCTTGACGAGTTTGCCGGGGATCATCCAGTTCGCGAGGTCGCCCTTTTCGGAGACTTCCATGGCGCCGAGGATCGCCGCGGCGATCTTGCCGCCGCGGATCATGCCGAAGCTCTGGGCGCTGTCGAAATAGGCGGTGCGGTTCAGTTCGGTGATGGTCTGCTTGCCGGCATTGATCAGGTCAGGGTCCTCCTCGCCTTCGAAAGGGAAGGGGCCCATGCCGAGCATGCCGTTCTCGGACTGGAGCGTGATGTCCTTGTCGCCCACGTAGTTGGCGACGAGGGTCGGGATGCCGATCCCGAGGTTCACGTACATCCCGTCGTCGAGTTCCTTGGCGGCCCGTTCGGCCATCTGGTTGCGGTCCCAGGGCATGGCTCAGGCCTCCTCTCTCTTGCGCACAGTGCGCTGTTCGATCCGCTTCTCGTGGTCGCCCTGGATCAGGCGGTGGACGTAGATACCGGGGAGGTGGATCATGTCGGGGTCAAGTGCTCCGCGCGGAACGATTTCTTCGACCTCGACGACGCAGATCTTGCCGCACATGGCGGCGGGGGGGTTGAAGTTGCGCGCGGTCTTGCGGAACACGAGGTTGCCGGTGTCGTCGGCCTTCCAGGCCTTGACGATGGAGAGATCCGCGACGATTCCGCGCTCGAGGATATAGGTCTCGCCGTCGAAATCGTGGTGCTCCTTGCCCTCGGCGACCACCGTGCCAACGCCGGTCTTGGTGTAGAAACCCGGGATGCCGCAGCCGCCGGCGCGCATCCGCTCGGCCAGCGTGCCCTGGGGATTGAACTCGAGTTCCAGTTCGCCCGACAGGTATTGCTGCATGAATTCAGCGTTTTCGCCCACGTAGGACGACATCATCTTCCTGATCTGTTTGGTATCGAGCAGCTTGCCGAGGCCGAACCCGTCGACGCCGCAATTGTTCGAGGCGACGGTGAGGTCCCTGGTGCCGGCCTTGACGATGGCGTCGATCAGGAGTTCCGGAATGCCGCAGAGGCCGAAGCCGCCCGCGGCGATGAGCATTCCGTCGAACAAGAGGCCGTCGAGCGCCTCTTCAGCCGAGCCGTAGACCTTCTTCATGCTGTCTCCCCCGCTGTCCGGTATTCCCTGAAGGTTCTGGCGAAGGGGCGGAGGGAAGTCAATCGCTGCGCCGCGGCGGAGCCGGAACGGGGGCGCACAACCCGTACACAACCTGTACACAACCCGTACACCGGCGATGCGCAAATCGGCGTTTCTGCGGTGCGTCAGCGGCGGACCAGCCGTGCCAGGAGCAGGATCAACTCGCGGCCGTTCCGCGCGCCGGTCTTTTCGAGGATCGTGGCGAGGTGCGACTTCACGGTGTTCTCGGAGACGCCCAGCGTGCGGCCGATCTCGCGCCGTGATTTGCCGGTGGGGAGGAGCCGGGCCACCTGGGCCTCGCGCTCGGTCAGGTCGAAGGCGACCTGCAGGTCCTCCAGGGCGGGCAGCGCGCCGGGCCGGTCGAGCTGCTCGACCATCGCGATCGCCGCGACGCCGCCGGCGCCCGGGAGCGCCGACCAGCCGATGCCGGGAAAGATCCGCAGGAGGAAGCGGGGCGCGCCGCCGTTCCGGCCCGGACCGCCACGCTGGCCCCGGCGCGGGGCGGTTCGTCGGGCCGATCGAAATCGGCGAGGACGCGCAGGGCGGCGGCTTCGGCGGCGACGGGCAGGGTCAGCCGGTTGTGGCGGATCGCGATGCCCTCGTTCCGGCGGCAGAGGTCCTCGGCGCGGCCGTTGGCGAAAAGGACCCGGAGGCTTTCGTCGACGAGGAACACCGCGGCGCCGATCCGGTCGAGCGCGGTCGAGAGCGACACGGCGATGGCGCGTTCGCCGGCCAGCCGGTCGCGCAGCCGCAGCGCCTGGCCGATATGGGGGATCAGGTGGTCGAACTGTGTGGTTTCGGCCGGGTCGAATTCCCGGTTGCCGCGTTTCGCGACAAAGCCGCCGGCCGCAACTGGCCCGTCGCGCGCGCAGACATAGGCCCGGCCCGCCGCGAGGCCGTGCCTGATGACGGTGGATTGAAGGAAGTCGGAACCGGTGAACACCTCCTCGGGGACGAGCGTTCTGCAATCGAAGGTTCTGCCGACCGGCATGGTCTCGACGGTGGCAACGCCGGGATTGATCTCGGGATTCCAGCGGTCGGCGTTCGAATATCCCGCTTCGGCCAGCCGGTCGGAATCCTCTCCGGAGAGCCAGGCCCCGCCGCGACCAGCCTTTCCCAGACGCCCCGCGGACAGCATCAGCAGATCCGCGTTCATCAGGGCGCGGGCCGCGTCGAGCGCCTCGTCCCAGGACTCCTCGCCAATGGCGGCGGCATAGAGGTTCGAAATCTCGTCGCGCATCGGTTGCGCCCCGGTTTCGTGTGGAAATGGGTGACTTCAAATTTCTGCGTGCGATTGCCGGATCATAGCACGGAGTTTCAGTTTCTGGTTGCGCAAGTATTGGGCGTTTTTGCTCACCCGTTCGGGTGACGCGGCGGAACCTGCAGTTTCGTAGAATTGACGACGGTTGCCGGCCAGACCGGTCGGACCGGCTGCCTGAACGAGGGCAACATGGAACATTTGACCGGGGAGGGCACGCGGATGTCTTTCTCCATCAGCTTTTTCGAACACCATCCCGATATTTCGAACTGGCCCGCGGGCGGCAACGTGGCGGAGCCTGACAACGTGGACCCCGCCTCTCCCGACGACATCGTCGATGCCGGGGTTCTGGACCGCCACAGCGCGATGATCGCGCCGCGCAAGGCACGGTTGTGGCTCCACCGGGGCGCGGCACTTGTCGCGCTGTGGCGGCAGCTGACCAGGTCGGTTGGCCGGCGCTAGGGCGGGGCGCGGTCCGGTGGAGAGGGGCTGAAACCACTTTGCCACGACGACGCGCGAACCGGGCAGGCGCCCGTCCGTGTCACGTCTGAGTCTTGCCTGCGGCAGGCCCGGTTGGCGGCATCGGTTGAACGGCGGCCCCGCCCGGGACGAGGCCCGGAGGGCCGCCGGGCGAGCGCCTGCCCGTCCCGGCGGGCTGGTGCTCTGGCGACGTTTGACGGACCTTCGAGGTCGGAGGGACTTGGCACCATAAAGCGCGCCGATCAGATGGTGGAGCCATCCCACGGGCAGGTACGCGCCCGGCTCCGCGCGCATGGTGGAATAAAGCGATGTCCGCGGAGCGCGTTTCGGCTGGAACGCATCCTGCGTCAGCCGCCGAGCTCCTTGAGGAGCGCGTCGATCTGGTCGTCGGGAATGTCCGGGTCGATCATCGCGGTGCCGGGGGCGACCCGGCCGGGGTCGGTCACGAAGGCGCGGAGGCGGTCGGGCGTCCAGGTGCCGCCGAGCGCCAGCAGCGCTTCGGAATAGGCATATCCGGGCACCGAGGCGACCTCGCGGCCGAGGACGTTGGTGAGCTGCGGGCCCGGCGCGACACCGAAGCGCGGCGCATGGCAGGAGGTGCAGTAGCGGTCGAAGGCGCTGTCGTCGGGGCTGACGGTGACCTCGACGAGCACGCCGCGATCGGCCCAGGCGACGACGCGGCCGTCGGCGAGCACCGCGAGGTCGCGCACCCGTTCGCCGACATGGATCGGTTCGGCATAGAGCACCCGGTCGCCGCGCAGGCGGAGCCGGTAGATCGATTGCGTGCGGAGGGTGCCGAGAAGGAGGTCGTGCTCCCAGGCCGGGAATTCGGGCCCGGCGGCCTCCACGAGCGCGGAGGTGGCGACGGAGGGCACGAAGGCGAGCGCCGGTTCGGTGTAGCTGCCGTGATCGTGCGGGTCCGCGTTCAAGGGCCAGGCGGTGGCGCCGTACTGAGTGCCGTAGGTGGCGTAGGGCCAGCCGTAATTGGCGCCCTTGCGGAGGCGGTTGACCTCGTCGCCGCCCTGGGGGCCGTGCTCGGAGAGCCAGATCCGGCCGTCCCGGGCGACGGTGAGGCCCTGCGGGTTGCGGTGGCCGAGGGTGAAGATCTCCGCCGCGCCGGTCGCGGCGTCGATCTCGAGGACCTTGCCGTAGGAATTGCCCTCTTGCTCCTGGGAATAGGGCTTGGTGTCGTCGAGCCCGGCGAAGCCCAGGTCGCCGAAGCTCATCAGGATATGGGTGTCGTCCAGCCAGGCGAGGCGGCCGCCGGTTTCGGAATCGTCGAATTCGCCCTCGGCCTTCTGGCAGGGGGTGCTGTCGTAGAGCGTTTGCCAGGGGCCGGCGGGTTCGGGGCCCTCGGCGGTCCAGGCGAGGTCGATTGCCGAGAGGCTCTGGGTGTAGCAGGTCTCGGCGCCGTGCCAGGTCTGGTGCGCGGTGTAGAGGCGGGCGGGCCTGTCGCCGGGGCCGAAGAGCGCGCCGGTGAGGCGCAGGCGGGGCGGTTTGTCGGTGCCGGGGAAGTCGGCGAGATAGGCGGCGCGGTCCATCGGGTCGGGGATCGCGGTCATGCGGATGGTGCGGCTGCGGAGCGGGCCCTCGCCGGAGATCCAGCGGAAGCGGCCGTCGCCCTGGGCGAGGAGGAGCCCGCCCGGGAGCGCCGCGAGCGCGCCGCCGTCGGCGGTTGGCAGGGGGCCGGGGAGGGGGACGCTGTCAAGCGCGAGCGGGTAGAGGGCGGAGCGGACCACGGACGGGGTGTCGCTGTCGGGCGCCTCGCGGGAGAGGAAGCCGGCGCCGAGCGCGGCGAGGGGGAGCGCGAGCGCGAGGCCGGCGCGGGGGCGGCCGACGAGATGGGGCACGAGGGGCGCGACGGCGCAGGCCACGGCCATGGCGAAGGTGAGCGGGGTGTCGGGGACGAGGCCCTTGCGGACGAGGAGCGCGAGGCCGCCGCCGAGCACGGCGCCCGAGGCGAGTGCCCAGATCACCGCGCGGGAGAAGCGGGTGGTGCAGACCGAGACGGCAAGCGCGAGGGCGAGATAGGCCGCGCCGAAGAAGGCGGCGGTGAGGAGGCTTTTGGGGTCGTCGAGGCGGGCCGTCGCGAGCGCGGCGCCGCCCGCGACGGAGGCGGCGGCGATGGCGTGCCAGGCGAGCCAGCCGATCACGCGGCGGGTTTCGCCGAAGAGGCCCGGGTAGCGTCTCGTGGCGATCGGTCTTCTCCTTCGGTCTCGCGCGCATCGCGGTGCGATCGGGATCGCCGTCACGGGGGCCGGGGAAGCCGCCGGACGCGGACCGCTCCCAACGCCTCGTTCCCGACGGTTCTGGCGGGCGGCGGGGCGCGTGTCAATTGCCGTGCCGCGGCCGGGCTGTCCGGCGCCCCGGCTGCCGGGCGTTCGCCCGTCAGCGGCCCGCCCGCCAGCCGCGGCCGGACCGCGCGGGAGGGTGGGGGGGCGGTCGGAATTGGGCAAATTCCGACCCGGAAGATGTGAATCTTCCGGAGGCGTCCGGGTCAGGACGCAACGTTTGTGCAGTGTAGAACGCGAAGCAACGACGGGGTGGTCAATCCGGCGCGCGTCCATGCTCCGAACGGTCGATGCTGCGGGTCAGCGTTTCCGAGGGCTTGCCAGGTACTACCGAGATCACCGAGACCTGCGCGCCCAGATAGGCCTTGCCCGGCTGGCGCGTTTCCACGGAGCGGATCCGTCCCTCGTAGAACGTGACGCGGCCGGTCTCCGTCTTGCCGCCGACGGACATGCGGACCTTGTAGAGCGCATCCCCGAATGCAGGGCCCGGCAGGGCCGGCACCGACCGAAGATCATAGAAAGGCAGCACGTTGATGCGGGGATCGGTGCGTTCGATGAAATGGTCTTGTGCGAGTTGCGCGCGCACGGTGTTGGCGGCCGCCTCGTCGAGGATTGCCACGGTCGCGTCGATCATCTGTGCTTCGTGCGGCCGCAGCCGCCAACCGCCTTCGCCGACGAGCACCTAAAGCAGGTCAGAGAGCCGTCGGAGCCAGATCAACGCCATCCGGAGCTTCACCCGTTCGCGTCTCGAAGCGGCTGGCCATCGCTGGCTCTCGTGCGTTCGACGTTCAGGGTCCACTCGGCCGATTGCCCGCCGAGCGAGGAACCGGCCTGCCGGCGCTTCGCGCGTTCGGGCCTCAATCGGTCCACAGGACCGATTGCCCGCCTGCGGCGGAACCGGCCTGCCGGCGCTCCGCGCGTTCGCAGCTTGAAGGCTCCACTGGAGCCTTCATCGGCTTCGCCGAACCGCTGCTCACCCCTTCACCCCCCTGCGGTCGGCGCGGAGCATCGCGTAGAGCACGTGGTTCCGCCAGCGGCCGTTGATCTTCAGGTAGGCCTGGGCGACGCCCTCGTATTTGAAGCCGCATTTCTCGAGGAGCCCGCGGGAAGGGGCGTTCTCGGCGAGGCAGCCGGCGGTGATGCGGGAGAGGTCGAGCTGGGTGAAGGCGTGGTGCACGGTCGCGCGCACCGCCTCGCTCATGTAGCCCTTGCGGGCATGGCGCTCGCCGACCCAGTAGCCGAGCGTCGCCGCCTGACTGGGGCCGCGCTGGAAATTGTCGAGGGTGATCGCGCCGACGAGCGCGCCCGAGCCGCGTTCGAAGAGGAACAAGGGCAGCGCCCGGTCGGCGGCGAGCGAGCGCTGTGCCCAGTAGACGCGGTTGGTATAGGAGCGGCGGGTCAGATGGTCGGGCGCCCAGGTGGGTTCCCAGGGGGCGAGGAAGTCGCGGCTTTCCTCGCGGATCCCGGCCCAGTCGCGGTAGTCGCCGTGCTGGGGCGGGCGCAGCGTCAGGCGGTCGGTTTCGATCCGGACCCGCTTGCGCCGCATCAGCATCAGGCGGCGAGCCTTGCGGTCAGGGCGTCGAGCGCGGGCGCCTTGGCGACCGGACCGTAGAGCGCGAGCGCCGCGCTGCCGCCTTCGGCGAGGCGCTGGGCGATGTCGCGCACGTCCCCGGCGGTGACCGCGTCGATCTTCTCCACGGTCTCCTCCAGCGTCGGCACGCGGCCCCAGATCGACAGGAGCCGGGCGATGCGTTCGGCGCGCGAGGAGGGGGATTCGAGGCCCATCAGCAGCCCGGCCTTCATCTGCGCCCGCGCGCGGTCGATCTCTTCGCGGGTCATGCCGTCGGCGGCGCGCTTCATCTCGGCGATGGTGAGCGTCAGGAGCTCGGCGATCTCGGCCTTGCCGGTGCCCGCATAGATCGTCATCAGCCCGGAATCCGAATAGGCGCCGGCCTGGGCGAAGATCGTATAGCAGAGCCCGCGCTTCTCGCGGAGCTCCTGGAACAGCCGCGAGGACATGCCGCCGCCGAGGGCGGAGGAGTAGATCTGGCTCGCGTAGAGATCGGGCGCGCGGTAGCCCGGCAGTTCGAAACCGAGCGCCATATGCGCCTGTTCGAGCCTTTTCGTCACGCGACGCTCTCCGCCGCCCCAGCGGGCCGGGTCGAACAGGCCGCGGGCGACGGGTTTGAGCCCGCCGAACACCTCGGTCGCCTGGGCGACGATCTTGTCGTGGTCCACCGCGCCGGCGGCCGACAGGATCATCTCGCCCGGGCCGTAGCGCTCGGCGACGAAGGCGGAGAGGTCGTCGCGCGAGAAGCTTTGCACCATCTCGGCCGGGCCGAGGATCGAGCGGCCCAGGGGCTGGTCGGGGAAGGCCTCTTCCTGGAGCCAGTCGAAGATAATGTCGTCGGGCGTGTCGTGCGCCTGGCCGATCTCCTGGAGGATCACGTGGCGTTCGACCTCGATCTCCTTGGGGTCGAACACGGGGTTCAGGAGGATGTCGGAGATCACGTCGAGCGCGAGCCCCACGTCGTCCTCGAGGACGCGCGCGTAATAGGCGGTCATCTCGCGCGAGGTGTAGGCGTTGATGTAGCCGCCCACGTCCTCGATCGCCTCGGCGATCTGTTGCGGCGAGCGCGTGCTGGTGCCCTTGAAGGCCATGTGCTCGAGGAAATGCGCGATGCCGTTCTGGTCGGCGCGTTCGTGGCGCCCGCCGGCGGTGACCCAGATCCCGAGCGCCGCGGATTTCAGCCCGGGCATGTGTTCGGTGACGATCCGGAAGCCGTTCGGCAGGGTATGGGTTCTGACGGTCAAGGTTTCGCCTGCTCCTCGATCAGGGCTTTGAGTGCGCCGACATCGTTGGCGACACGTGTCACGCGCTCCGAACGGTCATATAGGTCGGCCATCCGCTTGGGAAGGGGCGGGCGCATGCCGGTGGCGTCCTCGACCGCGTCGGGGAATTTCGCGGGGTGCGCGGTGGCGAGCGTGATCATCGGCGTGGGGCCGGAGAGATGCTCGGCGGCGACCTTGGCGCCGACGGCGGAATGCGGGCAGAGCACCTCGCCGGTGGCCGCGTGGATCGCGCGGATCGTAGCGCGGGTTTCCTCCTCGGAGGCGCGGCCCGAGGCGTAGGTTTCCCTGAGCGCTTCGAGTGCGCCCTGGCTGACGGGGAAGCCGCCATCGGTGCCGAGTTCGTCCATGAGCTGCGCCACCGCCCTGCCGTCGCGTCCATAGGCCTCGAACAGCGCGCGTTCGAAGTTCGAGGAGACCTGGATGTCCATCGAGGGGCTGATCGAGGGGGTGACGCCGTGCTTTTCGTGCCGTCCGGTGGCGAAGGTGCGGTGCAGGATGTCGTTCTGGTTGGTGGCGATCACCAGCTTCTCGACCGGAAGGCCCATGCGCTTGGCGATCTGGCCGGCGAAGATGTCGCCGAAATTGCCGGTGGGCACGGTGAAGGAGACCGGGCGGTGCGGCGCGCCGAGGGAGACGGCCGAGGTGAAGTAGTAGACCACTTGGGCGAGGACGCGGGCCCAGTTGATCGAGTTCACCGCCGAGAGGCCGACCCGGTCGCGGAAGGCGTGGTCGTTGAACATCGCCTTCACGGCGGCCTGGCAATCGTCGAAATCGCCGTCGAGGGCGAGGGCGTGGACGTTGGCCTCGGTGGGGGTGGTCATCTGGCGGCGCTGGACCTCGGAGACGCGGCCATGGGGGAAGAGGATGAAGACGTCGACATTGTCGAGACCCTTGAAGGCCTCGATGGCGGCGGAGCCGGTATCGCCGGAGGTGGCACCGACGATGGTGATGCGGCTGCCGCGCCGTTCCAGCACGTGCTGGAACATCTGGCCGATGAGCTGCATCGCGAAATCCTTGAAAGCGAGCGTGGGGCCGTGGAACAGTTCCAGGAGGAAGTGGTTCGGGCCGAGCTGCTTGAGGGGCGCGCGGGCGGGATGGCCGAAGCCGGCATAGGCGCGGGCGATCAGCGCGCGGAAATCGTCGTCGGCGATGGCGCCGCCGAGGAAGGGCTGCATCACGCGGAAGGCGGCGTCTTCGTAGGAGAGGCCGGCGAGGGCGGCGATTTCGGGCGCGGTCAGGCTGGGCACGGTTTCGGGCACGTAGAGCCCACCGTCGCGGGCGAGCC
Organism: Paracoccaceae bacterium; assembly: GCA_050299695.1. GTDB lineage: Bacteria > Pseudomonadota > Alphaproteobacteria > Rhodobacterales > Rhodobacteraceae > Ovoidimarina. The sequence continues at coordinate 36,951 of JBNKWI010000006.1, forward strand.
CCGCGAGCATGGTGTCCTCGAAGCCGAGCACCGGGGCCTGACCCCGTGTCGAGACGTAGCGCATGTCGTGTCAGCCTTTCCCGCGGGCGATCCGCGTGATCCAGTAGAGCGTCATCGCCGTCCAGACCAGAGCAAGGCCGAACCAGGTGATCGCGTATTGGAGGTGATCGTTGGGGATGCCGGCGATGTCCACCGGCAGGGGCGTCACCGGGGCGCCGCTTTCCGACGTGTCCCGGGCGACGATGAGGAAGGGCTCGGCAGCGAGTTCCTCGGACATCCGCGTGGCGTCGCGGGCGAACCAGATATTGGTGGCTTGGTCCGGGTCGGGGGTGAAGGCGTCGGTCTCGTCGGGCCAGAGGAGGTTGCCGGTGACGGTGACTTCGACCGGCGGGCGGGGTTTGTCCTTGGCGTCGCTGGGGACCACGCCGCGGTCGAGGAGCAGGCGACGGCCGTCCTCGGTGAGGAACAGCGAGACGATGCGGAAGGCGGCGCCGAGTTCGCGGGTCGAGACGAGGACGTGGATTTCCTCGTCGGTGATCGTGCCGGTGGCGGTGACGGAGAGGTACCTGTCGGTCTCGGGGTCGGGATGCGCGGGAACGGGGACCGGATCGGCGGCGATCCGGGCCTCGATCCGGGCGAGGATGGCTTCCTTCCAATCCAGCCGGCGGAGCTGCCAGGTGCCGAGCGCGCAGAGGATCGCGACGCCGGCGATGCCGATCAGGAGAGGAACGGCGAAGCGTTTCATCGTGCGACCCCGCCAAGTTCCGCGACGGGCAGTCCGGCCGCGAAGCGGTGCGCGCCACGGAGCCGGGCCGCGGCCGACCGCGAGGGGGGGCTCGAAACGGTTGATCGGAGCGGTTTATGGTGCAACCCCGCCGAACGGGTTTTCTTGGGGGGGACGTTGCAAAAGCGCCCGCCCGTGGGGCGGTCGGGCGCTGCCCGGCGGCCCTTCGGGCCTTGTTCCGGGCAAGGGCTGGCGTCCGATGGTGCGCCGAACGCGTCTGCCCGCCCATGGCGGGAAGCGCGCTGCGCGCAATAGAACGGCGGTTCTCTCATCACCGAACTCCCCCTCCCCGGGAATGCAAAGGGCGCGGCATGGCCGCGCCCCTCGACCCTTGGTCGCGGTGGTCAGACGTGGGACGGGCCCGAGCCCCAGATATAGACCGCGAAGAACAGGAACAGCCAGACCACGTCGACGAAGTGCCAGTACCAGGCGGCCGCCTCGAAACCGATATGCTTCTCGGGGGTGAAGTGGCCGGCGCGGACGCGGAAGTAGCAGACGAAGAGGAAGATCGTCCCGATGATGACGTGGGCGCCGTGGAAGCCGGTGGCCATGAAGAAGTTCGAGTAGTAGTCGATCCCGCCGAAGGTCCAGTCCTCGTGGTTCAGGAGATGGGCGTATTCGTAACCCTGGAGGAAGGTGAAGAAGAGGCCGAGGAGCGCGCCGATCAGGAGACCCCATTCCACGTCCTTGCGGCTTTCGTTGTGGACCAGCGCGTGGTGCGCCCAGGTCACCGCGCAGCCCGAGAGGAGCAGGACCAGCGTGTTGATGAGCGGCAGGTGGAACGGATCGACGAAGTGGATTTCGGGCATTTCCACTTCGCTGCCGAAATAGGTGTGCATCGGGTACATGGCGTGCTTGAAGAAGCTCCAGAACCAGGCCGCGAAGAACATCACCTCGGACATGATGAACATGATGAAACCGTAGCGGAGGCCGATGCGGACCACGGGGGTGTGGTCGCCGGTATTGGCCTCGCCGATCACGTCGGACCACCAGGAGAACATCGTGTAGAGCACGCCCGCGAGGCCGATCCAGAACATGAACGGCGTAATGGAGTGCATCCAGAGCACTGCGCCGAACAGCATTGTGAAACCCGAGACCGCGTCGATGAAGGGCCAGATCGACGGGGCGATGATGTGGTAGTCGTGGTTCTTTTCGTGTGCCATCGTTGGTCCCTCGTTGGGCCTCAGTTCAGCTCGGTTTCGGTGGTGGAGGGCAGGGCGGCCTGGTCCTCCGGAAGCTCGGTCTCGTGGAAGGTATAGGACAGGGTTATGTGCTGCGTATAGCGCGCTTCCTCGTCCTCGACGATTTCCGGGTCGACATAGAAGGTGACGGGCATGTCCACCCGCTGGTGCGGCTGGAGCACCTGCTCGGTGAAGCAGAAGCACTCAATCTTGGTGAAGTAGCCGCCCGCGGAATAGGGGGCGACGTTGTAGCTGGCGGTGCCGGCGATCACCCGGTCGGTCGGGTTGTAGGCCTCGAAGAAGGCGAGGCCGGTCTCGCCGATGCGGACCGTCATCTCGGGCTGTTTCGGGCGGAACTCCCAGGGCATGCCGCGTTCGATCGAGGCGTCGAACTTGATGACCATGGTGCGGTCGAGGATCTCGGAGGCCGGACCCTCGGCGGTGACGGTGGCGCCGCCGTAGCCGGTGACCCGGCAGAACAGGTTGTAGGCGGGCACGGCGGCCCAGGCGAGCGCGCCCATCACCACCACGACGCCCACGAGCCGGAGCGCGGTGCGGTTGCGGCCGTCGCCGCTCATTTGTCCTGCTCCAGCATTTCCGGGCGCAGCACGTGGTCGAAGGCCTGGGTGGCGCCGAGCATGCGGATCTTGACGATCGAGAGGCCGAAGATCACCGCGACGAAAGCTGCGAGCACCAGGCCGAGCCCGACATTGCGGGAGCGGCGGCGCTGGTGCAGCTCGTGCTCGGCGCGGATCGCCATATCAGAGCACCCCCGTCACGCGGAGCGCGGCATCGGCGAGGAGCGCGCCGAAATGCGCGAAGAGATAGTAGAGCGAGAAGCGGAAGAACGCCTTCTCGGTGGCGTAGCGGTCGAGCTCTGCCTGCATTTCGTCGCGGCGCCAGATCGCGACGGCGCCCTTGAGGAACCAGGCGTTCATGGCGAGCGCTGTGGCGAGGTAGACGGGCCCGCCGATCGAGGTGAAGCCGAGCGCCACCGCCGCCGGGGCGAGGATCGCCGTGTAGGCGAGGATGTGCGCGCGGGTGGATTTGCGGCCGTGGGTGACGGTCAGCATCGGCACGCCGGCATCGTCGTAGTCCGATTTCATGAACAGCGCGAGGGCCCAGAAATGCGGCGGGGTCCAGAGGAAGATCAGCGCGAACATGCCCCAGGCCTCGAGCGGCATGGTGCCCGTGGCGGCGGCCCAGCCGATCACCGGCGGGAAGGCGCCCGCGGCGCCGCCGATGACGATGTTCTGCGGCGTCCAGCGCTTGAGCCACATCGTGTAGACCACTGCGTAGAAGAAGATCGTGAAGGCGAGCATCGCCGCCGCGACGAAGTTGGTCGCGAGGCCGAGCATGGTGACCGAGATCATCGAGAGCGCGGTGCCGATGGCGGCGGCTTCCTCGGCGCCGACCCGGCCGGCGGGGACGGGGCGTTTCGCGGTGCGCCGCATCAACGCGTCGATATCGGCGTCCCACCACATGTTCAGGGCGCCCGAGGCGCCGGCGCCGACCGCGATGAAGAGGATCGCGGTGAAGCCGATCATCGGGTGGACCGGGACCGGCGCCACCAGGAGCCCGACCAGCGCGGTGAAGACCACGAGCGACATCACGCGGGGCTTCAGGAGCGCCACGTAGTCGCCGAACTGGGCCTCCGGCTCGCGCGTTATCAGGCTGGCGTCGGACATGGGGTTCCGGGCTTACTGCGACGCGACGTCGAAATTCAGCGGCGCGCCGGCATATTCCTCATGCGCGCGGCCGAGCCATTCCTCGTACTGCGCCTGGCTCACCGCCTTGACGGTGATCGGCATATAGGCGTGGTCCTTGCCGCAAAGCTCGGAGCACTGGCCGAAATAGGTGCCTTCCATGCCGGGGTCCACCTCGAACCAGAGTTCGGCCACGCGGCCCGGCACGGCGTCCTGCTTCACCCCGAAGGCGGGCATCGCCCAGGAGTGGATCACGTCGGCGCCGGTGACACGCATCACGATCTTCTTGCCGGTGGGCACAACCACCTCCTGGCTGGAGGCGAGCAGGTATTCGTCGGGCGCGTAGCCGTTCGCCTCGAGCTCGTCGCGGCCGAGGAGGAAGGCGTCGAAGGTGATCGAGGAGGGTTCGATGCCCTCGACCCCGGCGTCTACGTATTCGTAACCCCAGTACCACTGGTAGCCGGTCACCTTGATGGTGATGTCGCCCTCGGGGAATTCCTGCTGCTTGAACAGCACCGGCAGCGAGAAGGAGCCGATGAAGACGAGGATCACGATGGGGATCAGCGTCCAGGCGATTTCGATCGGCGTGTTGTGGGTGAAGCGCGCCGGCGTGGGGTTCGAGCGGCTGTTGTAGCGGATCATCACCGTGACGAGGAGGCCGACGACGAAGAGGCAGATCAGGCTGATGATCCAGAGGATCATGTGGTCGAGCCAGTGGATGTCCGAGGCGAGCTCGGTGCCCGCGACCTGGAAGCCCATGGCGCCGTCATGCGGCCTGCCGAGCGTTTCGAGGCCGTCGACATGGACCTGCGCCATGGCGGCGCTCGCGGCGAGGGTTCCCATGGTGGCCGCCCAGAGGGCGCTCAGGCGATTGATCAGGCGCATAAGCGAGTTCCTGTTGCTGTCGCGGCGGTTCGTGCCGGCATTCTCCCGGAGCCGCTCGCGCGGGCCCGACGTTGTATCCCGGGCAGTTGAAATCATATTAGGAGCGACGCAACAAGTCGGAGACTTGCGGCAAAGAGCCGCCTTTGCCGGTTTTCGACCCTTACCGGGGAGTTCCCGATGCCCGAGACCGCCACCTTCCGCCCGTTCGAAACCCATCTCGACGAGGCGCGCGCGCTTGCGCTCCTGCGAGAGGCGGTGGCGGGCGCCGACGATGGCGAGCTGTTCCTGGAGCGGAAGCGCTCGGAGGGGCTCTTGTTCGACGACGGGCGAATCAGGACGGCGAGCTACGACGCGACCGAGGGATTCGGCCTGCGCGCGGTCAGGGGCGAGACGGCGGGCTATGCCCATGCGACCGAGATTTCCGAGGCGGCCGTGGCGCGCGCGGTGGCGACGGCGCGGCTCGCGGTGGGCGCGGGGGGCGGCGTCCTGGCCGAGCCGCCGATGCCGACGAACCGCCGGCTCTACACCGACGCGAACCCGATGGAGGAGGCGGCCTTCGGGGTGAAGGTCGAGGTGTTGAAGGAGATCGACACCTTCCTGCGGGATCTCGATCCGCGGGTTGTGCAGGTTTCGGCGTCCTTGGCGGCCTCGCACCAGGAGGTGGCGATCCTGCGACCCGACGGGCGGCTCGTGACCGACACGCGGCCGATGACGCGGCTTTCGGTGAGCGTGATCGTCGAGGAGAAGGGCCGCCGCGAGAGCGGAGGCGCGGGCGGCGGCGGGCGGGCCGGGCTGGCCGGGCTGATGGCGGCGGAGCACTGGCAGGACGTGGCGCGGGAGGCATTGCGGATTGCCTGCGTGAACCTCCGCGCGGTGCCGGCGCCGGCGGGGGTGATGGATGTGGCCCTGGGGAATGGCTGGCCGGGGATCCTGTTGCACGAGGCGGTGGGGCACGGACTGGAGGGGGATTTCAACAGGAAGAAGACCTCGGCCTTTGCCGGGCTGATGGGCAAGCGCGTGGCGGCGCCCGGGGTGACGGTGCTGGACGACGGCACGATCCCGGACAGGCGCGGCTCGATCAGCGTCGACGACGAGGGAACGCCTTCGGGGAAGAACGTGCTGATCGAGGACGGGATTCTCGTGGGCTACATGCAGGACCGGCAGAACGCGCGGCTGATGGGGGTGGCGCCCACGGGGAACGGCCGGCGGGAGAGCTTTGCCCACGCGCCGATGCCGCGGATGACGAATACCTACATGCTTTCCGGCGAGGCCGATCCGGCGTCCATCGTCGCCGAGGTGAAGGACGGGATCTACGCGGTGGGCTTCGGCGGCGGGCAGGTGGACATCACCAACGGCAAGTTCGTGTTCTCCTGCACCGAGGCCTACCGGGTGAAGGACGGGAAACTCGGTGACGCGGTGAAGGGGGCGACGCTGATCGGCGACGGGGCGACGGCCTTGCAGCAGATCCGGGCAATCGGGAATGACATGGCGCTCGATCCGGGGATCGGCAATTGCGGCAAGGCGGGGCAATGGGTGCCGGTAGGCGTGGGCCAGCCGACCTTGCTGATCGGCGGGCTGACGGTGGGGGGCTCGGCGGCGTGAGGCGGCTCTGGCGCTCGGACGGGTGGAGCGAGAGGGGCGATCTTGTCGTCCAGGCGGCCGTCGTCGCCTTTTTCTGCGTTCCCCTGCTCAGCGCGGGCCTTGCCTACCTCGTCGGGGCGTTCGTCGAGACATTCGGGCTGCGCGGCGGAATTCTCGAAGACATCGGCATCTTTTTCCTGTTCGGCGCCTATTCCTTCCTCATGAGCTGGGCAGGTCTTGCGGCGCTTTCTCCGATTCTCGTGGCACTCCATGGCCGCCGATGGGCCGGGGCCCTGCCGGTGATCCTGATCGCCGCGCCGCTCGGCTGGATCGTGCGATTGGTCCTCACGCCGGTCTTCGGTCTGGCCGATCCGTACGAGGCTGTCGACGTCATTCTGTTCGGGGGATTCGGGGCGTTTTATGCCGCAGTTCTTTGGCTGATCTGGACGTTTCTCGCATCGCGGACAGCGTAGGTCTTCCGACCGGAGCGCGCCTTGCGGCGCGCGCGCGATGCGTTTGCGCCGCCTCCGGCGGCGCGGCGGGCGAGGGGGCTGTCTGCCCCCTCGCGCTCCCCCGAGGATGTCCCGACCGAAAGAATCGGGGCGGTGTGGCGGCAAGGCGTCGCTGGACCTTTTCGTCATTCGGAGGTGCGGGGGCTCCGCCCGTTCGCAGCTTGAAACGTTCACTGGACGTTTCATCGGCTTCGCCGGGCCGCTGCTCACTCCCCTGAATTGGCGAGGGGGCGGGAAAGTTTTCCTTAACCTGCCATTAACCGACTCGCAGCAAATATGACCTTGCAAGACGACGGAGGCAGGATGGCGATGGAGTTTTCCCCATGCCCCCCCCCCCCCCCCCCCCTCAATGAGGAAGTGAAGCTCTCCTGGCTCCGTCTCTTGCGCTCGCGCCGTGTCGGCGTCGCAACTTTCCACAGACTGCTGGATGAACACGGGTCGGCCCAGGCCGCGCTCGAGGCCCTGCCGGGGATCGCCCGGGACGCGGGCATGGCGCACTACGCCGCCTGCAGCGAGGCGGACGCGCTGCGCGAGCTGGAGGCGGGCGGACGGGCCGGGGCGCGGCTGATCGCGCTGGGCGAGCCGGAGTACCCCGCGACCCTTGCCGAGATTTCCGATGCGCCGCCGCTTCTCTGGGCGATGGGGCGGATCGAGCTTCTTTCGCGGCCGATGATCGCGCTGGTGGGGGCGCGGAACGCGTCCTCCTTGGGCACGCGGATGGCGCGGAAGATCTCGGCCGACCTGGCGGCGGCGGGGCAGGTGGTGGTCTCGGGCCTCGCGCGCGGGATCGACACGGCGGCGCATCTGGGCGCGCTCGAGGGCGGCACGGTGGCGGTCTTTGCCGGCGGGGTGGACGTGATCTACCCGGTCGAGAACGCGGTGCTGGCGCAGGAGATCGGCGAGCGGGGGCTCAGGCTTTCCGAGATGCCGATGCATCTCGCGCCCCAGGCGCGGCATTTTCCCGCCCGCAACCGGATCGTCTCGGGGCTGTCGCAGGCGGTCGTGGTGGTCGAGGCGGCGGCGAAATCGGGGAGCCTGATCACCGCGCGGAACGCGCTCGACCAGGGCCGCGAGGTGCTGGCGGTGCCGGGCCACCCGTTCGATGCGCGGGCGGCGGGCTGCAACCTGCTGATCCGGGACGGCGCGCGGCTGGTGCGGGGCGCCGACGACATCCTCGAGGCTATCGCGGCGCCGGTGCCGCCCGTCACGCGCCCTCGGATCGAGCCGCTGCCGATGGCGGCGCCGGAGACCCGCTCGCTCGCCGATACCGCGGCGCTGCACCGCGAGATCCTGGACAGGCTGGGGCCGAGCCCCGTGGCCGAGGACCAGCTCCTCCGCGACCTCCGGCGGCCGGTGGGCGAGGTCACGCCGGTTCTCGTTTCGCTGGAGCTCGACGGGCAGATCCAGCGCCAGCCCGGGGGGCTCCTGAGCCGCCTGCCGTGAGCCTCGCCCGCGCCGGGCGTTGACATTCCCCGGGCCCCGCCCACATCTAGCGCGACCATCGGAGCCGGTGATTTGCCGAAAGGAGTTCCATGCCCGTCGTCGTCGTCGAATCCCCGGCCAAGGCCAAAACAATCAATAAATACCTGGGGTCCGACTACATCGTCCTTGCCTCCTACGGCCATGTGAGGGACCTGCCGCCGAAGGACGGATCGGTCGATCCGGACCAGGATTTCGCGATGAAATGGGAGATCGCGGCGGATTCCAAGAAGCATGTGAAGGCGATTGCCGACGCGCTCAAGGACGACGGTGCGCTGATTCTCGCCACCGACCCCGACCGCGAGGGCGAGGCGATTTCCTGGCATCTCGAGGAGGCGCTCAGGAACCGGAAGGCGCTGAAGAAGGACACGCCGGTTTCCCGCGTCGTCTTCAACGCGATCACCAAATCGGCGGTGACCGAGGCGATGAAGAACCCGCGCCAGGTGGATCAGGACCTGGTGGAGGCGTATCTGGCGCGCCGGGCGCTGGATTATCTGGTGGGGTTCAACCTGTCGCCGGTGCTGTGGCGCAAGCTGCCGGGGGCGAAGTCGGCCGGGCGGGTGCAGTCGGTCTGCCTGAGGCTGATCGTCGAGCGCGAGATGGAGATCGAGGCGTTCCGGGCGCAGGAATACTGGAGCGTTTCGGCCGTGCTGGCGACGCCAAGGGGCGTGGAGTATACCGCGCGGCTGACGGTGCTCGCCGGCAAGAAGCTCGACAAGTTCGACATCGCCAACGCGACCGAGGCGGAGCTTGCGGTGCAGGCGGTCACCTCGCGCGATCTCGCCGTCGCCTCGGTCGAGGCGAAGCCGCAGAACCGCAACCCCTCGGCGCCGTTCATGACTTCGACGCTCCAGCAGGAGGCCAGCCGCAAGTTCGGCTTCGGCGCGCGGCAGACCATGCAGGCGGCGCAGCGGCTCTACGAGGCCGGGCACATCACCTACATGCGGACCGACGGGATCGACATGGCGCCCGAGGCGGTGATGGCGGCGCGCGACGCGATCAAGGCGCGCTACGGGGCGGAATACGTGCCGAATTCGCCGCGCATGTACAAGAACAAGGCGAAGAACGCGCAGGAGGCGCATGAATGCATCCGGCCCACCGATATGGGCGCGGATGCGGGCAAGCTGCATCTGAGGGATGCCGACCAGAAGAAGCTCTACGACCTGATCTGGAAGCGGACGCTGGCGAGCCAGATGGAGGCGGCGCGGCTCGAGCGGACCACGGTGGAGATCGAGAGCGCCGACAAGCAGGTGGGCTTGCGCGCGACCGGGCAGGTGGTGCTGTTCGACGGGTTCCTCAAGGTGTACGAGGAAGGCCGCGACGATCAGGTGATCGACGACGACGACAAGCGGCTGCCGCAGATCGCGGTGGGCGATGCGGCGGCGAAGAAATCGGTCACGCCGGAGCAGCATTTCACCCAGCCGCCGCCGCGCTATACCGAGGCGACTTTGGTGAAGCGGATGGAGGAGCTGGGGATCGGCCGGCCCTCGACCTATGCGTCCATCGTCACCACGATCCAGGACCGGGAATATGTCCGCAAGGAGCAGAACCGGCTGATCCCCGAGGACAAGGGGCGGCTGGTGACGGCCTTCCTGATGAACTATTTCCGCAAGTATGTGGGTTACGAGTTCACCGCCGATCTGGAGGAGGAGCTCGACGACATCACCGCCGGCGAGCGCGACTGGCAGGAGGTGTTGAAGCGGTTCTGGCGGGATTTCTCGGCGGCGATCGCGGAGACCTCCGAGCTGCGCATCGGCGAGGTGCTCGAGAAGATCAACGAGGTGCTGGAGCCGCATCTGTTCCCGCCGAATGCCGAAGGGACCGACCCGCGGCTTTGCCCGAACTGCGGGGCGGGACGGCTTTCGATGCGCACCGCGCGGTCGGGCGGGGCGTTCATCGGCTGCTCGAACTATCCCGAGTGCCGCTACACCCGCCCCTTCGGCCCGCCGGGCATGGAGGATGGCGACGCGATCGGGCCGGACGGCAAGCTCCTGGGGATCGACGGCGAGGACGAGATCCGGCTGATGAAGGGCCGGTTCGGGCCTTATGTGCAGCGCGGCCAGCCGACCGAGGAGCAGCCGAAGCCGCCGCGGGCGAGCCTGCCCAAGGGCTGGGCGCCGGAGGATCTCGATATCGAGAAGGCGCTGATGCTCCTGTCCCTGCCGCGCGAGATCGGGCCGCATCCGGAGGATGGCGAGCCGGTCGAGGCGGGGATCGGGCGCTATGGGCCTTACGTGAAGCACGGGCGGATCTATGCGAACCTGCCCGATGCCGAGGAGGTGTTCACCGTGGGCATGAACCGCGCAGTGGAGCTGATCGCGCAGAAGGCCGCGGGGCGTCGGGGCGGCCGCGCGGCGGTGCCGCCCCTGAAGGAGCTGGGCGAGCATCCCGAGAGCGGCGGGGCGATCCAAGTCATGGAGGGCCGCTACGGACCTTACGTGAAGTGGGAGAAGGTCAACGCGACCCTGCCCAAGGGGACCGAGCCGGGCGACGTGACCCTGGAGATGGCGCTGACGCTGATCGCCGAGAAGGCGTCGAAGGGCGGCGGCAAGAAGCGGGTGACGAAGGCCAAGAAGAAGGCGTGAGGCCGGGGCGGGTCGTTTCGCCGGCTTTCACGGCCCCTGGCCTTGTGCGATACTGCGCCCCTCGGATGCGGAGGTTGCCATGGCCGGAGGCTGGGCGCGCGACGGCGCGGTGAACGAACAGATCGACGCCTCGATCGAGGACGAGCTCAAGCGGATGCAGGCAAGGCGCCAGCCCGAGGGCGAGAGCCTGACCCATTGCGCCGAATGCGACGAGCCGATCTCGGAGGCCCGCAGGACCGCGATTCCCGGGGTGAAGCTCTGCATCGACTGCCAGTCCGAGCGCGATGCGAGGCCGGTGATGCGGGGCGGCATCAATCGGCGCGGCTCGAAGGACAGCCAGTTGAAGTGAGCGCGGCCCGGGCGGCGGAGAGCCGCCTGTCGGGCTTGGGGGCGGCGGGGCCATCGTTGACAGGTGGTACCCCCGATGCAACCATGACCTTGGATTCATAGCCTTTGTTTCAACTGGAAGAAGCTGGCTACGGTGGACCGGATCGCAGTCTGGAGGACTGCCGGGCGCTGTCGATGGGGGCATCGGAGGGGTTCGATGAAAGCGGTATTTGCAGCGCTGGCGCTGGTTGTTTCGACGTCGGCCGGTCAGGCGATGACCTACAACTGGCCGACAGAAGCGGAGGCGCCGCCGCCCGAGGAGATGGAGTTCACCAATTCCGCACTCTATCGCGACGGGCATGTCCAGGCCGACAAGACGGGCTGGCGGCTTTATCGCGTGAGCGGCGAGGCGGGGGATCCGCTGAGCGCCTATGTCTATGCGCTGGAGGCGATCCATCCGTCGCGGCAGCTTTTGCACGATATCGGGGCCGACGTCTATGAGGCCACGATGACCACTCAGTTTTTCGAATATTCCCCGGACGGGACAACTTCGCCGCTCTGGGGCATGTGGGGCGCCGGGAGCTGGTTCTACGAGCTCTACATCAACCACGACGAGAACGGCGTCTGGCGGATGGGGGTCGACTACTTTGTCGGACAGGATCCTGGCGGATCGTACCGTTCCTTCAATGCGACCGGGACCGATGTTTCGCTGAAGCATTCTCCTGCGCCGGTGCCGGTGCCGGCATCCGCCATCGTGCTGATGACCGGTCTCGCCGCACTTGCGGCGGTGCGCCGGCGGGTGGCGTCGTAGGCCCTATTCCGGAATTGCGAAGAGTGTGATCGCGGCCATGGCGGCGGCGAGGAGCCAGTAGCGGAACGCGGCGGGTTTGCGGCCGGCGCGGGTGGCATGGATCGCGGCGGTGGCGCATTGGACGGCGTAATAGGCGGCGAAGGCGCGGCTCGCCCAGGCGATGATCGCGAAGATGTCGGCCGACCAGATCAGCGCGACGGCCAGCGCGGCGGTGATCGCGTAGACGCGCTTGCGGTGGAGGCGGCCGGCGGTTTCCTCCTCTGCGAGGCCGCCCGAGGAGATCGTGTCGGCGACGGCGGAGGAGAACTGGCTCATGCAGGCGCCGAGCACCAGGAGGAGCGGCAGGATCGGCGCGGCGGGGGCGGAGACGCCGAGGATCGCGGTTTCGCGCACCTCCTCGAAGCCGCCGATCAGCACCGTCGCGAGGGCGATGAAGGCGAGGTAGATCGCCGCCGAGATCCATTGCGCGCGGCGCATCGAGGTTATGCGCAGCTCGGCCGGGTAGGCGCCCTTGAGGTAGCGTGAGGTCTCGAAGCCCTGCACGATCAGGAAGGCGCCCATCAGCGTGCGGATCGTCTCGATGTCGATCGGGTGTTCCAGCGCGGGGAGATGCCAGCCGCCGGTGGCGGCGAGACGGGCATTGTAGAGGGCGAGCGCCGTGAGGAGCGCGGCGATCACCGCGAGCTTGGCGGCGACGGCGAATTCCTCGAGCGCCTCGAGCGCGTGGAGGCCGCGCAGGAGGCCGAAGAGGCCGATGAAGGCGACGAGCACGGTGGCGATGATCTTCTGGCCGATGCCCTGATGGCCGAAGACCTCGAGCAGGAAGGCGCCGAGGAGCTCGAGATAGAAGGCGACGGCCACGACATAGGCGGCGGCGAGGAGGATGCGGGCGAGATGGCCGAGGGCGATCAGGGTGCGGTCGTCCGGGGCGGGGTCTTCGGCCTCGGCGATGGTGTAGCGCACGGCGCCGCCGACCCGATGGGCGAGGCCGCAGACCAGCGCGATGGCGAGGAGCGAATAGGGGCCGAAACGGGTGCCGAGAAGCGGCGCGACGACGAGGAAGCCGCTGCCGATGATCGAGGCGAGCGGCGTGACGGTGGCGCGCCACATGGCGCTGTCGCGGAGTGCGGGGCGGGTGAGGGTGAAGAAGGCGCCGGCGACCACGAGGAGGCACAGCAGGTTCGCGGCCCAGTCGGCGCCGGTCCAGTCGCCCGGTGTGAACGTCAGCATGGGAACGCGCCTCCGCCGGTCTCGCTGCCCCGGCATTGCGGCGTCAGGGCGTCTCGCTTGCCAACGTGCTGTGGCGCAGGAGGGATCCCCGGCGCAACCGGCCGCGTCCTTCCGCCGCAGCGGCGCCGGTCATTTCGGGGCTCGCGAAACCGGGTGGATGCGGCGGGCTTTCCACCCTGAGGCGGATGCCAAACGCGGCGGAAATGTGGCACGCCCGTGGTGTGAATGTGGCCGGGCGCGGCTCGTTCCGCATTGTAAGAGTTCATAAGGAGAGGAAGTAATGAGGAAAGTCTTGCGGCGTGTCGGCCTGGCGGCCGGGCTCGCCCTGGCGGCGTCGGGCGCATCGGCGCTGACCATGGGTCTGACCGATCTCGGGACCTGCGCCACCAGCCAGTTCACCACCTCGACGGCCTGCGAAGGCGCGTTCTCGGGGAACGACCCCAACTCGGACCTCGACGGCCTGTTCGGCAAGACCGGCTGGGTCGATGCCGGCCTGTCCTTCAGCCTGACCGGGGCCGGCACCGGGAGCGGCACCTGGAGCGTCACCGACTGGGGTGGGCTGACCACGGTGATGGCCGTGCTCAAGGGCGGCCCGACCTTCGCGGGCTATCTGCTCGACCTGAGCGGCACCAGCGGTACCTGGAACACGCAGGGGCTTCTGAAGGGGAGCGGCGGCGCCGGACCGGACCTGTCGCATTTCGCCTTCTACACGACCGGCCCGTCGCAGGTTCCGCTGCCCGCGGCCGGATGGATGATGCTCGCCGGTCTCGGCGGCCTTGGCGCCCTGCGCCGGTCGCGGCGCCGGGTGTCCTGACCACCACTCGCGATGTGGAACGGGCGGCCTCAGGGCCGCCCGTTTTCTTTTCCGCTTCGCACTTCCCGGAACCGCGCGGCCCGGTTGAACGACGCCGGCGGGTTCCAGCCCGTTGGCCGTGAACTGCCTATCGAGCAGGGATGGATGAGGAACTGGGCCCTGAGCGTCTTTGGTCGTTGCGTGCCCTGGCTCAGGATGCCCACGTCCAGCGAGAACTCTATCCTCCGTTCGTCCTTGTCGCCGACGAGCTCGTGCTCGATTTCGACGATGCATTCTCGAAATGTTCGAACGAATTCCGGTCCCGGAATCCGGATCTCGTCGCTCTGGATGCGCATATCGATAGCAAGACCGGCATTCTGGAATACTGGGTCGATGACGCGCTGGAAAGCAAGGAGTTCTGGTCCGAAATTCGGCGACTTGCCAAAGAGGCGCTGGTTGTCCGGGGCCTCTCGACCTTTGCCCCGGATGCCAGCGGCGCCACTTTCGTCTCGAAGGATGGCGTTTGGAATTCGACCGGGTTTGTTGACCCGCCTGCATCCGTCTTCAGACGATTGATGCGGTTCTTCTTTCGCTAGAGGCCTTCCGCCGTGCGGTCTGCCCGGATCGACCGGGTGGTCTTTCAGTCCGCTTGGGCGAACCGCGCGCCGTTCGTCGTGGCGAGGAAGGCGTCGAGGGGGACGTCCTCCTGCTTGAGGAAGCCGCGCGCGGGGAGCGTGCCGGCGCGGACCATTTCCAGGATCGCGGCGACGGAGGAGGCGGTGGTCCAGGCGATGGCGGTGCGCCGCGCCCCGGCGATCTCGCGCGGGCGGTAGGCGCGGACGAATTCGTGGCGGCGCAGCGCGCCGGCCTCAAGGCCCTCGGCCGAGACATGGACATAGACCACGTCGTCGTCGACGGGGGGCTTGGCGTGGACCAGGATCTCGCCGGCTTCCTTGCGGCGTTCGCGCATCAGGAGCTCGTGGAAGAAGAAGTTCATGAGCTGCACATGGCCGGGGTAGCGGATGGTCTTGTAGTCGATATTGGGCACCCGACCGAGATAGGTCTCGCACATCGTCCCGAGCCCGCCCGAGGTGGTGAAGGCTTCGAGTTCCACGCCGCCGATCACCAGTTTCTCGATCCATTCCATCGGCGAAACCCATTTGCGCTGGCCGTCCTCCAGCACCTCGCAATCGTTGAGGTATTCGTTGACCACGCCCTCGGGCGACCAATTGAACGAATAGCCCATCAGGCCGGTGGGGTTGCGGGGGAGCGCGCCCACACGCATCCGGCAGGAGCGGCAGGTCTCGAACCTGCCGATCAGATGCGCGCCGGTGATGCCGACGAAGCCGGGGGCGAGGCCGCATTGCGGGGCCATCAGGCCTTTGGCGGTTTCCGACATCTCGCGGATCGCGGCGGTGGTGGCCACGTCCTCGGTGAGGTCGAAATAGTGGAGGCCCTGCGCGTGCGCCTCGGCCGCGACGCCGGTATTGAGGTGGTAGGGCAGGCAGGAGAGCACCGCGTCGGCGCCCGCAAGCGCGGTGGCGAGGGCGCCCGGTTCTCCGAGGTCGAGGCGCTTCACGTCGTAGCTCGTGCCGGGGCTCCCGCCGGCGGCGTCGAAGCCGGTGACGTCGAACCCCGTCGCGGTGAGGATCTCCGCTGCCAGCCGGCCGATCTTGCCGAGCCCGAGAACCGCAATCCGCTCCATCGCGCGCTTCCTTCTGAATGCCGGATCGGGAATGGGCCTGCGATCCTCCGTCATCGGGCTATCCCAATGGCCGAACCTGTCAAGAGCCCCCCCCCCCGGGGCGGCTTGCCCCTCCGGCGCCTGTGGCTAGGGTCCGGTTGTCGCTTTGCGGAAGGAGGCTGGTGCCGTGCTGTGCAGGATCGGTGAGGTCGAGATCTGGCGGATCCTGGAGATCCACGGGCCGTTCCTGGCGGGCCATGTGTCGGTGCTGGTGCGGAGCGGCGGCCGCGAAGCGGTGATCACCGGGGACGCGCTGCACTCGTCGGTGCAGTGCCGGCACCCGGACTGGCATTTCCGGTTCGATGCCGATGCGGAGATGGCGGTGGCCTCGCGCCGGCGGCTCCTCGAGGACGCCTCGGAAACGCGGCGGCTGGTCCTCGGCAGCCATTTCGCGCTGCCCTCGCTGGGGCGGGTTGAGGCCGGGAAAGAGGGGTTTCGCTGGGTCGAAAAGGCCGGGCGAACGAAGGGGATCTTTGGAGACCTCGGGTCAGAGCCCTTCCTCGTATTCGGTCAGGGTCCATCCATCGGGAGGAGCAATCAGATCGAGCGAAAATCTCTCCGTGCCGACCGCGTCCTCGAAGCTCCAAAACACCCCATCCGGATTGTGCCTCGACACAGGCGAATGCGACTTGCCGAAAGCGCCTAGTTCGGAGGCAACTCTTGCTCTCGTCGCGTCATCGAGGAGGCCACAACGAAATACCTGCAATTCGCGGAACGCAATGCTGTACGGACCGCTTTCAGCGGGAAAATGATCGGCCCCGACTCCGTCCTCCGCATCGCCATACAAGACCGCGTATTGCCCATAGTCCCAGTCTCGTGAAAACGAGTATCGGCTGCCGGGCGCAATCTCGATACCCGGCCAATAGGGCCCTCTCGCATGGAGGGCTTCCTGCAACGAATGGGAAATTGGCCCTCCATCGACCAGATGCCTGGGGTCGGCTTCGTTGGGGTCATCTTCCAATCCGACAAGCGCACGGTCGGGGTGATCTGAGGACACGATGTCGGCCAGGTCCAACACACCGTCGTAGAGGCAGACCGGTTCATCGGTCGGGTTGGCGATCGTCGCGGTGACGCGCACCAAATTCTTTCCCAGCGAGACCGACCTTGCAGATTCAATGAAGTCGCCGGCCTCCAGGGCCCGGGGCGCCAAGTGCATCTCCGTGCAGGATACAAGCACGGGTACTGCCCCGAATGCGGCGATCAATCTTGTCGTGCATGGCATTGCGGTCTTCCCGTCAGGGGATTGCTTTCGTTCACTTTCCTTGCGGCGCACTGGATTGTCCAGATCGGGGCCCGGGCGGAGTTCGCACGGATGGCTTGCGCAGGAGGCCCCGGATGAGGCCTTGAAACTGGCCTTCCCGCGCCGCTGCGCTACACTCGCGGAGAGGAGGTGCCTCCATGCTGCGAACGCTCCTGACGCTCGTTTTCTGCTGTGCCGCGCTTGGGGCGGAGGCACAGGAGCGACGGGCGAGCCATTGCATCGCGATTGCGGATTCGGCGCCGGGGCTCGAATATGTGCAACTCGCGGGTTTCCGGGAGCCGGTGCCGGAGTTCTCGGTGCGGATCAGCTATATCGACCACGCGATGTTCCTGATCCAGACGCCGGGCGGGCTGAGCGCGGTGACGGATTACACGGGCTTCATCGGCGCGACGGAGTTCGCGCCGACGGTGGCGACGATGAACAATGCCCATGGGACACATTGGACCACGACGCCGATCCGGGGATTCCGCATGTGCTGGAGGGCTGGGCGACGGGCGGCGATCCGCGCGAGTATCATCTCGACCTGGGCGAGATGCTGGTCCGGAACGTCCATACCGATGTGCGCTCGGGGATCGGCGGGGTGCGGCCGGACGGCAATTCGATCTTCATCTTCGAGGTCGAGGGGCTCTGCATCGGCCATCTGGGGCATCTGCACCATTATCCGGACGCGGCGCAGCTCGCGGCGATCGGGCGGCTCGACGTGGTGATGGCGGCGGTGGATGGCGGCACGACGATGGACCTGCCGGTGATGATCCGGCTCCTGAAGCGGCTGAAATCCTCGGTCGTGATCCCGATGCACTGGTTCTCGGGTTATACTCTCGAGACCTTCCTCGCGGGCATGGCGGACGAGTTCGAGATCCGCCGCGACATGCCGAACGCGATCGAGCTGTCGCTGCGGACCCTGCCGGACCGGCCCACGGTGATCCCGCTCAGGCCGGAATACCTGATCGAGACCGAGTGAGCTTGCGTTTCGCGCGGATCGGCCCGAGAACCGGGCGGATGTCCGAGGCCTTTCTATGCTGAACCCCGTCGACGATGCGCTGATCGCCCGGCTCGAGGCCGCGCTGCCGGGGGCGGTGCGCCCTGTCGAGCCGCATCACCTCGAGGAGCCACGCGGCAGGTGGCCCGGGCAGGCGGGGGTGCTGGTGGTGCCCGCGTCCACCGAGGAGGTCGCGGCGGCGATCCGGCTCGCGGGCGAGGCGCGGGTGGGGGTGGTGCCCCATGGCGGCGGGACGGGCCTGGTGGGCGGGCAGGTGATGCCCGAGGGTCCGGCGCCGATGCTCCTGTCGTTGGCGCGGATGACGCGGATCCGGGGCGTCCACGCGGACGAGAACGTTTTGGTGGCCGAGGCCGGCGCGACGCTCGCCGATGTGCAGCGGGCGGCGGAGGCGGAGGGCCGGCTGTTTCCCTTGTCCTACGCCTCGGAAGGCACGGCGCGGATCGGCGGGGCGCTGGCGGTGAATTCGGGCGGGCTGAACGTGCTGCGCTACGGCACGGCGCGGGATCTGTGCCTGGGGATCGAGGCGGTCCTGCCGGACGGGCAGGTGCTGCACGGGCTGAAGCGGCTCAGGAAGGACAATACCGGCTATGACCTGCGCAACCTGTTGATCGGGTCGGAGGGGACTTTGGGGGTGATCACCGCGACGGCGCTGCGGCTTTTTCCGCGCCCGGCGCGGCGGGCGACGGCGTTCCTCGTCGTGCCGGATCCGGCCGCGGCGCTGGCGCTTCTGGCGCGGGCCGGGCGGGTTGCGGGCGAGGCGGTTTCGGGTTTCGAACTGATCTCGGGGCAGGGGCTGCGGTTCCTCGACGAGGCGGGCTTCGCGGTGAGCCATCCGTTCGGGGCGGCGCTACCGGATTGGCTGGTCTTGACCGAGATCGCGACGTCGGGCGCGGCGGACCCGGACGCGCTGGTGGAGGAGCTGTTCGAGGCGGGGGTCGCGGCGGGCGAGGTGCTGGACGGTCATGTGGCGCAATCGGAGGCGCAGCGGGCGGCGTTCTGGGCCTTGCGCGAGACGATCCCCGAGGCGAACCGGCGGATCGGCGCGGTGGCGAGCCACGATATCGCGCTGCCCCTGTCGGAGATTCCGGGGTTTCTCGAGGCGGCCGGCGCGCGGCTGGCCGGGCTGGGGCCCTTGCGGGTGAACGCCTTCGGGCATCTGGGCGACGGGAACCTGCATTACAACCTGTTCCCGCCCGCGGGCGAGACCCGTGCGGCCTGGGCGCATCTCGCGGCGGAGGCGAGCCGGATCGTGCATGACATGACCGTCGCCCGGGGCGGGTCGTTCTCGGCCGAACACGGGGTCGGGCGGCTGAAGGTGGACGACTTGGAGCGCTATGGCGATCCGGCGAAGCTCGATGCGATGCGCCGGATCAAGGCCGCGCTCGACCCGGCGGGGATCATGAACCCGGGCGCGGTGTTGCGTGGCTGATTAGCGCCGTACCTGCCAGGCGCCGTCCCGCCATTCGTAGGTTAGGTTGCTGAGCGGATAGGCAACCTCCTCCCAGAGGTCGGCGGCAAGCGATTGAAGGGAGGCCTCCGCACCGTCCCGATCGGCATCGGTGAACAGGACCAGATCGCGCGCGAGCGGGATCATGACGATCTGCCCAAGCTCCTCGTCGAGGTCGTTCCAGATTTCTGAATTCAAAAGGAAGCTGGCTTCGTAGGTGCCGTCGAAGACGAGGTAGGAGATCCCGTCGCCGGCGATTTCGGGGTGCCAGCCCGCGCGCGCGAGATTCCCGGATGCGAGTGCGAAAAGCTCCGAGGCATCGAGTCCGAGCTCCGTGGCGTCGCCCGGCACGACATATGACAGCGTCGTTGGGTTGTTGAACACATAAAAGATCCTGAGGTCTCCGACGAAGGGGTCGGACAGGGGAGCGAGGTCGTCCTCGACCCCCTGAGGGAAGTCTTCGTGGCGGATCACAGGCAGGATGGTCGCGACATCCTTCGGGACATCTGCATCGGCGGCGGCAAAGGATTCGACCAAGCCGGCGAGGAAACCGTCGAAGATTTGTTGGCGCTCGGCATCGCTTTCTGCGGCCTGAAGCTGCCTGTGCAGGTTGTCCGGGTAGCTCAAGAATTCGATCCCGCTCGGGCCGCCGACCGAGATCGACTGGTCGCTGAAGTCGATTTCGGCCGTCTCCACACCGTCGAGTGTGAGATAGGCGTTGCGCATGAGTTCGAGCGTATCGCGAACCGTTTCGGGCCGGGCGATCTGTGCAACCGCCGGGGCGGCGATTGTCCAGAGGACAAGAAGGAGAGCGGGAAGGCGCATGATCAGGCGCCTTCGAAGGCGCAGAGGGCGTGGACCTCGAAGCCGAGGGCTTCGAGGCGGTTGCGGCCGCCGAGTTCGGGCAGGTCGACGACGAAGGCGCAGCCGGTGATCTCGCCGCCGAGGCGTTCGATCAGGCGGATGCCGGCTTCGGCGGTGCCGCCGGTGGCGAGGAGGTCGTCGACGAGGAGCACCTTCTCGCCGGCGCGGATCGCGTCGTCGTGCAGTTCGACCACGGCCTCGCCGTATTCGAGCTGGTACTCCTCGGCGATGGTCGCGCCGGGGAGCTTGCCCTTCTTCCGGACCGGCACGAAGCCCACCGAGAGCTGGTGCGCTACCGCGCCGCCGAGGATGAAGCCGCGCGCCTCGAGGCCCACGACCTTGTCGATCTCGGTGCCGGCATAGGGGTGCAGGAGCTGGTCGATGCACATCCGGAAGCCGCGCGGATCGGCGAAGAGCGTGGTGACATCCCGGAACATGATGCCCTCATGGGGGAAGTCGGGGATGGTGCGGATGTAGTCCTTGACGGTCTTGGCCATGGTCGGTTCGGTCTCTTTCGCGCTTGGGCCCGGGCGAACCTAGTCGGATCGCGCGGGGCAGGGAACAGGTATTGCGGGCGGCGTGTCGCGCAGGTGCGTCAGGGCCCGAAATTCGGTTTCGCCACCATCAGCCAGAAAACGCCGGTCAGCGCCGCGAAGGCGGGCCAGCCGAGCGCGAACCAGAGGCGGTAGAGCCGGCGGGCCTCGTCGGGCAGGGGCCGCCCCTCGGCCAGCGCGGCGCCGGCAAGATCGCGGATCCGGATCTGCAGACGGACCACGGGCGCCCAGCAGGCGAAGGCGAGGAGATAGGCGGCGTAGGTCAGGAGGAGCCAGGGTTCGGTGGGGGCGTAGCCGGTCAGGTGGAGCAGGGCGAGGCCGGTCAGTGGCTGGAACACCCCGGCGGGTGTGGTGAAGATCCAGTCGGCCAGGACCACCGCCGAGGCGACGGAATGGATCGTTTCGACCCGGCCCGTCCGCATCGCCATGACCATCTGGAAGGCGGTGCCGATGCCGGTGCCGAAGAGCACCGTCGACGACAGGATGTGGAGCCATTTGAGGGTCAGGTACCAGTCCATCACCGCTCCTCCGCGAGTGCGAGATGGGTGAGGATCAGGACGAGGATGGGGAGGTTCTTGAGAAGCTCGCCGAACGGGGCGAGCCAGAGGCCCGGGGTGAGAACGGTCAGTGCGAGGGTGTAGCCCCCCACCATGGCGAGCTGCGCGAGCGCGGTGGCGCGGGGCCGCCAGTTCCAGAGGAGGGCGGCGGCGAGGGCGAGGTCGAGGGCACCGCCGGCCCGGGCGAGGGCGATCAGGAGCGGCTCCGGGAGGCCGGTTCCGGCGAAGAGCGACAGGAAGCTCCGGGCGGGGAGCGCGAGGCCGAGGAGGCCGGAGACCAGCCAGAGGAGCGCGAGGGTCAACCGGATCAGCGGTTTCAGGAGATAGAGCCGCGCCTGCCAGAGGTCCTGCGTGCCGGCGGGCCGGGCGTCGAGGACGGCGGAAAGGGCGCGCGGGCGGGACGGGATGCGGTCGAGGAGCGGTGTGCTGTCGGCGAGTAGGTTGGTCTCGAGCTGGCGGAGGGCGGTGGTGGAAATGGGGCCGAGCTTCAGGAGGTCGCCAAGCCGTCCGGCGAGGCGCGCGAGGGTCGCGGGCAGGCGCAGGGCCGGCACCGGGGGGAGGCCGAGCCAGCGTCGGTGGGCGGCGATGAGCGCGGCCTGGGTGACCGTCTCGGAGCCGCCGATCTGCCAGGCGCCGGGGCCGGGCGCCATTGTGAGGCAATCGAGCACTACCCGGGCGAGGTCGGCGGCGTGGATCGGGTTCGTGGTCTCGGTGCCGGAGCCGACCAGCGGCGTCCGGAGCGGCATCGCAGCGAGGGCCCGGAGGAGCGAGGAGCCGCCATAGGACGTGTCGGCCAGCACGAGGCCCGGGCGCAGGATCGTCACCCCCGCCTCGGCGGCGACGGTTTCACCCTGGCGGCGCCAGCGGGCGAAGGGTGTGTCCGCCTCGATCCCCACCGCCGAGATCAGGACGGCGCCGGCTTCGGGTGTGCGGGCGGCGTAGGCGGCGCGGGGGGCGTCCACATGAACGGCGCGGAAGGCCGGTTCCGGGCCGGTGAGGAGCCCGGCGGCGTTCACGATAGCGGTTCCGTCCGCGAGATGGGGGCGCCAGAACTCGGGTCTGTGGGTGGCCGGGTCGGTGAGGTCGGCGCGGAGCGTCGCGAAGCCCATTCGCTCGAGCGCGCCGGTGCGGCGGGCGCAGGCAGTGACCGCGTGCCCCTCGGCGCGGAGGGTGAAGCAGATGTAGCGCCCGATGAAACCGTCGGCGCCGAGGACGAGGACTTTCACCCGGCGAGCACCCGGCCCGCCACGGCGTCGAGCCGGGCGAGCAGCGCCGGGTCGCGTTTCTCCGGGGCGGTCAGGATCGCGAAATCGAGGGCATGGTCGCAGCCGTGCGGGCAGGGCGCGCGGCCGGTGCCGAGGGTGGCGGGGAGACGGGCGACCAGTGCGCGGGCCTTGTCGGCGTTGCCGAGGAGCGTGCGGATGATGTCGGAGACGTCGACCTCGCCATGGTCGGGATGCCAGCTGTCGTAGTCGGTGACCATGGCGATGGAGGCGTAGCAGAGCTCGGCCTCGCGGGCGAGCTTGGCCTCGGGCATGTTGGTCATGCCGATCACGTCGCAGCCCCAGTGCTCGCGGTACATTTTCGATTCGGCGAGGGTGGAGAATTGCGGACCCTCCATGGCGAGATAGGTGCCGCCCCGGTGGATCTTGATGCCCTCGGCTGTGGCAGCGTCGAAGGCGGCGGCGCCGAGCCGGGTGCAGGTCGGGTGCGCGACCGATACATGGGCGACGCAGCCCGGGCCGAAGAAGGATTTCTCGCGGGCGAAGGTGCGGTCGATGAACTGGTCGACGACGACGAAATCGCCGGGCGCCATTTCCTCGCGGAACGAGCCGCAGGCGGAGACGCTGATCACGTCGGTCACCCCGAGCCGTTTCAGCGCGTCGATATTGGCGCGGTAGGGAACGGATGTGGGCGAATGCACATGGCCGCGCCCGTGCCGGGGCAGGAAGGCCATCGCCACGCCGCCGATCCGGCCGGTGAGGATCTCGTCCGAGGGCGTCCCCCACGGGCTCTCCACCGCCTGCCAGCGCGCGTCCTCGAGACCGTCGATCTCGTAGACGCCGGACCCGCCGATCACCCCGATCATCACCTCTGCCATGTCTGTCCTCGCGCTGCCGGATTCGCCTTCAGGACGCTAGACACTCGGCAATCCGGTTGAAAGTGCGTTTCCGATGCGTGCGCAACCCGGGGAAATCTCGCCGCCATCGTTTCCGTGCGGGGTGCAATTCGGGGGGTTCCGGAGGCTTGTTCGTCGATCGTTAAGCAAACCGACCAATTTCGGACAAATTCTAATAAATCTCTGCTACAACCCTATTCAGACGATGTGACGTAACCAGTGAGCGGACAGCACCATGTTCAACGCGGCCCGGACCTTCGATACCTGCACCTCGTTCCGTCCGGCCGGCGAGGCTTCGCCGCAGTCCTTTCGCCCGAACGTTCCGGCGCATGTCGTCTATCGCCGTCTCCTCGCGGCCTTCGACGATGACCAACTCCAGGCTCTCGAGAGCGATATCAATCGCTTCGTCGAGAGCGGCCGCATGTCCGCTTCGCTCGCGGGCATGCTGACCGCAGCAACGCTCGCCGACTGATCCTCACGCGGACGGCGCAGAACGGCCGGGCGTCACTCGCCCGGCCGCTTCAGGCTGAACAGCTCGGTGATCCGGGCGTAATCCTTGTAGCCGAGCCGCGCGAGCGGCTGGTAGCGGGTCAGGTCCACGAGGCCGTCCTTCAGCACGTCGTCGCGGATATGGATGCCGGTGACGACGCCGATGGCCATCAGGTTGGAATCTCCTTCGAGTTCGACGATCTGCGAGAGGCGGCATTCGAGATTGGCGGGCGCGTCGGCCACACGCGAGCAGGCAATCGTTTCGCAAGGCGCGCGGGCGATGCCGGCATGGTCGAACTCGTCCACCTCGCGGGGCCAGGGGCCCGAGGTGTCGTTCATCACGTCGCGGGCAGCGTATTCGACGATGTTCACGCAGAAGACGCCGGTTTCGCGGATATTCGCCATCGAATCCTTGGTGCCGTCGCGGTCGGGCTTCATGGAGGTCGAGGCGAACATCACCTGCGGCGGCGTGTAGGCGATGGCGTTGAAGAAGGAGTAGGGGGCGAGGTTTTCCGACCCGTCCGCGTCGCGGGTCGAGATCCAGCCGATCGGCCGCGGCGTCACCAGCGCGTTGAACGGGTTGTGCGGCAGGCCGTGGCCTTCTTCGGGGCGGTAGAACATCGGCGTTTCCCAGCGGTTTGTGCCCCACTTAGCGCCGTGCTAGGCCCGGTTCCAGCCCGGAATGGGGAGAGCGCTTGATCACGCTGCAAGAGGAACGGCCCGAGGACTGGTGGGATGTGGAGGCACTTTACGACAAGTGCTTCGCGCCCGGACGCGAGGCCCTGTCGTCCTACCGGCTGCGCGACGGGGTGCCGCCGGTAGCGCGGCTGTCGCTGACCGCGCGTGACGAACTGGGGATCCTGGCGGGCGCGATCCGGCACTGGCCGGTGCTGGTGGGAGGCGTCCCGGCGCTGCTTCTGGGGCCGGTGGCGGTGCACCCGACTCGGCAGGGCGAAGGGCTGGGCGCGATGCTGATCGAGAACAGCCTGGCCCGGGCCGTGGGCTGGGACCGGGTGATGCTGGTAGGCGACGCGCCCTATTACGGGCGGTTCGGATTCTTCCGCCTCGACGGGGTCACGATGCCGCCGCCGACCAACCCCGAGCGGGTCCTGGGCCGGGCGCTGGCCGAGGGCGCCTGGGACGGCGTGACCGGGAGCGTCGAGAAATGGGTGCCGGAGTTGGCGAAAACCCGCTGACAGCTGTATCGGCGCCGTGCTACCGTTGCGTCATCTTTTTGTATGATCTCGGGGGAGTGAGGTATTTTATGAGCTTTGACAATGTATTGCGTGTGGCTGGGGTGGTCTTGGTGACCGTGTCGCTCTCCGCCTGTGCCGTCTCCATCGAGCCCTTGTGGAAGCGCAAGGCGGCGGAACCGGAGCCCGCCGCGGCGCCGCAGCCGGCCCGGACGACCCAACGGACGGCTTCCACCTCCTCTCAGCGCGCGGCGCCGGCGGCGAGCAGTTCGACGAGCAGCACGACGACCAAGACCGCGACCGTGGACGACGGTCCGACCTGCGGCGTGCCCGGCAAGCCGGATTGCACGGTGATTGTGCCCGCGACCTCGACCTGGGGCGTCGAAGGCGGCGGAGGCGGCGGCGGAGGCTGGGGTGGCTGACATGGGCTCCCGAGCGCGGTTCATCGCCTTGGCCACGGCGCTGGCCGTGGCGGGGGCGGCGCCGGCCCTGTCGCAGGTCAATTCGCAGGTCGACAGCCTGATCCGGGGCACCGGAGATGCCGGTCCGGCCGTGCCCGCGATCAATCTCGATGTGCCCGCCACGAAGCGCTATGCGATCGTGGTGGGGAATTCCGACTACGCGGCCGCGCCGCACCTGCCGAACGCGGTCTCGGATGCCGAGGTCGTGGCGGATTTCCTGCGCGGCCAGGGCTATGACGTGCGCGAGCACGAGAACCTGACGAAACGCGGCTTCGAGGCGATGTTGCGCGAGGCGATGTTCGATGTCTCGAAGGACACCGAGGTGGTGCTGTTCTTCGCCGGGCACGGGTTCCAGATCGGCTCGGAGAACTATCTCGTGCCGGTCGATGCGACTTTCACATCGGTCTATGACGTGCCGTTCGAGACGGTGTCGCTCGGCAGCGTCGTCAACATCATCGGCGCCCGGGCGCGGCTTCAGGTGGTGATCCTGGACAGCTGCCGCAACAACCCCTTCGCGGGCAAGTTCGCGCTGACCCAGATCGGCAACGAGCTGCGCGAGACGCGGACCGGGTTCGCCTCGCTCGCGGCGCCCTTGAATTCGCTGATGATCTACTCGACCTCGCCGGGCGCGGTGGCGCTCGACGGCAGCGGCGCGAACAGCCCGTTCACCGCGGCACTGGTCGAGGTCGCGGCCGAGAACCCGGAGACGCCGATCAGCGACGTGTTCGAGGAGGTGCGCCGGCGGGTCTACCGGTCGACCAACGGGCGCCAGGTGCCCTGGGACAGCTCGACCTTGATCGAGACCGCGCGTTTCGGCGGCCAGCCGGCGCGGTCAGGTGCAGAGGGCGGCGCCGGCGGCGTGACCCGCGGCATCGCCATCGCGAGCACCGAGCCCGACATGCCGCTCCCCGAGACCAAGGCGAACGTGACCGTCGACGCGGTGCTGGAGGCGCCTTTCGAGGCAGACGTGGCGATCGGGCAATCGCTGATCGACGCGCTGAACCTGCCCGCGGGGAGCGCGCTCACCGTCACAGGGCTGCCCGACACCGCGGATGTGGTGATCGAGGATCCGGCCACCGGCATTCGCCGCGAGGCGCGGGGCAAGACCGTGACCTCGGACGCGCTCGACGGGCTCCTCCTGGTGGCGCGGTCGGTGCAGATCCCGGCGATCGGGCTTCCGAAGCCCGAGGTGGGCGACCTGATGACCGTCGCCGCGAATGGCGAGGACTACACGGTCGGGCTGCGCTTCGAGGTCGACGCGTGCGATTTCGAGGCGGGCGATCATCTCGACCCGGACGGGGTGGGCCTGGTGCGCTATGCCAACGAGATCGAGCCACAGAAGGCGCTCGAGGCCTGCCAGGCCGCGGTGGAGCGGGAGCCCGAGGTGGGGCGGTTCCATTACCAGAAGGGCCGGGCGCTGCGGGCACTGCGGCGCTTCCCCGAGGCGCAGGCCGAGTTCGAGGTCGCCCGGGACCTGGGCCATGCGCGGGCCTGGAACGCGCTCGCGAACGCGGTGGTCGACGCGCAGCGCGCCACCGGTGGGGAGGCCAACCAGCAGATGCCGCAGGAGGCGCTGGCGCTTCTGGCGCGGGGCGTGAACGCGGGCGATCCGTATGCCTATTACGCGCTCGGCCGGCAGTTCATGCGCTATTCCGGCGATCCGAATGTCGAAATCGAGGGCTATGACCTGATGATGCGGGCGCTGGAGGTGGGGCACACTTTCGCGATGAACGAGCTGGGGTTCTTCTATCTCGACGACAAGAGCGAGTACTACGACCCCGAGCGGGGCCTGCGCTACCTGCGCGAAAGCGCGGCGCGGGAGGATATCTACGGGTACAACAACATGGGCCTCGTCTATGTGCGCGGCCTGGGCGGGCTGGACGTGGATTTCCCGAAGGCGGAGGAATACTTCCGGCTGGCGGCCGAGGGCGGGCATCCGAACGCCCCGGCGAACCTCGCGCGGATGTACCAGGCCGGCCAGATCGGCAAGGCGCCGGATCTCGAAGAGGCGGTGCACTGGTACGATGTCGGGCTCGAGCGCGGCGACGGCAATGCGGGCGGCGCGGCGGCCTATCTGATCGCGACCAAGGGCGTGCCGGGCTACGAGCTCTATGACGGCGCGATCCGGGCGGCCAAGGTGGCGGCCCTGCGCGACCCGGATATCGCGGCGAAGGCGCGCGACCTTCTGGGGCAGTTCCCGCCGCAGGCGCTCGACGCGGCGGCGCAGGCGATGATCGCGGATCTCGGTGTGGAGGTCGCGGTCGACGGCCAGTTCGGCGCCGGGAGCGAGGCGGCCCTGGAGCAGGCGCTGCAAGGCTTCGACGTGGGGGCGCCCGCGTCCGACCGGATCGACCGGCTGGTGCAACTTGCCAAGGCCTACTGGACGACCTCGCCGTTCCGGGTGGACCTGTTCTGAGGCGGGCCGGGGCCCCGGCCCCGGTCAGCTCTTGCGGCGCAGGAACTTGAGCCCGGACCAGTCCCGGTCGACGGCGCAGACCTTGGTATCGACCCAGATGCCGCCGGGAAGGATGATCTCGCGGAGCGTGTCCTCGGTCAGGTCGCGGTAGAGCGGCGAGGATTTCTTCGGCCAGGAGATCCAGACCATCCCGCCTTCGGCGCAGGCGGCGAAGGCGCTCTGGTGCCTTGCCTCGAGCGTGGCGCGGTCTGGGCAGAAGAGGTGAACCATCTCAGCGGGGCCTTCCGTCTCCAGGAATGTCACGCCTTCGGCGCCGTTGAGGAGTTCGGGATAGTGCGCCGGTGGGTCGAGCGCGAGGCAGCGCATGCCGGGCCTCAGGCCGAGCTTCTGGTAGAGCGGTTTGCCGGAGTAGCCCAGCGGATTGGCTTGAGGCATGGCGGGTTTCCTTTCCCAGCAAACTTCTAGCGCGATGAATTCTAACGGAAAGCGCGAAGCCGGGCCTTGTTCCGGGTGGGGCAACGTCTAGAGCCGCTCGACCTTCTTCCTCACCAGCACCGTCCGGAGGTCGTGCATCGCGAGCAGCAACTCGTCGGTGAAAAGCTCCAGCTCGTCGTCGCTCGCCTGGGACTGCGCCCATTGGGCGGTGAGGTTCAGGTGATCGACGGTGCGGAGGATGTCGTCGATGGCGCGGCGGGCGAGGAGCGCCTCGCGCTCTTCCATCCAGGCGCGGATCGCCGCCTCTTCCTCTTCGGTGAGGGCGCCATCGCCATGGGGGCGGATTTCGCCCTTCTTCAGGTTCACCACCGCGACCTGGTTCAGGTCGAGCCGCCCCTCGCGGTTCGTGGCATCGACCCGGAACACCGCGGCGCCGTTGTCGCGGGTGCGAAAGTAGAGCTCGGGGAGGTCGAGCGTCACGAGAGCCCCCGGCAGAAATCCTGGATCCGTGCGCAGGCTGCGCGCAGCGTCTCGTCCGAGGCGGCGTAGCTGACCCGGAAATGCGGCGAGAGGCCGAAGGCGGCGCCGAACACGATGGCGACACCGGTCTCGTCGAGGAGCGCGGTGGCGAAATCCTCGTCCGAGCCGATGCGCTTGCCGCCGCGCGTGGTCTTGCCGAGGCAGCCGTCGATGGAGGGGTAGACGTAGAACGCGCCCTCCGGGACCGGGCAGGTGAGGCCTTCGGTCGCATTCAGCATGCCGACCACGAGGTCGCGGCGGCGCTGGAACATCGCCGCGTTGGGCCCCAGGAAGTCCTGCGGGCCGGTGAGCGCGGCGAGCGCCGCGTGCTGGCTGATCGAGCAGGGGTTCGAGGTGGATTGCGACTGCACCTTGCGCATGGCGTCGATCAGGGGCTTTGGCCCGGCGGCATAGCCGATCCGCCAGCCGGTCATCGCATAGGCCTTGGAGACGCCGTTCATGGTGAGCGTGCGCTCGTAGAGCGCGGGTTCCACCTCCGCCGGCGTGCAGAAGGTGAAGCCGTCGAAGGCGATATGCTCGTACATGTCGTCGGTCAGGACCCAGACATGGGGGTGGCGCATCAGGACGTCGGTGAGCGCCTTCAGCGCGGCGCGGGAATAGCCTGCGCCAGACGGGTTCGAGGGCGAGTTGAAGATCAGCCATTTGGTGCGGGGGGTGATCGCCGCCTCGAGCGCCTCGGGAGTCATCCGGAAGCCGTTCTGCGGCGTGGTCTCGACGAAGACCGGCACGCCGCCGGCGATCAGCACCATGTCGGGATAGCTGACCCAGTAGGGTGTGGGTACGATCACCTCGTCGCCCGGGTTTACCGTCGCCATCAGCGCGTTGAACAGGACCTGCTTGCCGCCCGAGCCGACGCTGACCTGGCGCGGCTGGTAGGCGAGACCGTTTTCGCGGGCGAACTTGGCGCAGATAGCTTCCTTGAGTTCCGGGATGCCGTCGACCGCGGTGTAGCGGGTGTGGCCCGCGTCGATCGCCCGCTTGCCGGCCTCGCGGATATGTTCGGGCGTATCGAAATCGGGTTCGCCCGCCGACAGGCCGATCACGTCGCGCCCCGCCGCCTTGAGTTCGCCCGCGAGCTGGGTAATCGCCATGGTCGGCGAAGGCTTCACCCGGGCCAATGTCGCGGATTGCAAGGACATGGTCGTCTCCGGTTGTACCTCTCCGGGCAATGGTCGTATGGTAAGACATAACCCCCAGCAACATATTTCCTCGAAAGGACAGGGCGCCCCCCATGGAAAGCGCAAAGACATCCGACGACTGGTATTCGGAAGACGCGGCAACATTCGGCGACCGGCTCGCTGCGGCGCGCGAGCATCTCGGAATGACCGAAGAGGATGTGGCCCGCCGATTGGGCGTAAAGTCCGACACCGTGCGCAAGTGGGAAGGCGACCTGGCCGAGCCGCGAGCCAACAAGCTGCAGATGCTGTCGGGTATTCTGAACGTTTCGCTGCGCTGGCTCCTGACCGGCGAGGGGGCCGAACTCGATGCGCCCGGCGCCGAGACGCTCGACCGCGAGGTGGCGGACCTGTTGCGCGAGTTTCGCGGATTGCGCAGCGAGATGACCCGGACGATCGAGCGGATGGGCATCCTGGAGAAGCGCCTGCGCGGGGCCTTGCGCGAAGCCCAGGCGTGAGCGGAGAGAGCGCCGAGACACGGTTGAAGCGGCTCAGGATGCGGTCCTGGCGCCGCGGTATCCGCGAGACCGATCTGATTCTCGGAGCCTGGGCGGACCGCAGTCTGGCCGGGCTCGATGCCGGGACGCTGGATGTTTACGAAGCGTTCCTGGCCGAGAACGACCATGACATCCTGGCCTGGCTGACCGGCCGCGATGCGCCGCCGGTGCGGTTCGCGAACCTGGTCGGGCGGATTTCCGGGGGCGCGGGATCGGCAGAAAACGGCTAATCCTCGAAGTTTAACCGAATGTTTTCGATTTGCAGGCCAGTCTCCCGCATCGACGAATGCCGGAGAACGAGATGAGCCTGCAACAGAAGATTTCCCCGACGGCCGAGAACAATTTCGTCGGCACGTATCTCGAGAGCCTCGCGTTGGTGGAACGGCTGCACCGGCTCCTTCTCGATGTGATCAAGGATGAGTTCGAACGGCTCGGGCTTCTCGAGGTCAACGCGGTGCAGGCGCTCCTCCTGTTCAATATCGGCGAGAACGAGGTGACCGCCGGGGAGCTCAAGAGCCGCGGCTACTACCAGGGCTCGAACGTTTCCTACAATCTCAAGAAGCTCGTCGAGATGGGCTACATGCACCACCAGCGCTGCGAGGTGGACCGGCGCTCCGTGCGTGTGCGCCTGACCGAAAAGGGCCGCCATATCCGGAACGTGGTTGCGGAGCTGTTCGACCGTCATGCCGAGGGGCTCGAGGCGCAGAACGTGGTGAGCGAAGACGGTCTGCGGGATGCCAACGGGACGTTGCAGCGTGTGGAGCGCTACTGGACCGACCAGATCCGCTACATCTACTGATCCGTCTTTCCGCCCTGGGCGGGATCTGAATGATGGCGCGAGGGAAGACCCTTTGCGCCATTTTTCGCTGGAGATCCGGTGGCCGCGGGGTCAAACGCCGGTCTTCGGGCCCATGCAGAGCAGCGGGTCGCGGGTCTGGCGGGTTTCCACCAATTCGGTGCTCTCCGGGTCATTCTCGAACCGCGCGGTGATGCCGCCGGATTTCTCGTAGAACGTCCAGCACTGCGGATCGCCGATCCCGTCATAGACGAAACAGATCATGTCGCCTTGCGGGTACCACTCGCCTTCCTGGCATTCGCCGTCGAGAAACGACCAGCGCACCCGGCGCCCCTCGAGATATTCCTCGATCCCGTAGGCATAGCCGTCCGTGGCGTAGTAGAGCGTCTTGCCGGTGGTGTAGCCCTCGAAGGCCGGCGCGCTCATCGGCGTTTCGGCGAGGGCGGCGGCGGGCAGCGCGACGAGCGCGAGGAGGCAGGGCAGGCGTGTCATGCGCGCATCCTTCCACAAGGCCCGGCACAGGGCCACAGCAATCTGTCCGGGGCCCGGATCCGGGCGGTCTTCCAACTTCTGCGCCGAAAGACTAGGTGACAATCAGCAGAGGGAGACGCAGATGGCGTTCTTTTCGAAACTGAAGGAGCGGCTTTTCAAGTCGTCTTCGAAGCTCGAGGAGGGACTCGACGCGATCGTCGCCGACGGGGGCGCGCTCGAAGCCGCCGATCCGGAGGTAGCGCCGGACATCCCCGCGCCCACGCCAGAGCCGGCCCCGGAGCCAGCGCCCGCGCCCGAGCCGGAACCCCAGCCGGTGCCGCCGGAACCGGAGCCCGTGCCGGAGCCGGAACCTGCCCCGGTGCCGGCCCCCGACACGCCCGCGCCCGCGCCGGACATTCCGGTGCCGCCCGAACCGGCGCCCGAGCACGAGCCCTTCGGCATTCCCGACCGGTCAGACCCGCTGCCCGAGGCGCCGCCCCTGGAGGTGCCCGACGGCGACATGCCCGAATTCGACATGCCCGACCTGCCGGCCGGCACGCCGGTCGCCGAGGCCACGGCACGGCGGCCCGGCTTCTTCGGGCGCATGTTCGGACGGGCGGACCGGGCGGCGCCCGAGATGCGCCGGGTGCTGGACGACGAGATGCTGGAAAGCCTGGAGGAGCTGCTGATCGCCTCCGACATGGGGGTCGACACCGCGCTCCGGGTGACCGCGAACATCGCCGAGGGGCGGATGGGTCGGAAGCTCTCGACCCGCGAGATCAAGGGGATCCTCGGCGCCGAGATCGCGCGGATCATGGAGCCGGTGGCCCGGCCGATGCCGGTCTACGCGAAGCGGCCGCAGGTTGTGCTTGTCGTCGGCGTGAACGGCTCGGGCAAGACCACGACGATCGGCAAGCTCGCGAGCCAGTTCCGCGCGGCGGGCAAGAGCGTGGTGATCGCCGCGGGCGACACGTTCCGGGCGGCGGCGGTCGAGCAGTTGCAGATCTGGGGCGAACGGGCCGGGGTGCCGGTGATGACCGCGCCCGAGGGTTCGGACCCGGCGAGTCTCGCCTTCGACGCGATGACCCGTGCCGAACGGGAGGGCGCCGACCTCCTGATGATCGACACCGCGGGCCGCCTCCAGAACCGTCAGGACCTGATGGAGGAGCTCGCCAAGATCGTCCGGGTGATCCGCAAGAAGGATCCCGACGCGCCGCACAACACGCTCCTGGTGCTGGACGCGACGACCGGGCAGAACGCGCTGTCCCAGGTCGAGATCTTCCGCAGGATCGCCGACGTCTCGGGCCTCGTCATGACCAAGCTGGACGGCACAGCCAAGGGCGGCGTCCTCGTCGCGCTGGCCGACAGGTTCGGCCTGCCGATCCACGCGATCGGCGTGGGCGAGCAGATCGACGACCTCGCGCCCTTCGACCCCGAAGATTTCGCCCGCGCGCTCACCGGGGCCGATGCCTGACGCATTGACCGTTTTCCCCCGACGCAGCGCCCCTCTCCCCCATCCCCGCTCCCGAGGGAGAGGGGAGGC